>NZ_LZKQ01000055.1 GCF_001668675.1 Mycobacterium asiaticum | reverse complement strand
CCACCCGTGCCGACGGCCCGACCTTCAGGCCGGAGAGTTTGTGCGCCAATCGGTTCCAGTGCACGGCCTGTTCGCGGCGACGCAATGGCACTCCTATTCATTCGACGTTTCGGTATGGGAGGTCTGGGGCACCTTGCTGTTCGGCGGCCGGCTGGTCGTCGTGCCGGAAGAGGTGGCGGGTTCGCCGACCGACTTTCACGCATTGCTGGTCTCCGAACACATCGACGTGTTGACTCAAACACCCTCCGCGGTCGGGGTATTGGCGACCGAAGGACTTGAGGCCACGGCGCTGGTGGTGCCGGAGGTGTAGATCAGGTAGGCGACGTCGCTCGCGCTCGGCGCGGGCAACGGTGTCGCGGGACAGGCCTGGATCGTGGGCTCGGCGACATCTATCACCGGCAGGGCGTATCCGTCCAGCCGGCCGGCCCATTGGGCCGTGGTGAGCGCGACCACGGCTGCCGCATCGGAGATCATGAACGCGATCCGGGACGACGGTAACGCCGGGTCGACCGGAACATACGCCGCGCCCGTCTTCAGTACTGCCGTCATCGCCACGATCGCCTCGGCGCAACGCGAGAACATCAACGCCACCCGTGCCGACGGCCCGACCTTCAGGCCGGAGAGTTTGTGCGCCAATCGGTTCGAGGCCTCGTCCAGTTCGCGGTACGTCCACGAGCGCCCGGCGCAGGTCAGGGCTACCGCGGTGGGGGTCCGTGCGACCTGAGCGGCCCAAGCCGCCGGAATGGAGATCGCGGGGGGTGCGGGTTGGGTCAGCACCGCCCGGTTTCCCCAGCGGTCCAGCCGAACGCGCTCGTCGGCATCAAGGATGTCGACCGACGACAACCGGCGGTTGGGGTAAGCCGTCACCGAATCCAGTACCGTCGCCAACCGCCGCACCAGCGCCTCGATGCTGGCTGCGTCGAAGACGTCGGTGCGGAACTCCACCGTCCCGCCGATCCCGTCGGGTTCGCCGCCCTCGCGAAAACGCTCCATTAGCGAGAAAGCCAGATCCATGCGGGCGGTGTGCGTTTCGACGGGAACCGGGCTGACGTCGAGGTCACCCAATGCAAGCTTCGGCGGAATGTTGTTCTGCCAGGCCAGCATTACCTGCACCAGCGGGTGATGAGTCAACGAGCGGGCCGGATTGAGGCGCTCGACCAGCACCTCGAACGGCACGTCCTGGTTTTCGTAGGCGGCCAGACTGCGCGCTCGCACCCGGTTCAGCAGTTCGGCGAAGGTCGGATCTCCGGTGAGGTCGACGCGTAGCACCAGCGTGTTGACGAAGAACCCGACCGCGCCATCGAGTGCCGGGTCACCACGACCGGCGATGGGAAAGCCGATCGGAACATCGGTGGTGCCGGCGAGTCGCGACAGCAGCAACGCCAGCGCGGCCTGCACCAGCATGAAATTGGTCACGCCGTGGGCGTGGGCAACCGTGTGTATCCGCTGCTGCAAATCGGCCGGGTAGTCCACCCCGATCTTGTCGCCGCGATGGTCGGCAACCAAAGGATAAGGACGGTCGGTCGGCAGGTCCAGATGGGGCGCAAGCGCGGCCAGCGCGTCTTGCCAATATTCCAGTTGGGCCGCCAGCGCCCCGCCGCGGTCGTCCGGATCACCGAGGCTGGCCTGCTGCCACAGCGTGTAATCGGCGTATTGCAAGGCGGGTTCGGCCCAGTCCGGGGCTCGTCCAGCACAACGGCTGACATACGCCGTCCCGAGGTCGGCGGCCAGCACACCCACCGACCAGCCGTCTCCGGCGATGTGGTGCACCACCATCGCGAGCACGTGCTCGCGGTTGCCGGTCCGGAAAAGCGTCGCTCGCAAAGGAATTTCAGTCCCCAGCTCGAAACTGCGCCGCGCTGTCGCAGCGATCGCCTGCTCCTGCCGGTCCGCCGGCCAGTCCGCGGCATCCAAGGCCTGCCAACCGAAGTCGGCACGCTGGGTGGCAAGCACAACCTGTTGCGGTACGCCGTCGACCGCGGGGAACACCGTGCGCAGGCTTTCGTGCCGGGCTATCACGTCGGTCAGCGCCGCACGCAGTGCGCCGGTGTCGAGGTCCCCGCTCAACCGCAGGGCCACCGCCATGTTGTAAACCGGTGCGGGCCCCCCGAATTGATCGATGATCCACAATCGTTTCTGGGCGAATGACAGCGGTATCACCGCGGGCCGTTCGGCGGCGGTCAGCGGCAGCGGGCGTCGTCCGCCCGTTGCGATCCGCGGCACCAACTGGGTGATCGCCGGTGCGTCGAACAACGTACGGACCGTGACCGCGGCACCCAGGGCGGCGTTGATCGCGGCCGTGACCCGCATGGCCATCAGTGAATCCCCGCCCAGGTCGAAGAACGACTCGTCGGCCCCGACCCGCGGCAGGCCCAGCACGTGCGCATAGATGCCGGCGATGATTTCTTCGGTGGGAGTAGCCGGGGCACGGTAGTTTTCGCCGTCCTGGTACTGCGGTGCCGGCAGCGCGTCGGTGTCGAGCTTGCCGTTGACCGTCAGTGGTAACGCGTCCACCACGACGACGGCGGGCACCAAATAGGAGGGCAGGCGTTCGGCGAGGTCCGCGCGCGCCTTGGCGGGTTCGACGGCACCGGAAGCCGTCGGGGTGACGTAACCGACCAGGCGCTTGTCGCCGGGGCGGTCCTCCCGGGCGACCACGACCGCCTGCTTGACCCCGTCCAGGGCGCCCAGCGCCGCCTGCACCTCCCCCAATTCGATGCGGTAGCCCCGGATTTTGACCTGTTCGTCGGCCCGGCCGACGTAATTGAGCTGTCCGTCGGGACGCCAGCACACCAGATCCCCGGTGCGGTACATCCGCCCGCCTGGTGCCTTTGAGCCGCCGAACGGACAGGCCACAAACCGCGACGCCGTCAATCCGCCTCGGCGTAGATACCCGTATCCGACCGCGGCACCGGCCACGTAAAGTTCGCCCACCACTCCGGGCGGTACCGGACGCAGCCACTCGTCCAGGACGAACAGCGCCGCACCATCGACCGGTGACCCGATCGGCACCGCCCCCACCCCGGCGGTCAACGGCGCGCTCAAAGCGACATAGATCGTCGTTTCGGTCGGTCCGTAAGCGTTGACCAGTACCCGGCCCGGTGCCCAGCGATCCACCACCTCGGCCGGACACGGTTCACCGCCCATCAGTACCGCAACCGATTCCAGCTGCTCGGGCGCCAAAAGGCCGACCGCAGAAGGTGTCTGCGTCAGCACATTGACATCCTCGGATAACAGCAGGTCCGCGAATGCCGGCGGCGAGGACGCCACCGATTCGGGTACGACGACCAGCCTGCCGCCGCGCAGCAGGGCTCCCCAGATTTCCCACACCGAGAAGTCGAAAACGTACGAATGCCACTGCGACCACACCTGTTCGGCCGCCGGGGGCAACCCGACGTCCAGCGACATGATCAGCTGAGTGAGGTTGTGATGGGAAATGGCAACGCCTTTGGGCACCCCCGTGGTGCCGGAGGTGTAAATGATGTAGGCGATCTCGTCGGCGAACGGCACCGGCAGGGACGTCTTCGGGCATGCATCCAGGCGCGTGCCTTCCGCGTCGATCACCGTCAGCTCGTATCCGGCAAGCCGACCGGCCAGACCCGGACCGGTGACCGCGGCGACCGGCGCTGCATCACCGATCATGAATTGCACCCGCGCCTCGGGCAGGCCCGGATCAAGGGGCAAGTAGGCCGCACCCGTCTTCAGGATCGCCAGGATGGCAACGACGGCCTGCACCGAACGCTCCACCAACAGGGCCACACACGTTCCGGGACCGGCCCCGCAGCGGGCGAGCAAGTGCGACAGACGATTCGCGGCTTCCTCGATCTCGAGGTAGGTCCATGGGCGGCCACCGCAGGTGACCGCAACGGCCGCAGGGCGATGGGACACCTGGTTGGCCCATACCGCCGGAATCGATTCCGCCGCTGGTGTTGGGCTGGTCAGCGCGGCCCGGTTGCCCCACCGCGCGAGCCGCTCATGCTCGGCGGCGTCGAGCAGATCGATCGACGAGAGCCGCCGGCCCGGATCCGCGGTGGCGGCGGTCAGCACCGTCGCAAGCCGCACGACCAGTGTTTCGATGGTGGTCGCGTCGAACACGTCGGTGCGAAACTCCACCCGCCCACCGATGCCGCCCAGCTCACCGGTATCCGTGACGCGCTCTACCAGGGAGAGCGCCAAATCCATGCGGGCGGTGTGGGTGTCGACCGGTATGGGCGTGATCTGCAGGTCCCCCGCGACCAGGCCGGTGGTCGGGTCATTGTTCTGCCAGTTCAGCATCACCTGGATCAATGGATGATGGGTGCGCGAACGGGGTGGGTTGAGCCGGTCGACGAGCACCTCGAAGGGCACGTCCTGATGCTCGTAGGCGGCGAGACTGCGGGCCCGCACCTGGGCGAGCAGCTCGGCGAAGGTCGGATCGCCGGACAGGTCGACCCGCAGCACCAGGGTGTTGACGAAGAAGCCCACCAGCGCGTCGAGCGCGGCGTCGCTACGACCGGCGATCGGGAACCCCACCGCCACATCGGGACTGGCACTCAGCCGGGACAGCAGTAGGGCAAGGGCTGCCTGCACCACCATGAAGCTGGTCGCGTTGTGGGCGCGGCCGAGGTCACGGATGCGCCGCTGCAGGTCCGCGGGCCACTCCACGACGATCTGGTCGCCGTGATGGTCGGCAACCGCCGGGTACGGGCGATCGGTCGGCAACTCGAGGCGTTGCGGCATCGCCGCGAGCGCGGTTTCCCAGTACCGCACCTGAGCGGCCAGCGGGCTGCTCTGATCGGTCAGATCGCCGAGGTTTTCCCGCTGCCACAGCGTGTAATCGATGTATTGCACCGGTAAGTCGGTCCAGTCCGGAGGCTGCCCCGCACCCCGGCTGGTGAAGGCGACGATGACATCACCGGCCAGCACGCCGATCGACCAGCCGTCCCCGGCAATATGGTGAACGACGACAACCAATACGTGCTCTTCCGCGCTGACCTTGAAAAGGGTTGCGCGAAAGGGTATTTCGGTTGCCAGGTCGAAGCAGCCGCGGGCCGTCTCCTCGATGGCCGGCTTGAGGTCGTCGGCCGACCATCCCGTTGCGTCGATCACCCGCCAGCCGAGGTCGGCCCTGGCCAGCGGAATCACCACCTGGCGGGGCACACCTTCGACGGCCGAGAACACGGTGCGCAGGCTTTCGTGGCGCCCCACCACATCTTTCACCGCCGATGCCAGGGCTTCGGTGTCGAGCCGCCCCCGTAACCGCAGCGCCACCGCACGGTTGTAAACCGGTGAGGCCCCCTGAAGTTGGTCGATGAACCACAGCCGGCTCTGCGCGAACGACAGCGGCACCACCGCCGGTCGTGGCACCGCACGCAACGGCTTGAGGCGACCCGAATCCCCCGCGATGCGGGCGGCCAGTTGCGCGACCGTTGGCGCGTCGAACAAGGCGCCCACCCGCAGATCCGCGCCCAGGGTGGCGTTGACCGCCACGATCACCCGCATCGCCGACAGGGAATCCCCGCCCAGGTCGAAGAAGGAATCGTCGACGCCGACCAACCGGTGTGACTCGACACCGAGCACCTGGGCGAATATGTCCGCCAGGACCTTTTCGATGGAGCCGGTACGGCTGCTCGCGTCCTCTGGTTCCGGCGATGCCCCGGTATCGGGTTCACCTCGCAGCGTTGTCATGGTGCCGCCAAAACCCCCGGACGGCCGAGAACTCAGGCGCCCGTATCCTGTGCCAATCTGTCCCGCAGGCTCTTGGGCCGGATATCAGTCCAGTTCTGCTCGACGTATTCCAGGCAGGCCGCCCGATCCGCCTCGCCATAAACCACCCGCCAACCGGCCGGAATATCGGCGAATGTCGGCCAAAGGCTGTGCTGCTCCTCGTCGTTGATCAACACGAAGAAGCGCCCGTTGTCGTCATCGAACGGATTGTTACTCACTCGTACTCCTAACCACCCAGCTAGATGGGTCAAGCGCAAGACCAGCGAGCGCGGAACCGTCATGCGATCACGGACCGGCGTCGTCAACATAGCATCGGTGACCTGCACTTCGGCACCAAACCAAGCCCCCGAATAGTCCGTAACGCGTACCCGATCAGCGAATCTCACGGCAGACGTTCATGTCACGGTGTTGCGCGTCGACCTCCCCATTCCGTCCGCCCGGCGGGTGGCCGGGCGATATACCCAGGCTGCGTGCCGGAACTTGCGACTTGCTCGCGAAGTGTTTGCGAAATTCTTGCGTCCGCACGACCGGCGCCATGCCCAGACCGCGAAAGCGCTTGATCCCTTCGGAGTTTCGCTTCCGCCGCGTAGCGAAGTCCGGCGCTGCCGGACCGCCTTGATTTCGATACTCCAAAATGCCGCGATTTGCGCGGATAATCCTGGCTGTCAGCACAAATGAGGAGTGCACCATGTCCACTACCGCCGCGCCCGCCAAACCCTACAAACTTCTGCAACTGGCACTCGTGCTGTTCGGTGCGGTGATGCTGCTCGTCTACCCGCTTGCGGTGATCTGGCCGTCGGGCTGGGCCTGGCACCCCGGGCCACCGCACCACTCGGACTACTTCATGATGATCGTCGGCGTGTACGCCACCCTCGGGGTGTTTCTGATCAACGCAGCGCGCAACCCGGCGAGCCATCTGAGCCTGATCTGGTTCGCGGTGTGGTCCAGCCTGGTGCACGCGGTGATCATGGCGGTCGAGTCGTTCCACGGCGACCACCAGCTGGGGCACCTGTGGGGTGACGTCGCGGCGCTGCTACTGGTGTCCGCCGTCCTGGCGGCACTGGTCCAGGCTTCCGGTCTCAGTGGGACTCGGAAGTCACCGACTCCTCGGGAGTCCAGGCCGGCGGTTGCCCCGGGCGACCGGGAAACAGGTAATCGATGAAAGCCGCTGCCGTGGGCTGTGGTTCGTGATTGGCCAGCCCCGGCCGCTCGTTGGCTTCAATGAACACATACTCGGTGCCGGTGATGTCGGGCACCAATAGATCGATGCCGGTAACCGGGATGCCGATCGCCTCGGCGGCGGCCACCGCAACCCGGCACAGTTCCGGGTTCACCTGTGCGGTGACGTCGTGGATCGTCCCACCCTGGTGCAGATTGGCGGTGTGCCGGACGCGCAGCCTGGTTCCCTGTGGCAGCACATCGTCCAGACCCCAACCCGATTCGGCGACGGTCGCCTCGGTGATCTCGTCGATCGGTATCCGCGACTCGCCGCCGGTGGCCGCTGAACGGCGGCGGCTCTCGGACGCGATCAGGTCCCGGATGCTGTGCTCCCCTGTGCCGATGACTTCCGGCGGCATCCGCAACGCCGCGGCGACGACCCGGCCGTCGATCACCACCAGGCGCAGATCGTCACCCTTCATTCGCTGCTCGATCAGCACTTCGGGGTGCTGTTCCCGGGCCCGCGCCAGGGCGGCCGCCAGTTCGCCGGGGCCGTTCTCGGCGGTGACCCCGACGGTGATGCCCTTGCCCTGCTCTCCGCGGGTGGGTTTGACAACGACCTCACCCACCTCGGTCAGGAATTCGTAGTCGGCATCGTCGAAGGTGGCCAGCCGGGCGCGGGCCACGTTGATGCCGACATCGGCGACGAGGCGTCGCGTCAGACGCTTGTCGTCGCAGCGGCACATCGCCACCGCAGACGTGAACTCCGACAGCGACTCCCGGGTGATCACGGTGCGCCCGCCATGGGAAAGGCGTATCTCGCCGGTCTCGGCGTCGAGCACCTCCACCCAGATGCCGCGGCGCAGGGCCTCGTCGGCGATGATCCGGGCGTAGGGGTTGAGGTCGTCGATGGTCTCCGGCGGCGGGGTGAACAGCGGCTCGTTGATCGCGTTCTTGCGCTTGATCGCCAGCACCGGCACACGACGGAAGCCCAGCTTTTCGTAAAGGCCGATGGCTGCGGCATTGTCGTGCGCGACGGACAGATCCATGTAGGCGCGGCCCTTGCGGCGGAAGTGGTCGGCCAGCGCGCGGGTCAGCGCTTCACCCAGCCCGGGCAGCCCGGCCGCCGGGTCCACCGCCAGGCTCCACAAGCTGGACCCCTCCTCCGGATCGGAAAACAGGATCTCGTGGTCGATACCGGTGACCGTGCCCACCACCGCGCCGTCGTCGTCACGCACCGCAACCAGGTACGTCAGCGCTTCCACGTGCTGGTGGTTGTGCCAGATCGTCTCGACCGGCGCCGGGACCATTCCGCAGCGGACGTAGACGCGATTCATCGCGTCGGCCTCGCTCTCATCGCGCAGCGAGCGCACCGTGGCGGCGGGCGGCGACGGGACGGCCTCGTCCTCGGTGCCGGTGAAACGGAGGCGATAGGTGTGGCTGGGATCGATGAAAAGCTCGGCCGAGGCGCCGGCGACCACGACGTGGGACTCGCGAGCGTAGATGCAGATGTCGCGCCGGCCGACCGCCTCTTGCCGCAACACCTCGGCCAGCGTGTCGGAGTCGGCGAAGGTCTGACCGAAAATGATTCGGCCCCAACCTAATTCGAGTGTGACATTCTTCTTCATGGCGGCCACCAGGTCCGGCGGCGACGCGTCGTGCAGAGCCAGCGTGATGGCTTCGGTGTGTTCCTCGTGTTCCTCGTGTTCCGGCGCGGGATCGTGGCTGCTCATGCGGCGGCACCCGTGACGCCGTGCTGCTGCAGCCACATCTCGAGTAGCGCGATCTGCCAGAGCTCGTTGCCGCGCAGCGGGGTCAACCTCCGGTTCGGGTCGGCCAGCAGCGCCTCGACCGCGTCGGCGCGAAACAGGCCGCGCTCCTTGGCCACCGGTGCGTAGAGGGCGTCGCGGACCATCTCGAGATAGGGCCCTTCGAGGTGGGTAAGCGCGGGAACCGGGAAGTAGCCCTTGGGGCGATCGATCACCGCGGACGGGATGACCCGGCGGGCAGCCTGTTTCAGCACACCCTTGCCGTCGTGGGCGATCTTCAACTCCGGCGGACAGGTCGCCGCCAGCTCGACCAACTCGTGGTCGAGGAACGGCACCCGGCCTTCCAAACCCCAGGCCATGGTCATGTTGTCCACTCGCTTCACCGGATCGTCGACCAGCATCACCGTGGTGTCGAGCCGCAGCGCCCGGTCGATGCCGGTATCGGCATGCGCCCTGGCGAAATGTTCGGCCACGAATCGCTCGCTGGGATCGTCGGGTGCGACCATCTCCGGCGTCAGCAACGCGCGCACGCCCGCCGCGTCGCGGTCGAAGAAGGCCTTGCGGTAGGTCGCCACGGCGCCCTCGAGGTTGCCGGCGGCCGGGCCGCCCATCGGCGGGTACCAGTGGTAACCGGCAAATACCTCGTCGGCGCCCTGACCGGACTGCACGACCTTCACGTGCCGTGCCACTTCCTGACTGAGCAGGTAGAACGCCACACAGTCGTGACTGACCATCGGCTCGCTCATCGCGCCGATCGCGCCCGCAAGCGCGGGCAGCATCCGCTCGGTTCCGATCCGGATCTGGTGGTGATTGGTGTCGAAACGCTCGGCCACGATGTCGGACCACTTGAATTCGTCACCCTCGACGCCGCCCGCCGACTCGAAGCCGATGGAGAAGGTGGACAGGCCGTGCTGGCCGGCCTCGGCGAGCAGGCCGACGATCAGGCTGGAGTCCACGCCCCCGGACAGCAGGCAGCCGACCGGCACATCGGCGACCAAACGCCGCTTCACGGCAGTGCGCAGGGACTCCAGCACCGCGTCTTCCCAGTCTGTTTCCGACCAGTCGGAGCGGTCGGTGCGCCGGGTGAAGTCAGGCGTCCAGTAGGTGGTGCTGTTGCGCCGACCGTCGGGTTCGATCGCGAGCAGCGAGGCCGGCGGAATTTTGCGGACCCCCCGCAAAATGGTTAGCGGAGCCGGCACCACCGAGTGGAACGTCATGTAGTGGTGCAGCGCGACCTGGTCGATCCGGGTGTCCACGCCGCCACCCGCCAGCAACGCCGGCAGCGAGGACGCGAACCGGATCCGGTGCGCGTCCTCGGTCAGGTACAGGGGCTTGATGCCCAGCCGGTCGCGGCCCAGCAGCACCCGGCCGGTGTCCCGCTCGGCGATGGCGAAAGCGAACATGCCCATCAGGTGGCTGACGAAGTCGTCGCCCCACCGGTGATAGGCCTTCAGCAGCACCTCGCTGTCGCTGTGCGAGAAGAACCGGTAGCCGTGTCCTTCGAGCTCGGACCGCAGCTCCTTGTAGTTGTAGATGCACCCGTTCCAGGCGATCGTCAGGCCCAGCTCGGCGTCCACCATCGGCTGAGCACCCGCCTCGGACAGGTCGATGATGCTGAGGCGGCGATGCCCCAGCGCTACCCGGCCCTGGGACCAGGCACCCGCCCCGTCGGGTCCCCGGGGCGACAGCACGGCAGCCATCGCTGCCACTGCTGCCACATCGGGCACCTGGCCATCAAGTCGCACTTCACCAGCGGCTCCACACACAATTTCGACGATACGGGGGTCGCCGCGGAGATGCGCGCGGTGGGCGAGATGTACCGTTCGAACGTGCAGGTAGACCTGATGACCGTCCCTCAGCCCTTGGCGCGGATCGGCGATGTCGCAACGCGTGCGCAGGCCGCCGGATTCTCCGGTCTGCTGTTCACCGAAACCGGGCGTACCGCCTACCTCAACGCCGCCGTGGCCGCCACGGCGGCACCGGGCCTGGCCCTGTCCACCGGCGTCGCGGTCGCCTTCCCGCGCAGTCCGTTCGTGACCGCGGCCACCGCGTGGGAGCTGCAGGAGGCGAGCAACGGCAACTTCCGGCTGGGCCTCGGCACGCAGGTACGCACCCACGTCGTGCGGCGCTACGGGATGCCGTTCGAGCGTCCCGGTCCGCGGCTGCGGGACTACGTGCGCGCCGTCAAGGCCTGCTTCACCGCGTTCCGCACGGGCAAACTCGACCACCACGGCGAGTTCTATCAACTGGACTTCATCACTCCGCAGTGGAGCGCCGGGCCGATCGAGGCGCCCGACCCCAAGGTCGACGTTGCGGCGGTCAACCCGTGGATGTTGCGCATGGCCGGCGAAGTCGCCGACGGGGTACACGTGCATCCACTCGGCGAACCCGGGTATCTGGCACGCCACGTCGTCCCGAACGTCGCCGCCGGGGCCGAGAAGTCGGGCCGCCCGGCGTCCGACGTCGCGGTCATCGTGCCGGTCATGACGATCGTCGGCGACACCGACGAAGAGCGCCACAAGGAGCGGGAATTGGTGCGCTCCAGCCTCAGCTTCTACGCGAGCACACCCAATTACGCGTTCATCCTGGACGAGGCCGGATTCGAGGGCACCACCGCCCGCCTCCGCGAGCGGCAGAAGGCCGGCGATTTCGCGGGGATGGCCGCCCAGATCAGCGACGACCACATCGCCACCTTCGCCACCGAATCGACCTGGGACGGCCTGGCGGAGGCGCTGGTCGCCAAGTACGCGGGCACCGCCACCCGGCTCGTGCTCTACAACGCGCTGGGCGATTCGGAGCGTTTCGAGCGGTACGGCGAGATCGCGCGACGCATATCCGCCGGCTGAACGGCTATACGCTGAGGGCAAATGCCTGTGCTTCTCCGAGAGGTGGCGAAATGCCTGCACCTACCGCCGAGGTCTTCGATCGCCTGCGTCAACTCGCCGCGATCAAGGACGTCTCCGAGCGCCCGACCAAGACGATCGACGAGGTCTTCACGGGCAAACCGCTGACCACGATCCCGATCGGGACGGCCGACGACGTCGCGGCGGCGTTCGCCGAGGCCCGGGCGGCGCAGACCGAATGGGCCAAACGCCCGGTCGCCGAGCGGATCGAGGTCATCAGCCGGTACCGCGACCTGGTCATCGAGAACCGCGACTTCCTGATGGATCTGCTACAGGCCGAGGCCGGCAAGGCCCGGTGGGCGGCGCAGGAGGAAATCGTCGACCTGATGGCGAACGCGAACTACTACGTGCGGGTCGCCGGCGACCTGCTCAAGCCCCAGCAGGTGCAGTCGCTGCTGCCGGCCATCGGCAAGACGACGGTCTGCTACCAGCCCAAGGGCGTGGTTGGCGTGATCTCACCGTGGAATTATCCAATGACCCTGACGGCGTCGGATTCGGTGCCAGCGTTGCTGGCCGGCAACGCGGTGGTCCTGAAGCCGGACAGCCAGACTCCGTACTGTGCGTTGGCTTGTGCGGAGCTGTTGTACAAAGCCGGCCTGCCGCGGGCGCTGTACGCGATCGTGCCGGGTCCCGGCTCGGTGGTGGGTACCGCGATCACCGAGAACTGCGACTATCTGATGTTCACCGGCTCGTCGCAGACCGGCAGCCATCTTGCCGAGCAGGCGGGGCGCCGGCTGATCGGATTCTCTGCCGAACTCGGCGGGAAGAACGCCATGATTGTGACGCGCGGGGCCAACCTCGGCAAGGCCGCCAAGGCCGCCACCCGCGCCTGCTTCTCCAACGCCGGCCAGCTGTGCATCTCCATTGAGCGGATCTACGTGGAGAAGGACGTCGCCGACGACTTCATCGGCAAGTTCGGCGAAGCCGTGCGCAACATGAAGCTGGGCACCTCCTACGACTTCTCGGTCGACATGGGCAGCATGATCTCCAAGGATCAGCTGGACACCGTCACCGATCACGTGAACGACGCAACATCGAAGGGCGCCACGGTGATTGCGGGCGGCAGGCCGCGACCCGACGTCGGCCCGCTGTTCTACGAGCCGACCGTGCTGACCGACGTCACGCCCGAAATGGAATGCGCCGCCAACGAGACGTTCGGGCCGCTGGTCTCGATCTACCCGGTCGCCGACGTGGACGAGGCCGTCGAGAAGGCCAACGACACCGAGTACGGCCTCAATGCCAGCGTGTGGGCCGGCTCATCTGCGGAGGGCGAGGACATCGCCGCCCGGCTGCGCTCGGGAACGGTGAACGTGAACGAGGGCTACGCCTTCGCCTGGGGCAGTCTCAGCGCGCCGATGGGTGGCATGGGTATCTCCGGGGTCGGCCGCAGGCACGGTCCCGAAGGCCTGCTGAAATACACCGAGTCCCAGACCATCGCCACCGCGCGGGTGTTCAATCTCGATCCGCCGCTGGGGCTTCCGTCGACGCTCTGGCAGAAGTCGCTGCTGCCGATTGTGCGCACCGTGATGAAGCTGCCCGGCCGGAAGTGAGCCGGTCGGCGGAGCATCGCGATGGGGTCAGCCGGCGGCGGCTGCTGAAACTGGTGGGCGGCGGCGCGCTGACCGGCATCGCCAGCACGGCCCTCGCCGGCTGCGCGACCGCACATCCGAGCCTCGGTCCAAGCACGACCACTGGCGCCGGCCCCTCACCCACGGCACCCACCAGCGCGACGCCTGCTTCACCGCCTGTACCGGCCCCGGCGCCGGCCGAGACCTCGGCAGCGCTACTGTGCCGGGACGCCTGGGGAGCCCGGCCGGCACGATCGGGCGGCACACCGCACACCATCACCCGGTTGACACTGCACCACTCGGGCGTCGTGCTGGGCGACAACCGCAACGCGCCCGGCCGGCTGCGTCAGCACCAGCGCTACCACCAGGACCAGCAGGGGTGGATCGACATCGCGTATCACGCCAGCGTCGACCGTAACGGCAACATCTACGAGCTACGGGCCACGGAGTTGGTGGGCGACACGGCTACGGACTACGACCCGACCGGCCACTTCCTCGTGCTGTGCGAGGGCGATTTCGACACCGAAACCGTGTCCGAAGCACAACTGCGCGGGACCGCCATCGTATTCGCATGGGCCGCACAAAGATTCGGCGTTTCCACGGAAACCCTGGCCAGCCACCGCGACTTCGCACCGAGCACTTCGTGCCCCGGCGCGAACCTGTATGCCCACCTCACGTCGGGCAGCCTGAAGCGGCGCATCGATGGCCTACTGGCCGCCGGTCCGGTGGATCTGCGACGGAGTTGCGGCGCACCCGCCGCCGAGGTCGTCGCCGCAATCGAAGCCGGCCACTGACCGTAGTGCCGCCGGGCGCAGAAAAAACCTGCGGGACAACCGTCAAACACTGCCACATTGGCCCCATCTGACACTAGAGTGCTTGCGTGGGCAAAGTCGCGTCGACCCAGACTTGGGGACGCGTGCTGGCAATCGTGGCCTCGCTGGTGCTCTCGGCCGGCATGATCTACGCCCAAGGCATCAAACCCAAGACGCCGTGCTGCACCGAAACCCCCACAGCCGCGCGGCCGACCAGCCAGGAGAGCAGCACACCGGCGCCCAACGGACCGCAGATCGCCAGTGCCGCCGAGGCGGCGATGCTGGCGGGCAACGCACCCCTGGCGGCCCAGGACTTCCAGATAGCACTGCCAACGGGCGTCGCACCGGAGTCGGGGCTGCAGATCAAGACCATCTGGGCCGCCCGCGCCATCAGCGTGCTTTTCCCGGAGATCAAAACGATTGGCGGGTTCCGGCAGGACGCCCTGCGGTGGCACCCCAACGGGTTGGCGATCGACGTGATGATCCCCGACCACGCCAGCCCGGAGGGCATCGCACTGGGCGACCAGATCGCCGGATTGGCGCTGGCCAATGCCAAGCGCTGGGGAATCGACCACGTCATCTGGCGGCAGAAGATCTACCTCGGCATCCGCTCGGGGAGTTGGACCGCTGACCTGGGCAACGAAACCCTCAACCACTACGATCATGTCCACATCGCCACCAACGGCGGTGGTTACCCGACCGGGCGTGAAACGTACTTCATCGGGTCGATGACGCCGGCGCCGCCGGACTGATCGACCTCGCCGGGCACTCGCGTCGTTGCTGATCCGTCGACAACCGGACCGTACCCTGATCGCTTACCCGGCAGCATTTTTCGTCTGCGCCCACCCGACGTGGGCGAAATCTATTGGTTCACAGCGAGTTCGGTGAACGCGAATTCGCGACTGCAAATGAAATGGGCTGACAGGACGCATCCTGCCAGCCCACCCGTGCCAACACGTCAAGCTAGATGGTGGTAACTCCCATGGCTTGGGGCCCCTTCGCGCCTTGGCCGACCTCGAACTGAACCCGCTGGTTCTCCTCGAGTGACCGGTAGCCGCTGCCGCTGATTTCCGAGTAGTGCACGAACACGTCCTCGGCGCCGCCGTCGGGAGCGATAAAGCCGAAGCCCTTATCGCTGTTAAACCATTTCACAGTTCCCTGTGTCATACCTTCAACTTCTCTCATTCAAATGGATGTACCAAAAACATCCTGCCCGAGGGTATCACGCGCGCGCCCGCCCACCCCAGGTCTAGCTGTTTTGGTCACAGAAACGCATTGAGCGACAATTTATTTCACTTCGCCCCGGCCGCTTCGCCCTTGTTTCGGGCGGCCGGCGTGTATCGTCGGAGACAACACGCGCAGCCCGGCACTGGTGCCCGTCGCAGACACTTTCGTCTGTCGATCCGCACACCGGACGTTGGGTCGGCGCGAACGGAGGATCTTGTGGCAGAACGGTTTTCGGTGCGTCTGCGCCCGTTCCCCTGGACCCCTTCCCCCGCTGTCGAGCGGATTACGACATCATGAACCGAGCCGTACGCACTCGTCGCCTGGCCAGCCCGGTCCGCGTTGCGCTGACCAGGGACCTCGCCGGACCACTGGACGGTGCCTGGTGGCCGCATACAGCGTCGATCGCCGACGAACTTCCCGAGTTGATAGGTGCCCTCTCCCCTCGTCTGGGGGAAATTCGTGCCATTTCCATCAACTGGTCTTCGTTGGAGGGTCCGCCGGACCTCGACGCACTGAACCACGTCACCAGGATGGCTGCCACCAGGGTGGTCGGTCACCAGCGTCTGATGACGATCTCTGGAGCCCAAGCTTCAGCGGGTCTCCTCGTGGTGCCGTGCCGGACCTCTACCGCGCTTGCTGTTGCCGTCATGCGCCGGGCGGCGGGCCTTCCAGTGCTGCCTGCCGAAGCCGACCGGCGCGAATTCCAGACGGCGGATGAGATTGTGTGTGCCGCCCGTGCGGAATGCGCGCTCTGGTTCCAGCAATTAGGCGTGCCCACCAGGGCGCCGGTCGGTGACTCACACCCTGCCGTGATCGTCTGAATGCCCGCGTCGTCCCGAATGCGAGAAGCTTCGCCGGCCGAGCGGATTGCTCTTGACTGAAGACAGGACGCGCCGGTTGCACGCCGAACTGACGCGAGTCGCTGATGACGGCGGTCCAGGCGCCGACGACGCCGAAATCGCCTTGGGCAGTGGACAGATCACACAGCGACTGAGGTCGTCGATCCTCGCCCTGGCCCGGAACCGCGGGCCGGACAGCAGCATCTGCCCGTCCGATGCCGCCCGCGCGATCGGCGGCCAGACGTGGCGTGACCTGATGCCCGACGCTCGTGAACTGGCGCGGGAGCTGGCGGCAGCCGGTCACGTGGTGATCACCCAGCGCGGTGAGACCCTCGACCCCGACGCGCAGTGGACCGGTCCCATCCGGATCACGACTCGGCACAGCCCAGACGCGGACGTACGCTGACACCCATGGCCATCGAATCGACGATGCTTCCGCTGGGCACCACCGCGCCGCCCTTCACGCTCCCGAATCCCGCCACGGGCACCACGGTCAGCCTGGACGACCTGACCGGCCCGGCCCTGGTCGTGACGTTCATCTGTAACCACTGCCCGTACGTCCAGCACGTGGCGGCGGCGCTGGCCGAACTCGGCCGAGACCTCGCCGATCAAGGTGTCCCGATGGTCGCCATTTCCAGCAACGACGTGGTGACCTACCCGCAGGACGGGCCCGAGCAGATGGTGGCGGAGGCACAGCGGCAGGGCTGGACGTTCCCTTACCTCTACGACGAGACGCAGGACGTCGCCCGCGCCTTCTCCGCGGCGTGCACGCCCGACACGTTCGTCTTCGACGCAAAGCGTCGGCTCGTCTACCGCGGCCAGCTCGACGATTCCCGCCCGAAGAACGGTCTGCCGGTGACCGCGACCGACGTCCGCTCGGCGGTGGAGGCCGTCCTCGCTGGGCGGCCGGTCGATCCCGATCAGCGGCCGTCGATCGGGTGCGGCATCAAGTGGCGCTGAGCGTCGCCGGTCAGTTGTGCGGCGGTAACCGCACCACCTCAACGAAGAATTCGTCGATCCGCCGAACGGCGTCGAGGTACTGGTCGAGGTCGACCGGCTTGGTGACATAGGCATTGGCGTGCAGTTCGTAACTGCGCGTGATGTCTTCCTGAGCGGATGACGTGGTCAGTACGACGACCGGGATGTGCTGCAGGTCCGGATCGAATTTGACCGTTTGCAAGACGTGCTGACCGTTGTATTTGGGCAGGTTGAGGTCGAGCAGGATCAGGTCCGGACGCGGGGCGCTGCCGTGGCTTCCGCGCCGGTAGAGGAAGTCCAGCCCCTCGGCGCCGTCGCGCGCCACGTGCAGCGTGCCGGCGATCCGGTGATGCTCAAAGGCTTCCCGGGTGATCAACTCATCCCCGGCGTCGTCTTCGATGAGAAGCACGTCGATCGGCATCCGCACACCTTTCCGCGAGTTGGCCGGCGAAGTCCACTAAGCCTGCCGTTCGAATGTCGCCATAGGTGCTGATGCTCAACATCGACAGCTTCCCGGGTACTCATCCCTACCGCGAGTACCCGGCTCACCATAACGGTTTGCCGCAAGCCGCGCCGAAGGTGGGAATGCGGATCCCGCCGGCAACGTTGCCGGGTGGGCTTGGGTGCGCCGGCGGAAGGACTTCGAGATGGCCGCAACCGGATTCCACGAGGGTGAGCTGGCGGCGCAGCGGCGGGCCGGTGTCGAAACCCAAGCCCTGCGGCTGGAGGGAATGCTCGGCCACGCGTCGCTGTCGTCGGGTGCTGCCAAGTTCCTCGCTCAGCAGACGTTTGCGGTGATGACGGCGCGTGACGGCGAAGGGCTTTTGTGGACTTCACCGCTGACCGCGGCCGCGGGATTCCTCCAGGGCCGCGGCGACGTGCTGCACGTCGGCAGCGCGTTCCGCGACGGCGACCCGCTGAGCGGGATCCTTGCCGGCCAGCAGGTTGGCATGCTCGCCATCGACTTCGCCACCCGACGACGGATGCGGATCAACGGTGTCCTCGCCGCCGCCGATGCTGCGGGACTGGTTGTGCAAGTCGACCAGGCGTTTGGCAACTGCCCGCAGTACATTCACCCTCGCACCGTCGACGTGCCGATACTCGAGGCGGCCCCGACGGCAGGCGCGCGGCACGAGACATCGTTGAGCGAGGCCGACCGCGTGCTTATCACTGCAGCGGACACCTTCTTCCTGGGCACCACCCACCCCACCCGCGGCAACGACGCATCGCATCGGGGCGGGCCGCGCGGCTTTGTCCGCGTCGACTCCCCCGACCGGTTGTGGTGGCCGGACTACCCCGGCAACAACATGTTCAACAGCTTCGGGAATCTCGCAGTAGACGACGAAGCCGCGATGTTGTTCGTCGATTTCGAAAGCGGGGCCTCGTTGCACGTCTCGGGGCGGGCACAGGTGCAGTGGACCAACCCCGATACAGATGGCGCTGACGGCGCGGCACGCGGAGTTCGCTTCTGGGTTGATTCCGTTGTCGCGCTGGGCACTTCGGCGGTCAAGCGGGCGGAGCGGTCCAGCTGACCAGGGTCACACCGCTGGGACGTCCTCGGCGCACCTGTCGGCCGGAATCCGGAAAGCACTGTGCCATCAGGAAATAGCCTCCGGCCCCGGCCCTGCACGTAGGGGTAGACGAAAAGCCGGTATTCGTCGACCAAGCGGGCGGCGATCACGCCTGCGCTTGTTCGTCCTCGGGCTGCGCGGGTTCGACGTGGACCAGCTTGTTCAACCCGCTCATGGTCAGAACGGAGATTAGCAGCGGGTGCGCGATGAGTTGAATGTGGTCGGCGCGATTGAACAGCGCATTGATGGCGGCGCTGTCGAGATACTCGACCTCGCTGAGATCGACGGTGAGCCGTTCGCCGCTGCCGGCGGCCTCGGTGGCGGCGGTCCCGAGTGCTTGGTCGAACGCGTCGATATTGCTCAGGTCGATCTCGCCCAGTGCGGTCAGCACCAGCCTTCCGTCCTCTGAACGCGCACTTTCCAGGGTGAGAGCCGTGGGCATCAGTTGATCCTCGTCGCCAAACGCACCGTGGTTCCGGCGGTTTCGGGTTCGATGGCGACGTCATGCATGAGGCCACGCATCAGGGTGATACCCCTGCCGCGGCTGGGGTAACTTGCAGGGTCCGGCGGCTTCCAGGTTCCAGTGTCCGTGATGGTCAGTTCCACGTGATCGTCGAGTGCGGTCGCATCCAGGGTAATCGAACCGCCCGGATAGTGGCGATGTCCGTGTTCGATCGCATTTGAAACAGCCTCGCCCGCTGCGATCAGCACCTTCATGGTCTGGTCCGGGGTCACCTGCGCTTTGGCCAACCACCTCCGCAGGGCGGTCCGGGTCGGCGCAAGGTGGTCCGGGTGGGCGGGGAAATGCAATTCCAACGGCGCGGGATGGCGATAAAGCATCAAGACCACGTCGTCTTGGTAGCCCTCGGTGGGCGCAACCCTGGACATGACCTGATCCGCGAGAAGCTCCAGCGCGGCGGCCCGGCCAGCATGAACGACGCCCGCGACGTTGTAGATGCCTTGTTCGATCGCGGTGCGGCGTCGCTCGACCAACCCGTCCGTATAGAGCGCGAGGGTGGAGCGCGCCGACATCGATATCCGGGCTTCGGGTCGCGACCAGTCGGTCCGCATTCCTAACACCAGGGAGTGGCCGCCGTCGAGCAGTTGGGTGGTGCCGTCGGCGTGGACCAGGATCGGCGGCGGGTGCCCGGCGCTGGAATACACCAGTTCGCCCGTGTCGGGATTGAGCACCACGCACACCGCGGTGGTGCACTGAGCGCCGGGCAGGCGGGCGGCGAAGCGGTCCATCCCGGCGAGCACGGCGCTGGGGCTCGAATGGTCGAACAACAGCGCCCGGCAGGCGCTGCGCACCTGCCCCATCACGGTGGCGGCCGACAGGCCGTGACCGACACAGTCGCCGACCACCAGAGCGATGCGTCCGTCCTCCAGGTCGACGACGTCGTACCAGTCACCACCGACCTGCAGCGGCGGGCTGGCGGCCTGATAACGCACCGCGAAGCCGGACGGTAACTCGGAGGGACCCAGGATCGCGTGCTGCAGTGCCAGGGCGGTTTCGCGTTGCTGGTCAACCTGGTGCACGCGTTGCAGACCCTGGCCGAGACGACCGGCCAGCACCGTCAGCAGCGTCTGGTCTTCCAGGGTGAACAGCCGCTGTGCCGGCAGGTCGATCCACACGACCAGCACACCGTCGGGATGCTGCAGCGCGATGCCCGCCGTGCCGGGTTCCGTGGCCGTCACGGTCAGCAGGTCGCCGTCGCGCAGCGCGCCGAGCGTTGTCTGCGTTTGCTCCGGCAGGTCATCCCACTCCGCCGCTTCACCGACCGAAACCACCAGTGGTGCCGACGCCAGGGCCCGCACGGAAGGATTGCGAGTCGGGAACGTGACCGCCAGAACCCTGCGGGCCCGCCAGAGACGGCGCAGCTCCTCGGCAGCGGCGTGGACCGCATCGTCGACGGTGTCGGCCTGGGCCAGCTCCTGGTTGAGCGCATGTTCGCGGCCGGCCGCCAGCGCCAGCGCGATCGCCGCGTGCCGGGCGAAATCGCTGACCAGCTGCAGATAGTCGTTGTTGAACGGGGACTGCTGCGGTTGACGCGCGACCGCGATCACGCCCAGGACCGCGTCGTTCGCGATCAGCGGCATGACGATCGCCGAGCGTTCGCCGACGTCGGTGAATCCCTCGATCGGGTACTGGAAGGAATCCGTGATGAGCGGAAGGCCGCGACGCGCGACGCCACCCGTCGTAGAGCCGGCCATCGGGACCTGCCGGCCGATCACCTCGGACGAGTACCGCCCGGCGGTCGCGGCGACGACGAGGGTGTCAACCTCGTCGGCAGGCATATTCGGCTCTTGCGGGACCAGCAGGATGGCCTGTTCGGCTTCGGCTAGCTCCAATGCCCGGTTCACGATCAACTGCAACGGCCTGGTTTGCGGGTCACCCGACAGCAGGGCGGTAGTGATCTCCCGACTCGCATTGGTCCATTTGGACGCTTCGCGTTCGCGAGCGAAGAGCCGAGCGTTGTCGATGGCGGCCGCCGCCGCCGTGGCCAACGCCCGCACCGCGTTTTCGTGAATCTCGGAGAACGTGTGCCCGGGGCGGTCGTCGCTGAGGTAGAGGTTGCCGAAGTCGACTCCCCGCACCGAGATCGGTATCCCCAGCAGCGCCCGCATCCCGGGGACGTGCGCGAGTAGCCGGGTTGCTTCCGGGAGGTCGTTCAGGTTGTCGACGCGCATGCCGCTGGCTACCGGCAAATCGGCCAGCCGCCGGGCCGCGCTGTCGTCCATGCCCTCATGGACGAAGGACACCAGGGTGCCGTCGGATCCTCTTATGCCGAGCGCGCCGTATTGCGCACCGGCCAGCTCCATCGCCGCCCTCACCACACGACCCAGCGTCACGTCCAGATCCAGGTCGGAGCCGATCTCGACGATGACCCTCAGCAGGTGTTCCAGCTGGTCGCGCGCAGCGAGCAGCACATCGATCTGTTCATGGATTTCGCTCGGCAGCTTGCGCTCCCCTTGCCAGGTGAATGCGGATTCATCCCGGTCTTTGTCCATAGATAAGAACCTAATCGGTTGGGTTGGCCTTCCTGCGTTTGGACGCGCTGCGCCACACCCGTGAGAAGCTCCGGCGAGAAAGCGGTTGATCCAGCGACCAGCAGGCTCTCCGGCCGGTATCTGCGGGCGTACCCGAAATCGGGCTCTTGAAACGTCAGTGCGGTCCGCGGCGCGCCGCGATATCGGTCGCGTCGGCGATGCCCCCGGTCCATACCGCCCCGTGTCCGGTCAGCACGATCTTTGCGGCGGTCGACCTCAGCGCGGTAAGGGATTCGAGTGCCTGAGCGCTGTCGGCCGTCGCTGCTCCGGACACGATCTGCGGGCCTGCCCCACCCGTGTAGGGGTCCAACGTCACCAGGGCGTCGCCGGTGATCACCGCGTCTCGGTCCGGGAAGTACAGCGCGGTGTGGCCGAAGGTGTGCCCCGGGGTGAACACCGGCACCGGCTTTCCCGGCACGTCGAGGGGCCGCGCGGTGTCGAATACGTGCACGTCGTCGATGCCCTTGGTGGCAAGTGCCCCGGCCAGCGTCATGCTGGCGATGATCGGCAACGACTTCGGATGGGTCAGCGGCACCGCCAGGCGATTTCGTTCGTGCTGGTATCGCAGCGGGTGAGCGGCCAATTCTTTCTCATCGCTGTGCGTCCACACCGGCAGACGCCATTCCTTCTGGATTGCAGCGGCGGCGCCGACGTGATCGAAATGCGCGTGGGTGAGCACCACCGCGGCGATCTGGTCCGGCTGCGCACCGATTTCGTTCAGCAATCGGCCCAGGTGTGGCCACACACCTGGGAGACCGGCGTCGATCAGGGTGTACTCACCGCGTTCGCCCTCCACCACATACAGGTTGACGTGTGCATGCTCGATGCGATGGATGCCTTCCGCAGCGTTTCGGTGCAGCGTCGCCATGTTGAATCACTCCCCGGAGCAGAACTCGAACGTCTGCAGTACCCGGTTGCGCGCCAAAGAATCACGTCAACAAATCACACTGTAATTCGATGCCCCGTCATTGCACGGGAGATACAAGCCCGTCGACGGTCCGCTTGGCCGCTGCCAGCACCTTCTTCTGCGCCGCTGGATCTGGCATCGCCCGCGAAACGGACACGGCCCCGACGAGCAGCGCGACGATGCTCCACGCCCGGCGCTCGCGGTCCGCCCGCGTTCCATCAAGGAGCTCGGCGATCCGGGCGGCCAGTGCGCCGATTTTGCGCTCGTAGGCTTGCTGGGCCGCTTCGCCCGCCCGGGCCACATCCGCGCTCAGGGCCGGCATCACACAACCGTCTTCCGGCGCCTCAACGTGGGCGAGGGTCAGGTAGTTCGCCAGAAAGCTCTTCAGCTGCTTACGCCGCTCGGCATCGGTGCCCGACTCAGTAGCGGAGAGAAACGGCTCCCCCACCCCGGCCTCGACGACCGCCTCGAGCATCGATTCCTTGTTGGCGAAGTTGGAGTAGAACGCACCGGAGGTCACCTCGGCGGCGGCGGCAAGGCCATCCACGCCCACTCCGTTGAACCCGGCAACTTTCATCGACCGCATGCCGGCCCGAAGGAGCGAATCACGCGCCTTCGCCTTCTGATCCGGTGGGTATCTCACGTCTTCCTCAACTGCGGCTGGGGTGTTCTTTCCGGCAAGTCTACCGCTGTAGCATAACCATCGCTATTTCACGCCCTGCTCAGCTGGTGAACCGCTGTCGATGTTCTGGGAACCTCTTGGCAAAAGAGTTAACACCTTGCTGCGTGCAACGCACCGGCGACGCATCGCCCGTGTGATTCGGCCACCCGCACCATGCGGATCGCCGCCTGAGCTACATTGGCTATCAATACGTTTCGCCCAGGGACTCGACGCATCTCGCATCTGATTGAGCCAGGTTTGTGGTGCGTTATCGCGCCGTCTGGCAAAGGTATTGGGGCAATTGGACCGCCTTGCTGCTCTGCGTCCACTCACGTACGGTTCGTTCCACAACGACCGTTATGTCGTGACCCGCAGACAGGAGCAAATACCGCATGGCAGAGCCAAGGGGCATATTGGCCGGCGAGCTGCGCTATGACTTCATCGTTTGCGGGTCAGGCACCGCGGGTTCTGTGGTAGCGGGCCGCCTCGCCGAATGCCCCGGCGTCCGAGTGCTACTGCTGGAAGCCGGCGGCAGTGACGTCTCGCCAACCGTGGCGATGGCCAGGCAGTGGCCGCTGAATCTCGCCACGGCGCTGGACTGGAACTTCCACACGATGCCCAGCAATTCGGTCAACGGTCGATCCCTGCAGATGTCGATGGGTCGGGGACTCGGTGGGGGTTCGAGCATCAACGCCATGATCTGGTCCCGCGGGCACCGTTCCGACTGGGACCATTTCGCCGAGGAGTCCGGCGATCGGGCGTGGAGCTATGAGTCCGTGTTGGACATCTACCGGCGGGTCGAGGATTGGCAGGGCGCCCCTGAGCCGCGTTACCGCGGCTCAGGGGGTCGCATCTTCGTCCAGTCCGCGCCCAATCCCCATCCGATCGCCTACGCGATGCTGGACAGCACCAAGTCCCTTGACCTTCCGATATTCGACAGTCCCAATGCCGAGATGATGGAGCGTCCGGGTGGGGCTGCCATCACGGACCTGCTCGTGCGCGGCGACGTCAGGAAGTCGATCGCACGCGCCTACTTGATGCCGCAGCTCGGTCGTCCTCAGCTCACCGTGTTGACCGATGCGACAGTGACGCGGATGACGACGGTGGGCACCTGCGTCACCGGGGTGGAGTTCTTGCACGGCGGTGACCTGTACCGCGCCGAGGCCGGGCGTGAGGTGGTGTTGTCCCTGGGTTCGGTGCACACACCAAAGTTGTTGATGCAGTCTGGTATTGGCGATCAAGCCCAGCTTCACCAGCACGGCATACCCGTCGTCGCGCACCTGCCCGGAGTCGGGCAGAACTTGCAGGACCACGTCAGATTCGATTGCGTCTGGGAGTCCGAGGAGGCCATCACCCCGCACAACAACGGTGTCGAAGCAACCTACTTCTGGCGTAGCGACCCGGGACTGGACTGCCCCGACATACAGACGTGCCAAGCGCAATTCCCGACCTCCTCGAGCGTCGAGAACACCAAGCGGTTCCCGCTACCGCAGGCCGGCTGGAATCTGTCTCCCGCACTCGTTCAGCCCAAGAGCCGCGGCGAGATCCGACTGACCGGACCAAATCCGCAGGACCCCGTCGAGATTCATGCCCGGCTGCTGTCGCATCCCGATGATGTCGAAGCGGCGGTCACGGCCATCGAACTCGCCAGAGCCATCGGCAATTCCGCCGAACTACGGCCGTTCACCAAACGAGAAGTGATGCCCGGTCCGCTCAAGGGCGTCGACATGCGGCGCTTCGTGCGCGACGCCGCATCGACCTGCTGGAACCCGTCCGGCACCGCCAAGATGGGCCGAGATCCCTTGGCAGTTGTCGACGGAAGCCTGAAAGTGTATGGCGTGGAACGCCTCCGGGTAGCCGATGCGTCGGTCTTACCTCGTATCACCAGCGGTGGCACCCAGGCGCCCTGCGTGATCGTCGGTGAGCGCGCGGTGGAATGCCTGCGTCGCGAATACGGCCTTTCGGCACCCGCGCAGCACCGCGCATACGCCTTCAGCTAGTCGTCGTTTTTCTTGTCCTTCTTGTCTTTCTTGTCCTTCTTGTCTTTCTCGTCTTTCTTGTCCTCCTCGTCGTCGTCGGAGTCGTCCTCGTCGTCGTCGGAGTCGTCCTCGTCGTCCTGGTCGTCAGAGTCGTCCTCGCCGTCGGAGCCGTCCTCGTCGTCAGAGTCCTTGTCGTCGGAGTCCTTCGAGTCACTGGACCCCCCGGATTCCTCGGCCTTGTCCGCGAATTTATTCAGCAACTTAGCCAGGGCGCGAGCCTCATCGGGTGCCAGCAAATCTTCGAACACCTTGTCGTCGCTCTCCGAGATGCGCTCGACGTACACCGCGTCGTCGGCCACCCCGACGTCCCACCGGCCACCCTCTTGACGAGCCATTCCACGCCGCCTTTCGCCTAGTTATCCGATTGCCAAGCTGTCGCACGGGTTGTTTACCCAATTTCACCTCGCGTTATGACTGCGATCACTCGACGCCAATTCCCTCGGCCGCAAAATTGACCGGTGCCTTCGCGCGCCGGGAGTGACAGGATATTGACGTGGACGAGCGCGATGTCCCTCGCCGGGACGGTCACGGCCGCAAGCAAGCCGCAGCTATCGATGCGCTGCTGGATCGCGCGGTGGCGGCAATCGACAGCGGCGATCGAGCGGCGGCCACCGCTCTGGCGGGGCAGGTGCTGGCCGCCGACGAAGGTAATGCCGACGCCGAGGAGTTGCTGGCGGCCCCGGCCCAGGGCGGTGAGATCCGCCGGTTGACAATACTTTTCGTCGATCTGGTGGACTCCACCGCGTTGTCGACCACCATCGAACCAGAAACGTATCGCCTAGTGGTCGGCCGGTACCGCGAGCACGTGCTGACGACTGTGAATCGCTTCGGAGGCCACATTGGCTCGACCCACGGCGACGGGTTACTGGCCGTTTTCGGGCACCCGGTTGCGCACGAAGACGACATGCGCCGAGCCGTGCTCGCCGGCCTGGAGATCAATCGCGCGGTGGCCAAGCTGAGCGCCCAGGTCAGGGCGCGCTTCGGGTTCGAAGTGCGAGCGCGGGTGGGCGTGCACCGCGGTGTCGTCTATCTGGATACAACCCAGGCCGACGTGTATGGACTCGGCGCCAATCTTGCGGCCAGGGTGTGCAGCCTGGCCCCCCCTGGCGGCGTCGTGA
>NZ_LZKQ01000054.1 GCF_001668675.1 Mycobacterium asiaticum | reverse complement strand
AAAACCCGCACCGATCGACACAACCCACTCCCTAACGCTGGTAGCAACTGACTCACAACCAGCCTGACAAAGGGGGAAACGGGTGCTTTCGCGTCTGCTCGCGCAAACCCCCGCGCCCCCCGCGTAAACGCAACGCGACACGCGTGCGCGGATTTGAGAGAACCTGTGTATGGGAGTTACAGTTACCGCATGGCACAGAAACCTGTCGCTAACGCGCTGACACTCGAATTAGAGCCCGTCGTCGAAGCGAACTGGGCGCGCCACCTGGCGACCGAGAACCTCTGGTTCGCTCACGACTACGTACCGTTCGACCGCGGCGAGAACTTCGCGTTCCTCGGCGGACACGACTGGGACCCGTCCCAGGCCACGCTGCCCCGCGCGATCACCGACGCCTGCGAGATCCTGCTGCTGCTCAAGGACAACCTGGCGGCCCACCACCGTGAGTTCGTCGACCATTTCATCCTCGAGGACTACTGGGGCCGCTGGATCGGCCGCTGGACCGCCGAGGAACACCTGCACGCCATCGCGCTGCGGGAGTACCTGGTGGTGACCCGCGAGGTCGACCCGGTCGAGAACGAGGAAGCCCGCGTCCAGTACGTGATGAAGGGCTATCGCGCCGAGACCTACACCCAGGTCGAGACCCTGGTGTACATGGCGCTCTCGGAGCGCTCTTACGGCACCTTCTGCCGCAATCTCGCGGCGCGCATCGAAGAGCCGATCCTGGCCGGGCTGATCGACAAGATCGCCAAGGACGAAGCTCGCCACGAGGAGTTCTTCGCCAACCTGGTGACCCACCTGCTGGGCTACACCCGGGACGAGACGATCGCGGCGATCGCGGCCCGCGCTGCCGACCTCGAGGTCCCCGGCGCCGACATCGATGCCTACCGGGACAAGCTGGAGAACGTGGCGGCGGCCGGCATCTTCGACAAGGCGCAGCTGCAGCAGGCGATCTCCGAGCGAATCACCGCCTGGGGGCTGGCCGACGAGCCCGCGCTCAAGCAATTCGTCACGGACTGAACCGGATTCGCCGTGTTTCGGCGCGCCTGCACTGCAGGGATGCAAGCACCGGAGTAGCGTCGCCGTTGATGGCCAGCGATTCACTCCGCTGCCAGGGCGGCACCCCCGGTTTCTGCACCGGTCACCATCAAGGCAGGACCGGCCCCGGTCCTGGTGCCGCGGCCCCCGCCGACACGCTCGCGTGGGTCCGCCCGGGCGTCATTCGCTCGAGGAGCGCCCCGTGACCGAAACCCGGACGTACGTGCTCGACACCTCCGTACTGCTGTCCGACCCCTGGGCTTGCAGCCGGTTCGCCGAGCACGATGTGGTGGTACCGCTGGTGGTAATCAGCGAACTGGAAGCCAAGCGCCACCACCACGAGCTGGGTTGGTTCGCGCGCCAAGCGCTACGGCTGTTCGACGACCTGCGCCTCGAGCACGGGCGGCTCGACCAGCCCATTCCTGTTGGTAGCCAGGGTGGTTCGCTGCACGTCGAGCTCAATCACACCGATCCCTCCGTGCTGCCCGCGGGATTCCGGACCGACAGCAACGACTCCCGGATCTTGAGCTGCGCCGCCAACCTCGCCGCCGAGGGCAAGCGAGTCACGTTGGTGAGCAAGGACATTCCGCTTCGGGTCAAAGCGGCCGCGGTGGGCCTGGCCGCCGACGAGTACCACGCGCAGGACGTCGTCGCCTCCGGATGGTCAGGAATGCGTGAGGTCGAGACCGCCGCTGAGGATATCGACGCGCTGTTCGCCGACGGGGAGATCGACCTGGCCGAGGCCCGCGACCTGCCGTGCCACACCGGCATCCGGTTGCTCGGCGGCAGCTCACACGCACTGGGCCGGGTCACCCCCGCCAAGCGTGTCCAATTGGTCCGCGGCGACCGTGAGGTGTTCGGGTTGCGGGGCCGCTCCGCAGAGCAACGGGTGGCCCTGGACCTGTTGCTCGACGAGTCGGTGGGCATCGTGTCCCTCGGCGGGAAAGCCGGTACCGGAAAGTCCGCGCTGGCGTTGTGCGCGGGCCTGGAAGCGGTACTGGAACGCCGCACGCAGCGCAAGGTGGTCGTGTTCCGCCCGCTCTACGCCGTCGGCGGCCAGGAACTGGGTTACCTGCCCGGCAGCGAGAGCGACAAGATGGGGCCGTGGGCGCAGGCCGTCTTCGACACCCTGGAAGGTCTGGCCAGTCCCGCCGTGCTGGACGAGGTGCTCTCCCGCGGCATGCTCGAGGTGTTGCCGTTGACCCACATCAGGGGCCGCTCGCTGCACGACTCGTTCGTCATCGTCGACGAAGCCCAGTCGCTGGAACGCAACGTGCTGCTGACGGTCCTGTCCCGGCTGGGCACCGGGTCCCGAGTGGTGCTGACCCATGACATCGCGCAGCGCGACAACCTGCGGGTGGGCCGCCACGACGGGGTGGCCGCGGTGATCGAGAAGCTCAAGGGTCACCCGCTGTTCGCCCACATCACGCTGCTGCGCAGCGAACGGTCGCCGATCGCCGCCCTGGTCACCGAGATGCTCGAGGAGATCACCGGGCCGCACTGAGCCCGTCCCTTTGCAATCACCCCCTGAACTCAGGCACCTCGCGAGTGCGATTCTGTGTCTGCTCGCGGGTAAACTTTCGCCGTGCCGAAACGACCCGACAACCAGGCCTGGCGCTATTGGCGCACGGTCTTCGGCGTCGTTGCGGCCGCGGCCGTCCTGGTCATCGGCGGTCTCACCGGCCACGTCACCCGCGCCGACAGCCTCAACTGCTCGATGGTCAAGTGCGTCGCGCTGACCTTCGACGACGGGCCCAGCCCCTACACCGACCGTTTACTGCAGATCCTGAAGGCCAACGACGCCAAGTCCACATTCTTCCTGATCGGGAACAAAGTGGCGGCCAACCCCGCGGGCGCCAGGCGGATCGCCGAGGCCGGGATGGAAGTCGGCAGTCACACCTGGGAACACCCCAACATGACGACGATCCCACCCGAGGACGTCGCGGCCCAATTCTCCCGGGCCAATGATGCGATCGCCGCCGCGACGGGCCGCAAGCCCACGCTCTACCGTCCCGCCGGCGGGCTGTCCAACCCGGCGGTCCGCCAGACCGCCGCCACCTTCGGACTGGCCGAGATCCTCTGGGACGTAATCCCATTCGACTGGGCCAACGACTCCAATACCGCCGCCACCCGACAGGTGCTGATGACCCAGATCAAGCCCGGGTCGGTGGTGCTGTTCCACGACACCTATTCCAGCACCGTGGATCTGGTGTACCAGTTCATCCCGGTACTCAAGGCCAACGGCTACCGGCTGGTGACGGTCAGCGAGCTGCTGGGGCCGCGGGCGCCCGGGAGCAGCTACGGCAGCCGGGAAAACGGGCCGCCCGCCAACGTGCTGCACGACATTCCGCCCGCTGACATCCCCGCCCTGCCGAACACGCCATCGCCCAAGCCGATGCCGAACTTCCCGATCACCGACATTCCAGGTCAGAACTCCGGCGGGCCGAACAACGGTGCCTAGCGGCAAGGCCGACGCGCCGAAATCCGCCGTACGGCTGTCCATCCGCTACGGGACCGACCTGGCCCTGGCATACATCCTCGCCGCCGTCGACGCGGTCGCCATACTCATCCCGCTGCGGGGTCACACTGCCGCCGCAAACGCCGACTTCGCCGAACGGAACACCGGATTGGTGGCGCTGCTGATCCTGCTCGGAGTGGCGTGTGTCGCGGTGGGCGGACCCGTGATCCTGGCCCCGACGCTGCGCTGGTACGTCGCGGGCCGAGAGCCCACCGAGGCCGAGCGGGACGCCGCGATGAAACTTGCCGGCCGGCAATCCGCAATGCTCTCGGCGGTTTGGGTCAGCTGCGGGCTAATCCTCGTCCTGCTGAACCTCGGCAGCGGGTCGGCGCTGTTGTTCCCCATTGTCCTGGGTCTGGTGCTCGGCCGCGCCGCCGCCGCGGGCACCGGCCTACTGCTGGCGCAACGCACCATGCGCCCCATCCTGGCGGTCGCCACCCGGGGCCGTGAACCTCGCCTGACGGTGCCGGGCGTGTTCGCTCGGATGGTGTTGCTGTGGTTCCTGTGCAGCGCCATACCTTTCGGGGTGATCGCGGCGTTCGTCGTGCTGCGGTCCTACGGCGTGCTCATCGACAAGTCAACGTCGTTGGACGTGCCGGTGTTGGTGGTGTCGCTGGCGGCGCTGGTGCTGGGGCTGCCGACCATGATCCTGACGTCGCGATCGATATCCGATCCGGTCGCCGAGGTTGCCGACGCCATGGGCGAGGTGGAGCACGGTCACATCGGTACCTACGTCGGGGTTTACGAGCGTTCTCAAATCGGGCGCCTGCAAACGGGATTCAACCGCATGGTCGCCGGGTTGGAGGAACGCGACCGCATCCGCGACCTGTTCGGCCGTCATGTCGGAACCGACGTCGCGCGCCGCGCCCTGGAAGAGGGTTCTTCGCTATCGGGTGACGTAGTAGAGGCCGCCGTCCTCTACATCGACCTGGTGGGTTCCACCCGGCTCGCGGAAAACCTTCCACCACAACAGGTTGCCCAGGTGCTCAATGACTTCTTCCGCATCGTCGTCGACACCGTCGACGACCATCAGGGCCTGATCAACAAATTCGAAGGCGACGCCGCGCTGGTGGTCTTCGGCGCGCCACTGCACACGAGTGACCCGGCATCCTCCGCGTTGACGACGGCGCGGGCGCTGGCCGAAAGACTGCGTGAGCTACCGGTGGACTTCGGCATCGGCGTATCGGCCGGACGGGTGTTCGCCGGCAACATCGGTGCCGAGAACCGTTACGAGTACACCGTGATCGGCGATGCCGTCAACGAGGCGGCCCGGCTGGCCGATCTCGCCAAGACCTCGGAGCGGCGCGTCCTGTGTTCCGGTGCTGCCCTGGACCGCGCCGGTGCCGCTGAGTGCGGGCACTGGACCGCGAGCTATTCGACCGTCCTGCGCGGGCGTTCGGAACCGACGCACGTGTCCGCGCCGGTTCCCGCCTGAGCCGGGCTACTTCTTCGAAACCTTCAGCGCCCCAACCACATTGTTCACCGTCGCCGCCGATGCCGCATCGCCGATGGCGACGGCGCCCAGGAAAATGGTCACCGGCTTGGTGTCGACGGCGACGATCGTCACGGAGTCACCCTTCACCCCGCGGGTGGTGTCGGCGATCGTGATGTCGGCATCCACCCGCGTTGCCTTGATCCCGTCGATCGTCAGCGAGGACGTCTTTTTGGGGCCGAGCGTGGGCGACACCTGGTTGTAGCCGGGGCCGTTGGCGATGCAGTCCATCAACTTCGACGCCTGGGCATTGATGTCCATGCTGGTCACGAAGTTCGTGATGGCGACCTCCAGCTGCATCATCCACTGGCTGGCGCCGGGCACCTCCTGGCCCAGGCCGACCGCTTCGATCAGGTTAGGGTTCTGGTCGTCCACGAAAGGCGACCATCCGGGCGCGGCGCTGGCCGGGAAGCTCAGCTTGCCCGCGCTGACCGTGTCACCGGTGGGCTTGTTGCCGCCCGACACGTTGGGTGTGCAGTCGGTGGCCGTCTGCAGTGAGTTCTGCGGTTCCGACGTTGCGGCGCTCGTGGTCTCCGACGGGTTGGCCGACGGCTTGTCGCCGCCGCTGTTGAGGTTCACCACCAGAATCACCACCAGCACGATGGCGCCGAGCACCGCGATGCCCGCAACGATCAGCCAGGGCAGCTTGGAGTTGGACGGCGGCGGCCCGGGCGGGTAGGGCCCGGGTTGCCAGCCGGGCGGCGGAACCTGTTGTCCAGGTTGGCCGTACTGCTGATAGCCCGGCTGGGCGTAGGGATCGGTACCGGGCGGGTACTGGCCACCCGGCGGCGGGTAGGGGTACTGGCCGCCCGGTGGCTGGCCAGGTGGTTGACCCTGCGGCTGGCCAGGTGGTTGACCCTGCGGCTGGCCGCCCCAATAAGGCTGCTGGCCATACGGATTCGTTCCGTACGGATCCTGTCCGTAGGGACCGCCGGGGGGAACCGTCATTACTGAATACCCTCACTTTCGCCGGCCGCCCCTGCTGAGGCGGCCATGCAGTAGCCCGCGAAATGCCTTGCCGGTCTATTCGCTCGGTTCCACCTTGGCCATTGCCAACACGTCCAAGCGCCGATCCAACTCCTCGATCGACAGTTTGTCGCCGATCAGGCCGCGGTCGATCACGGTCTGGCGGATGGTCTTTCGTTCCTTGAGGGCCTGCTTGGCGACGGCGGCGGCCTCCTCGTAGCCGATCGCCGAGTTCAGCGGGGTAACGATCGACGGCGACGACTCGGCCAGTTCACGCAGCCGCTCGACGTTGGCCTGCAACCCGACGATGCAGCGTTCGGCGAACAGCCGCGAGACATTGGTGAGCAGTTTGAACGACTCGAGGATGTTGCGGGCCATCATCGGGATGTAGACGTTGAGCTCGAAGGCACCACTGGCGCCGCCCCACGCCACCGCGGCGTCATTGCCGATCACCTGGGCGGCGACCTGCGTAACGGCCTCCGGCAGCACCGGATTCACCTTGCCTGGCATGATCGAGCTGCCCGGCTGCAGGTCCGGCAACTGAATCTCGGCCAAACCGGTCAGCGGTCCCGACCCCATCCAGCGGATGTCGTTGGCGATCTTGGTCAGCGACACCGCGATGGTGCGCAGCGCCCCGGACGCCTCGACCAATCCGTCGCGCGCTGCCTGGGCCTCGAAAGAGTTTGTCGCCGTGCGCAGTTCGGGGATTCCGGTGGATTCCACCAGGACCGACACCACCCGGACACCGAAGTCTTCCGGGGCGTTCAGGCCGGTGCCGACGGCGGTGCCGCCGATGGCCAGCTCGCCCAGCCGGGGCAGCGTCGCGCGCACCCGCTCGATGCCGGCCTCGATCTGGCGGGCGTATCCGCTGAACTCCTGGCCGAGCGTGACGGGAACGGCGTCCATCAGGTGCGTGCGGCCCGACTTGACCACCGTCTGCCACTCGAGTGCCTTGGCGCCCAGCGCATCCTGCAACACCTGCAGCGCCGGGATGAGATGGCTCACGGCGGCCTCGGTCGCGGCGATGTGGGTGGCGGTCGGGAAGGTGTCGTTGGACGACTGGGACATGTTGACGTCGTCGTTCGGGTGCACCTTCACCCCGTTGGCGGCCGCGATGCTGGCGATCACCTCGTTGGTGTTCATGTTCGAGCTGGTGCCCGAACCGGTCTGGAACACGTCGATCGGGAACTGGTCGTCATGCTTGCCGTCGGCGATCTCGGCGGCCGCCGCGATGATCGCGTCCGCCTTCTCCGGCGCCAGCAGTCCCAGGTCCTTGTTCACCTGCGCGCAGGCGCCCTTCAGCAACCCCAGGGCGCGGATCTGTGCGCGTTCGAGAGGCCGGCCGGAGATCGGGAAGTTCTCCACGGCTCGTTGAGTTTGCGCCCGCCACAACGCCTTCGCCGGCACCCGGACCTCACCCATGGTGTCGTGCTCAATGCGGTATTCGGTGTCGCTATCGCCGGCGTCAGCGGCCATGGTGCCTTCCTTGCTGGTTGTGTGGGTCAGGGCAGGGGATAGGCGGCATTGGTGTCGCCGGTGAAGTCGATCGCCGAGTATTCGTTGAGCTTGGACAGCCGGTGGTAGGCCTCGATCATGCGCACGGTGCCCGACTTCGACCGCATCACGATCGACTGGGTGGTGCAGCCGCCCGGTTGGTAGCGCACGCCCTTGAGCAGGTCTCCATCGGTGACGCCGGTGGCACAGAAGAACACGTTGTCCCCGGACACCAGGTCGCGGGTGGTCAGGATCTGATCGAGGTCATACCCGGCGTCCAGGGCCTTGCGGCGCTCGGCTTCGTCCGTCGGCGCCAACTGGGCCTGAATGGCCCCGCCCATGCAACGGATGGCGGCGGCCGCGATGATGCCCTCCGGGGTGCCACCGATCCCGGCCAGCATGTCGGTGCCAGAGTGCGGCCGGCAGGCCGAGATGGCGCCGGCCACGTCACCGTCGGTGATCAGCCGGATCCGGGCGCCGGTGTCGCGGACGTCGGCGATCAGCTGGGCGTGCCGCGGCCGGTCCAGGATGCACACCGTCATGTCCCGCGGCGAGAGCCCCTTGACCTTGGCCACCGCGCGGACGTTCTCGGCGATCGGCGCGGTGATATCCAGCACGTGCGCCGCCTCGGGCCCGACCGCGATCTTGTTCATGTAGAACACCGCGGACGGGTCGAACATCGCGCCCCGGTCGGCCACGGCCAGCACCGAGATCGCGTTGGGCATGCCCTTGCTCATCAGCGTGGTGCCGTCGATCGGGTCGACGGCGAAGTCGCACTCGGGGCCGTCGCCGTTGCCGACCTCTTCGCCGTTGTAGAGCATCGGCGCTTCGTCTTTTTCACCCTCGCCGATCACCACGACGCCGCGCATCGACACCGAGTTGACGAGCTGGCGTATCGCGTCGACGGCGGCGCCATCGCCACCCTCCTTATCGCCGCGGCCCACCCAGCGTCCCGCGGCCATGGCGCCGGCCTCGGTGACGCGGACCAGCTCCATCGCCAGGTTGCGGTCGGGTGCTTCGCCCCGCGACTGGCGCGTGGCGGACGGGGCGGGGCTCGCAACGGTGCTCGACGGCGAGCCGGATCCCTGTGCAGTCATGGTTGGTGATTCTCCCAGAAGCAGAACACCGGTCTGGAGCTGGGATACTCAGGGGGTGACCGCCGAGCCCCAGCCGACGCCCAAGCCGGCCAAGCCGCGGCTGCTGCAGGACGGTCGCGATATGTTCTGGTCGCTGGCGCCCCTGGTGATCGGCTGCATCCTGCTGGCGGGCATGGTCGGAATGTGTTCCTTCCAACCGGGAGGGACGAACCGGGGCACCGTGCCCTCCTATGACGCGGCGGCGGCGCTGCGCGCCGACGCGGCGGCGCTGGGCTTCCCGATCCGGCTGCCGCAGCCGCCCCCCGGCTGGCAACCGAACTCCGGCAGTCGCGGCGGCATCGACGCCGGACGTACCGACGCATCGGCTGGACAGCGGCTGCACGCGGCCACCTCCACCGTCGGCTACATCAGCCCGACCGGTCTGTATCTCAGCGTCACTCAGAGCAACGCCGACGAGGACAAGCTGGTGGGCTCGATCCACCCCGGCATGTATCCGAGCGGGACCGTCGACGTGGACGGCACCAAATGGGTCGTCTATCAGGGCGCCGACGACCGCGGACCCTTCGAGCCGGTGTGGACCACCCGGCTGGCCAGCCCCGCGGGTCCCACCCAGGTGGCGATCACGGGTGCCGGTACTCCCGACCAATTCCGTACGCTGGCTGCCGCGACCCAGTCGCAGCAGCCGCTACCGCCCCGGTAGCCGATCGATCGCCACCAGAAGGGACGCCAGGTGACCGCACCCGAAGCTGATCTCTCCGGCTGGGCGGCCGCGCCGTTCAGCGCCGCCGGCTACACCCACGACGTCTACCGCAAGGGGTCCGGCCCGGGGGTGGTGCTGATCCCCGAGATGCCCGGCATCCATCCCGGCGTCCTGGCGCTGGGCAATCACCTGGTGGAAAACGGTTTCACCGTGGCCATTCCGTCCCTGTTCGGTGAACCGGGCCGGCCCGTCTCCGTCCCGTATGTCGTCGCCGGAATCAGCCGGGCGTGCGTATCCAGGGAATTCGCCGCGATGGCCACGAACAAGCAGCGCCCGGTGTCGGTGTATCTGCGTGCCCTGGCGCGCGACCTCAACGCGGCCACGCCCGGTAACGGCGTCGGCGTCATCGGCATGTGTTTCACCGGCGGTTTCGCGCTGGCCGCCGCCGTGGACGACAGCGTGCTGGCCCCGGTGCTCAGCCAACCCTCGGTGCCGTTCCCGCTGACCACCAAGCAGCGCAGCGACCCGGGGATGAGCGAAACCGAACTCGGCGTCGTCGCCGACCGCTGCGCCAATGACGGCCTCTGTGCGCTGGGCCTGCGGTTCAGCGCCGACAAGATGGCGCCGGGGGAGCGGTTCACCACCCTCAAGCAGCGGCTCGGCGACGCGTTCGAGGTGATCGAGATCGACTCCGGCCCGGGCAACGAACACGGCTTTGCTCGTATGGCGCACTCGGTGCTGACCGACGAGGTCCGCGAGACCGACGGTCACCCCGCCTACGAGGCGCGCAAGCGCGTCGTCGAATTCCTCACCCAGCGGCTGACTTAGTCCACTTCGCCATTGCCTTGCGCAACAAGCCGCGGCGGGGAGGTTTCTCCTCCACCGGCTTGAGTTCGACGCCCCTATAGACGGCCAGATAGACGTCGATCGTGGTGACGATCAGGATCATCAGCACCGGCCCGATGATGATGCCCCACGGGCCGAACATCCGGATTCCCGCGAACACCGACAGCAGCATCAACGCCGAATTCAGCCGGGCATCGCGCGGCACCAGAACCGGGCGCAGGAAGTTGTCGATGTTGGTGACCACGATGAAGTGGAACAGCACCACGAAGATCCCGCCGCCGATATTGCCGAACAGCATCATGCCCACGCCGAACGGAATGGTCACGATGCCGCCGCCCAGCGGGATGATCGACAGCGCGGTCAGCACGATCGCGAAGATGAAGAAGCCGTGGTGGAACCCGCCGAGATAGATGGAAGCCGCGCCGGCCACACCCTGGCAGAACGCGATGACGAACTGGCCGTTGACGGTGCCGCGCACCATCGAGCCCATCTTCTTCAGGTACAGGTCGGTGACCTCTTCGCCGAGTGGGTTGAGCTGAGCGATCAGCGTCCGCATCTTCTCCCGGTGCACGAGCAGCGCGACAAACACGTACAAGAAGATGATCGCCGAGGTGATGGTGGTCGCGAGGCTGCCCGCGGTGTTCTGCAACACGTGCAGCAGCCATTGTCCGGCGTTCTGCGCGGCCGAGACTATCGCCTTGCGCAGCGTCTCGGCGCTGACCGTGAAATGCCCGAACGGCAGCCGCGCCAGCAACTCGTTGGTCAGCCGCAGCGTCTTGTCGCCCAGGGTGCTCAGGTCGTTGGATTTCACCCAGCTTGCAACGGAGTCGACCATGCGGGCGATCTGCACGATCGCCAGGGTGACCAGCAAGCCCAGCGGCACGATCACGATGGCCAGCGCCGACAGCAGGGTGCAGGTGGCCGACAAGCCGGTGTTGAGGCGTTTGTTGAACCAGTTGAACAGCGGAGTGAACAGATACGCGCCGACGGCGGCCACTACAATCAGCACGAAATAGTCGCGCAGAAAATACGCGCCAAAAACCACGGCAACGAGGGTGAAGATCGCCAGCGCTCGCTTCTGGGTAAGCGTGAACTCGGTGTTCATCGAAGAACCGGGACCGCCCTCCGCGTCGGTGTTGCGCTCCGTAACACTAGCCCGCTCGCCAGAAGGAAACGTATGACTGTCGTCGAGACGACCTATGGTCCCGTCCGGGGTTCCGACGACGGCCGCGTCACGGCGTGGAAGGGCATCCGATACGCAGCGGCGCCCCTGGGCGACCTGCGGTTTCGGGCACCCGAGCCGCCCGAACGGTTCACCGAAGTCTTCGACGCCAGCGGCTTTGGGCCCGCGTGCCCGCAGCCGGTGGTTCCCCGGATGCCGCTCGACCTCGGCGCCCCGCTGGGGGAGGACTGTCTGCGGCTGAACGTCTGGGCACCCGCCGACACCGAACCGGGCGCCGGCAAACCCGTCATGGTGTGGCTGCACGGGGGCGCGTACGTGCTGGGCTCCGGCAGCCAGCCGCTTTACGACGCCCGCGCGCTGGTCAGCAGCGGCGATGTCGTGGTGGTGACGCTCAACTACCGGCTCGGTGCGCTGGGCTTTCTGGACTTGTCGTCCTTCAGCAGCGGGCGGCGACGGTTCGACACCAATATCGGGCTGCGCGACGTGCTGTTCGCGCTGGCGTGGGTGCGCGACAACATCGCGGCGTTCGGCGGCAATCCGGCCAACGTCACGCTCTTCGGTGAGTCCGCCGGCGCGGGACTCGTCACCACGCTGCTGACTATTCCGGCGGCCGAGGGACTGTTCGTGCGTGCGATCGCGCAGAGCTCGCCGGCCACCTCGGTCTACGACCGGGACAGGGGACGACGGGTCGCGCTAGCCGTCCTGGACAAACTGGGAATCGATGAGTCCGAAGCTCAGCGGGTGACCGATGTTCCGTCCGGGCCCCTGGTAGCCGCCACTCAGCAGGTGTTCGATGAAGTGCCGGTCCAAAATCCGGGGACCCTGGCCTTCGTCCCGATCGTTGACGGGGACCTGCTGGATGACCTCCCGGTCAAACTCGCGCAGGAAGGTCGGTCGCTCCCGGTCCCGCTGATCATCGGGACCAACAAACACGAGGCCGCGCTGTTCCGGTTGATGCGTTCGTCACTGATGCCCATCACGCCGCGGGCAATCACCTCGATGTTCGACCAGATCACTGCCGAGCAGCCTGATTTGCAACTGCCGTCGGTGGACGAGATCGGTTCGGCGTACTCGGGCCGGCGAAAGGCCCGCTCGGTCAGGATGGCCACCGATATCGGGTTCCGGATGCCCACGGTGTGGCTGGCCGACGGCCACAGCATGGTGGCGCCGGTGCACATGTACCGATTCGACTACGCGACGCCGTTGTACAAGGTGTTGTTGGTGGGAGCCGCGCACGCCACCGAATTGCCTTATGTGTGGGGCAATCTCGGCGGTCCGCAGGACCTGACGCTCAAGCTCGGCGGCACCAAGACCGCGACCGCCGTGTCCACCAGGATGCAGACCCGGTGGATCAATTTCGCCACCCACGGCAGTCCCGACGGTCTGCCTGGCGAGCCGAAGTGGCCGTGCTATCGGGCGACCGATCGCGCCTGCCTGGTGATCGACAAATACGACGCGGTGCAAGACGTGGATGCTCGCATCCGTGGTGCCTGGGGCGACCAGTTGGTCAGCTTTCGTTAGCGGACAAGCTATTTCGAGCCGCTGGTGGCCTTGCCGGCGTCTGGTGCCTGCTTGCCCGCCCGCTTGGCCCCCTCCGCCTCGCCCTTCATCTGGTGGAACAGGTCGACGTAGTACGGCAGGCATTCCTTCAGCGCCTGCTCGGTGGTGAACAGCGGCTCGTAGCCCAGCTCGCGGCGCGCCTTGGCGATCGAGAAGTAGTTGTCCAGATACAGCCGTTCGACGGCAAGCGGTTCCAGCAGCGGCGCGGGGAATCCGAACCGGAAGTGCAGCCGCTGCCAACCGGTCATCACCCAGTGCACCGCCGGGCCGGAAACCCTTATTTTCGGCCACTTTTCGCCACACGCCTCCACTACCGGGCGGGCGAACTCGAACATGTTGATCGGCTCGGCATCGTTGATGAAGTAGGCCTGGCCGGGTGCGGTGCCACCCGGCACCAGGTGTTCACCGGCCAGGATGAAACCGTGAATCAGGTTGTGCACGTAGGAGTTATCCAGTTTCGCGGACTTGCGCCCGACCAGCACCTTGACGTGGCCCTTGATCACGCTCTCGAACAGCTTGCGGAACATCGTCTGATCGCCGCTGCCCCAGATGCCGCTCGGCCGGATCGAGCAGGTCAGCATGCCGTCCACGCCGTTCTGCGACAGGACGTACTTCTCGGCCACCACCTTGGTCTCGGTGTAGAGATCGTTGAACCGATCGGTGTAGGGCATTGTCTCGTCGCCGTTGGCGATGTTCTGGCCGCCCATCACCACGCTGTTGGATGCGGTGTACACGAAACGCTTGACGCCGGCTTTCCGCCCGGCCTCGACCAGATTCTCGGTGCCGCCGACGTTGACCGAGAAGCTGCGCTGCCGGTATTCCTCGGTCACCGAGGCGCCGCCCATCAGTTCGATGATCGCGGCGGTATGGATGATCGTGTCGATGCCGGCGACAGCCGCCTCGCAGACGGCCTTGTCGGTGATGTCACCCTGCAGCACCTCGAGCTTCGGGTGCTGGGGCAGTGGCGAGGGAGCTCGGTCGAAGGAGCGGACCTGATGTCCCCGTTCCAGCAGTGTCCGCACCAGATTGGCGCCGACGAAGCCCGAACCTCCGGTCACCAGGACGCTGCCGAGTTCGGTTGTGAGAGATGCATCACCCATGCCGGGGAGCTTAACTGAAACGTGTTCCAGTTTGGAACGAGAATGGACCGTTCAATTTTGCGGAATTCAGTTCTGCTCGGCCTCTCCGGCGGCCAATGCATCGGTAATGCGTTGGCGGGCACCAGCTAAGTGCTGTTCGCACCGTTTTGCTAGCTGCTCGCCCCTTTCCCACAGTTTCAGCGACGCGTCGAGATCAAGCCCGCCCTGCTCCAGTAGGCGTACGACTTCAATTAGCTCGTCTCGGCACTCCTCATAACCGAGCGAACTAATGGGAGTAATGGAGCCGCCCTCGTCGTCAACCATCGGTACGTCCTTCACTTGTCGCGGTGATCGCGCCGTCGGCGACACGTACCCGCAGCCGGGCGCCGGCCGGTGCATCGTCGACCGAGCGTAGGACCTCCGTCGCCGCGTCGTCCTCGCCCAGGACCTGCACCACGGCGTACCCGCGGGCCAGGGTGGCCGCCGGGCCCAGGGTGGCCAGCCGGGCGCTGAGGTGGCCGACGCGCTCGGTCTCCACGGTGACCATCCGGGTGATGTCGCGACGCAGCGCGAGTCGCGCGCGGTGCACCTCCTCCGCGCGAGTGGTCACCATGCGCACCGGGTCGGCCAGCACCGGCCGGCTGCGCAGCTGCGTGAGAGCGCGCTCTCACGCAGTTGCGCAGCGCCCCGGCAGTGCGCCGGCGCAGGTCGTCGATC
>NZ_LZKQ01000053.1 GCF_001668675.1 Mycobacterium asiaticum | reverse complement strand
ATCGGCAACAACGGCACCGACCTGGTCGGGGCGTTCAACGCCGGTGCCCGCAACGTCGGCATCGCCAACAACGGCGTCCTCAACATCGGCATCGGCAACACCGGCATCGGCAACTCCGGCCCGCCGCTATCGATCCTGACCGCCTTCGGCATCGGCAACCAAGGCAACTGGAACCAGGGCTACTTCAACATCGGCAACCACAACCTGGGCATCGGCCTCGTCGGAGACAACCTCATCGGCATCGGCCCGCTACACATCGACCGCGCCCTACTACCCAGCCTGCCCAGCCTGCCCAGCCTGCCAAGCCTGCCGGCCGCCGCGACCACGTTCCCCAGCTTCGGCTACGGCAACGTCGGTGAAGGCAACATCGGCTTCTTCAACACCGGAACCCTGAACTTCGGCATCAACAACACCAGCCCGTTCTTCACCCCCACCGACCCGATCACCACCTTCGGCGGCTTCGGCATCGGCAACAACGGCACCGACCTGGTCGGGGCGTTCAACGCCGGTGCCCGCAACGTCGGTATCGGCAACAACGGGTTCATGAACATCGGCATCGGCAACACCGGCACCTTCAACTCCGGCCTGCCGTTGTCCTTCCTGTCCGCACTCGGGGTGGGCAACCAGGGCAACTGGAACCAAGGCTTTTTCAACATCGGCAACCACAACCTGGGCATCGGCCTGGTCGGCGACAACCTCATCGGCATCGGCCCGCTACACATCGACCGCGCCATCCTGCCGACCTTCCCGACCCTGCCCAGCCTGGGCAGCGTATTGCCGGCCGCGACCACGTTCCCCAGCTTCGG
>NZ_LZKQ01000052.1 GCF_001668675.1 Mycobacterium asiaticum | reverse complement strand
CAGCGCGACGGCGTCGTGGTAGCTGCGCAGATAGTGCACCCCGGCGGCATCCGACCCGGGTATCGGCGGGCGCCTCGAGGCCGACCCGGTTGCCAACAGCAACTTGTCGTAGTGCACTTCCGACTCGTCGGCAAGGCCGACCGTGTGCCCGGCGGTATCCAAGGACTCCACACGCGTGTGCAGCCTCAGGTCGACATTGCGGTCGCGGTACCAGTCCGAGTCGTGCACGGTGCAGTCCGCCAGTGATTTCTTGCCGGCCAGGTATTCCTTTGACAGCGGCGGCCGCTCGTAGGGGAGATGCTCCTCGTCGGCGCACAGGATGATCTGCCCGGCAAAGTCGTTGTCCCGCAATGCCTCTACCGCTTTCGCGGCGGCGAGGCCGCCCCCTGCGATGACGAATATCGGTGCACTGGTCATGATTACCGTCCCTTCTGACCGCTATCCCAGGAGTTCCCGTAGCGACAACGCGTTGCGGACCGCGTGACCGCCGAGGTCGTTGTTGAAGTAGACCCACACGTCGCGACTCTCGTTCTGCCAGTCCACAATTCGGTCGGCCCACCAGCGCAGGTCGGCGGCGGTGTAGGAGCCGGTGTACATGCTGGCCGGCTCCGGTCCGTGCATCCGCACATACACCAGATCGGTGGTGGCGCGCGGTACACTTGCCAGATTCGCACCGCTCATCACCACATAAGCGGCACGGTGTTTTTCCAGTAGCGCATAGACATCCGGGGCGTTCCACGACGGGTGACGTAGTTCCACGGCGGTTCGGATATGCGCGGGCATCATGCCCAAGAACGCATCGAGTCGAGCATCGTCGCGCTGCTGCTCGGGATGCAGTTGCACTAACAGCACACCGCGGCGATCACCGAGCGCCTGCCAGCAACGTTCGAACCGTTCGATCCAGGGTTCCGGCGAGCCCAGCCGCCGGTAGTGGGTGAGCCCACGGTGCGCTTTCACCGACATGGTGAAGCCCTCCGGCAGTCGGTCACGCCATCCGGCGAACGTCGAATCCTTGGGCCAGCGGTAGAAACTCGCATTGAGTTCCACAGTGTCGAATACCTCGACGTAGCGCAACAGGCGCTGGGCGGCGGGCAGTCCCGGTCGGTACAACACATCGGCCCAGTGGTCATAAGACCACCCCGAAGTGCCGATCCGCACGGTCATCGGCGGGTCAGCCGGCTACCTGCCGGCGCAGATCGTCGTCGAGCGACGTCCGCACCAGGGCCGCCGCCAACCGGGCACTGGTGCGCGGCGCCAACGCGGCGAGCTTGTCCGGATCGGTGGGCAGGTCCAGCGCCTTGGCCGCCGCGGTGGCCCGCTCGTCGAAATGCGGCCGCGCCCACGTCCACACGTCCTGCACCTCGCGCAGAAAGATGTCGGCACCGGTGTCGCCGATGCCCTTGAATCCTTTCAGGATTCGCACCGCCTTCGCCGGGTCCTGGTCGCTACGACGGGCGAGCTCCCGCAGATCGCCACCGAATTCGTCACGCACCTTGGTGGCGATGTCGGTCAGCCTGGTGGCCGAGCTTTCGTCGTAGCGCACATAGTGTGCGCGGCCGAACGCCTCGATCATGGTCCGCCGGTCGGCCGCCAACACGGCTTTCGGCGTCCGCAGACCCGCCTTGAACAGTTCCCGCGCGGCGCTCGTGGCGATGGCAGCGTCGATGGGTTTGCTGGCCAGCATGCACAGCACCAACAGCTGAAACAGCGGCATGGGCTTGTCTTTGATCTGGATTCCGGCCTCGGCCGCGTAGGTGGTGCCGGCGGCTTTGAGCAGCCGCCGCACCCGCTGCTTGGAGGTATCCATACGCGCGGCGTACCCGCAACCCCGCGGCACAAACCCCCGCTACTTGGGCGGCAGGCTGCCCGCGTAGTGGACGCCGCGCTCGATCCAACTTTGCAGCTGGCGTTTGGTTTTCACGCCGTCTGGGGCTACCCGCAGCCAGCCGCGGATCTCCCGGCCGGCCATGATCATCGGGCTGACGTGCCGGCGGCCGAGCAACTTCTCGGTGTCTTCTTTGGGGATCCGCACCATCAAGCCGCCCTGACCGCTGACCGCGACCGCCATATGCCCGCCGACCAGGAACGCCAGCCCGCCGAACATCCGCTTCTCGTCGAACTTCGGTCCGATCAGCTCGCGAACCCGGTCGGCGAGCTCGCTGTCGTACGCCACGACGCTACGCGGCACGCCGCGGCAGGGTCACCAGCACCATCAGTGCACCCTAGCGCCTCAGGCGGCCGCCGTCGCCACCTTCGCGGATTCCAGTGCCTGCGCGACGATCTCGGCGACGTCGGTCATCGGTTTGACCGTCAGCGCCTCGAGTACTTCGGCGGGCACGTCGTCCAGATCCGGCTCGTTGCGTGCCGGGATGAAGACCGTCGACAGCCCGGCACGTTGAGCGGCGAGCAGTTTCTGCTTGACGCCACCGATCGGCAGCACCCGGCCGTTCAGCGTGACCTCGCCGGTCATGCCGACATCCGAGCGCACCTGGCGTCCGGTGGCCATCGACACCAACGCGGTCACCATCGTCACGCCGGCCGAGGGGCCGTCCTTGGGCACCGCGCCGGCCGGCACGTGCACGTGGATGCGCCGATCCAGCACGGTCGGGTCGACGCCGAGTTCGGCTGCGTGCGAACGCACATAGGACAGCGCGATCTGTGCCGACTCCTTCATCACGTCACCCAGTTGTCCGGTCAGCTGCAAGGACGGCTCGCCCTCGGTCGAGCCGGCTTCGATGTAAAGGACGTCGCCGCCCAGGCCCGTGACGGCCAGCCCGGTAGCCACGCCGGGCACCGCGGTGCGTTCGGCGGACTCCGGCGTAAACCGCGGCCGGCCAAGGTAACTCACCAAATCCGGCTCGTCGACGGTGATCGGCTCGGTGTTCTCGGCGAGCTTGGTGGTCACCTTGCGCAGCGCCTTGGCCAGCAGCCGCTCGAACTGCCGCACCCCCGGCTCGCGGGTGTAGTCGGCGGCGATCTTGCGCAACGCGGCGTCGCTGATCGTCACTTCGTCCTCGGTCAGCGCGGCCCGCTCCCGCTGCCGGGGCAGCAGGTAATCGCGTGCGATCGCGACCTTGTCGTCCTCCGTGTACCCGTCGATCTGCACCAGTTCCATCCGGTCCAGCAGCGCCGACGGGATGTTCTCGATCACGTTGGCGGTGGCCAGGAACACCACGTCGGACAGGTCCAGGTCCAGATCCAGGTAGTGGTCGCGGAAGGTGTGGTTCTGCGCCGGGTCGAGCACCTCCAGCAGCGCCGCGCTCGGGTCGCCGCGGTAGTCGGAGCCCACCTTGTCGATTTCGTCCAGCAGCACAACAGGATTCATCGACTCGGCCTCACCGATGGCCCGCACGATGCGGCCCGGTAACGCGCCGACGTAGGTACGCCGGTGACCGCGGATCTCGGCCTCGTCGCGCACGCCGCCCAGGGCGACCCGCACGAACTTACGGCCCAGCGCCCGCGCCACGCTCTCGCCCAGCGAGGTCTTGCCGACCCCCGGGGGACCGGCCAGCACCATCACCGCACCGGAACCCCGGCCGCCGACCACC
>NZ_LZKQ01000051.1 GCF_001668675.1 Mycobacterium asiaticum | reverse complement strand
GTTCGTGCGCTCGTCGTCACCGTCGACGGCGCCACCTACGGTGATCCCGGTATCAGTCCCGATACCAAAGCCGGTCCGATGGTTCCGCCGCCGCGCCGTCCACCGCCGCCCGGCCATCCACCAATGCCGATGCCGATGCCCATGCCGGGCCCGCCGTCCGGTCCGCCACCGCCGCCACTGCCGCCACCTCCGCCCCCACCCGGGTTCCCACCGGACGGCACCGCGACGGTGCTGGTGCACCCACTGCCGGACGGCGCGCGGGTGATCCTGGTCGCCGACACCACGCAGACCACCCAAGTCACCCGGCAGTTGCGTCAACTGATGATCAGTGCCGGCCTGGCGACACTGGTGGTCGCGGCCCTGCTGCTGATCGCGGTGAGCCGGGCGGCGCTGCGGCCGTTGGACCGGCTGACCGCACTGGCCCGCAGCATCACCACTGGCGACCGCGGCCGACGACTGCGGCCGTCCCGCACACACACCGAATTAGGGCGCGCCGCAGGTGCTTTCGACAGCATGCTGGACGCGCTGGAGGAGTCGGAGCTGCGCGCCCGCCGGGCGGCCGACGACGCACGACGGGCCGAAGCCGCGACGCGGCAATTCCTCGTCGATGCGGCCCACGAGCTGCGCACTCCGATCGCCGGCATCCAGGCCGCCGCCGAACAGCTCGCCGCCCACGAGACCGAGGAAGCCCAGCAGCGCCGGGCCAGCCTGTTGCAGTCCGATGCACGCCGGGCCGGGCGCCTGGTGGCCGACATGCTCGACCTGAGCCGAATCGATGCCGGGATCACGTTGGACCGCCAGGACACCGACCTGGCCGCCATCGTCGACGCCGAGGTGCAGCGAGCCTCGATGCTCGCCCCGCACCTGTCGATCGTCCGCACCGGGATTCCCGAGCTCGCCGTCCACGCGGACCCGACACGCGTCGCGCAGATCCTGTCCAACCTGCTGGACAACGCGCGCCGGCACACCCCCGCCGATGGCACCATCACCGTGGAAGTGCGCGCCGACGACACCGCGGTCGTGACCGTCACCGATACCGGCCCCGGGATTCCCGACGACGAGCGGCTGCGCATCTTCGAACGGCTGGTGCGCCTGGACGCCGGCCGCGCCCGCGATCACGGTGGCGCCGGACTCGGGCTGTCGATCGCTCGGGCGCTGGCCCGGGCGCATGGTGGCGACTTGGTGTGCCTGCCGCACGACGGCGGTGCGCAATTCCGGTTGAGTTTGCCGCTCAGCCCGTCACCGCGGTGAGACCCCACTGCGCAAGCCACGGCCGCACCAGCTCTGCGACCGAAAACGTTGCGGGAGTTGAACATCCGGGGTTGGGATCATTCGGCCGCCCGGCGCGGATGTGGATCCCGACCGCTACGGCGCCATCGGTGGTCAAGAGGTAGACCGGGCCGCCGGAATCACCACATCGGCTGGCCGCCAGGAACACCACCTTGCTTTCGGTGATGGCGGTGATCTCCCCGCATTCCATCCGGCCCGTCGTCATGCCGTACTTGCACAGCTGCTGGCCGAGCTGCAGGTCGTCGGCAACGCCGGTCACCGGCAACGACGCGATGATGGCCGGGTTGCGCGGCACCTCGTCGGAGTCGAGCAGGAACAGCCCGATGTCGTGATCTTCGCCGTGTTCACCGTCGAGCACGGTCCGGGTGAAGGTGCCCACGGTGGTGTAGGGGAGGCTGCCCGGGTTCATGCTCACCTTGCTTTCCTCGTCGAGTTTGTTGCAGTGCCCGGCGGTGAGCACTCCGGTCCCGCCGTCGCCAGTGCGGACCAGAAACCCTGCGGTGCAACCCATTCCGCCGGTGCCGTCGGCGTAGGTGACGGCAATGCCGGTGCCGGGTCCGATAGCGCCCGAAGCGGGCAGCGGGATCGGTGGCTGCACCTCAGGTTTGAGCTGCAGCAGCGGCACCCGGTGGACCGGCATCTGCAGGGCCACGATGAAGGCCGCGGCGACGAGCAGCGCGACAGCCGACAGGCGCCAGCTATAGGTTCCGTGGGAGTTCGGCGCCGGCACCCGTCTGACCCCGCGGGCCAGCAGCGGCCAGGCCGCAACCGTCAGACACAGCAGCATGCCGCCGAGCAACAGCACCGTGCGAAGAGACGCGTGCGCCGCCGGGGTCATGCCATAAATCTTGCACGCAGGCCGACGACGTCAGGGGGTAACGGCGGGCTCTGAGACCGGTTCAGGGGTTTCCGGTGCCCGCCGGTGGTGGCGGCGGTACTGGCGCACCTCATAGACCAGTCCGCACAGCCCCAGCGCGCCGGTGCACACCGAGACCAGCACGAGCAGTGGGCTGCCGTCGCCGGCGAACGCGTTGCCCAGGATGACCACCGCGACCGTGCCCGGCAGCAGTCCCACCAATGTCGCCCACATGTAGGGCAGCACCCGCACTGCGGACGCGCCGGCGGCGTAGTTGATCGCCGCGAACGGCACGACCGGAATGAACCTCAGCGACAGGATGGCCAGCCACCCGCGTTCTCGCAGCCGGTCATCGAGGCGGCCCACTGCCCGGCTGCGCACCAGGCGATCCAGTCGCCATCCCGTCGCGCGTACCAACAGCGTAGCCAGCGTCGCGCTGGCCGTACTGGCCGTGACCGCGATCGCGATGCCGAATACCGGCCCGAACAACAGTCCAGCGGCCAGGGTGAACGCGGTGCGCGGGAAGGGCGGCACGGTCACCACGACGTGCACCAGCCAGAACACCAGCGGGAACCACGGACCGAGCGATTGCGCCCAGTCGCGCATCTGCATCGCGGTAGGCATCTCCACCAGCAACGCGACCGCCACCAAGGCTGTGATTCCCGCCACGGTCGCCACCAGGCGCAGCACCGACATCTGGCGTACCGCCAAAAGGACACCGGCCGCAATCGCACGCACCGTATCGGTGGTTTTGCTGATGGCGGCGGTCGTCACGGTGTCCAAGGGTACGGGGTGTACGTGAATATCCAGTATCCGCAGGCTGGCGTTTCGCCGCCGGTGAGCCGCCGATCACAGCACCTCGATTCCTAAGTTCGGGCAGCGATCAATTAGCCTTATTAGCTAAGCAACGATCCCGGAGTAACCCACAATTGCTGCGGAAACAGGAGCAAATCGGTGTCCATTGACGTACCCGAACTCGCCGACCTAGAACAGGTTCGCGGGCGCTGGCGCAGCGCGGTTGCCGGTGTGTTGTCCAAGAGCACCCGGACCGATCCGGCGGACCTGGGGGAGCACCCCGAGGAGCGGCTGGAGACGCCGACCTACGACGGATTCGCCATTCGTCCGCTCTACACCGCCTTCGACGAGTTGCCGGAACCGCCGTTGCCGGGACACTGGCCGTTCGTGCGCGGCGGCGACGCCCTGCGTGACGTCAGGTCGGGCTGGAAGGTCGCCGAGGCGTTCCCGCTGCCGGACACGCCCACCGGCGAGGCGAACGGGGCGCTGCTTGCGGCCCTCGGCGAAGGCGTGAGTGCGCTGCTGGTGCGGGTGGGGGAGTCGGGCGTGGCCCCGGAACAACTCGCGGCCCTGCTCGACGGTGTGTACCTGAGCATGGCGCCGGTCATCCTCGATCCCGGCACCCACTACACCGCGGCCGCCGACGTGATGTTGTCCCTGGTGGAGAAGGTGGACGACGAGCAACGCGCCCTGGTGTCGGTGGACTTGGGTGCCGACCCGTTCACGGCGGTGCTCAGCGACCGCAACGCTCCGCCGATCGAGGACGTGGTCGCCGTGGCGAAACGCGCGGTCGGTCATCAGGGCGTGCGAGCCGTCACCGTCGACGGGCCCGCGTTCCACAATCTGGGCGCGACCGCCGCATGGGAACTCGGCGCCACCATCGCCGCGGCGGTGGCCTACCTGCGCACGCTCACCGAGGCCGGTCTCACGGTGGGTCAGGCTCTGGGTCAGATCAGCTTCCGGCTGGCCGCCGACGATGACCAGTTCATGACGCTGGCCAAGATGCGCGCCGTACGCCAGTTGTGGGCCCGGGTGGCCGAGGTTGCCGGCGACCCCGACGGCGGGACGGCCGTGGTGCATGCCGAGACGTCGCTGCCGATGATGACGCAGCGCGACCCATGGGTGAACATGCTGCGCTGCACGCTGGCGGCGTTCGGCGCTGGCGTCGGAGGCGCGGACACGGTGCTGGTGTACGCGTTCGACGTCGCCATTCCGGGTGGGTGGCCGGGCACCGCCACCAGTTTCGCGCGCCGCATCGCGCGCAACACCCAGCTGTTGCTCCTGGAGGAGTCACACGTCGGCCGGGTGCTGGACCCCGCCGGTGGGTCGTGGTTCGTCGAGGATCTCACCAAGGAACTGGCCGAACGGGCGTGGGAGCACTTCCAATCCATCGAGTCCCGTGGCGGTTTCGTCGAAGCCCGCGAGTATCTGGCCGGCCGCCTTGGCGAGCTGGCGGACAAGCGCGCCGTCGACATCGCGCATCGCCGGATCGCGATCACCGGTGTGAATGAGTTCCCCAACCTCGGTGAAGCGCCGTTGCCGCAAGGTGATTCGCTGGGCAGGGCCGGGCAGGTGCGCCGGTACGCCGCCGAGTTCGAGATCCTGCGGGACCGCTCGGACGTGTTCCTCGCCGAACACGACAAGCGCCCGCAGGTGCTGTTGCTGCCGCTGGGGCCGCTGGCCGAGCACAACATCCGAACCACGTTCGCGGCAAACCTGCTGGCTTCGGGCGGTATTGAAGCGGTCAACCCCGGACCGCTCGACGCCGATACGGTGGCCGAGGCCGTCGCCGCGGCCGGATCGCCGACCGTGGCGGTGATCTGCGGCACCGACAAGCGCTACGCCGACGAGGCGGCCGGGGTGGTTCGTGCGGCGCGTGCGGCCGGCATCGAACGGGTGTACCTCGCAGGTCCGGAAAAGGCGCTGGGCGACGCCGAGGACCGGCCCGACGAATTCTTGACAATGAAAATTAATGCGGTTGAAGCGCTTTCGAGTCTGCTAACCAGGTTGGGGGCTTAAAGATGACAGCGACAGTTCCCTCGATCGGCAGTTTCTCCGATGTCCCCCTCCGCAGTGATCGCACCACGCAACCGCCCACCGAAGCCGAGGTGCAAGAGCACATCGCCGCCGCCGCGAAGGCGCACTGGTACTCGCCAGAGGATCTGCAATGGCAGACCCCCGAGGGCATCGACGTCAAGCCGGTGTACATCTCCCAGGACCGCGCCGCGGCCGGGGAGGACGGTTACCCGCTGCACACCTTCCCCGGTGAGCCGCCCTTCCTGCGGGGGCCGTACCCGACGATGTACGTCAACCAGCCGTGGACGATCCGCCAGTACGCCGGGTTCTCCACCGCCGCGGAATCCAACGCCTTCTACCGCCGCAACCTGGCCGCCGGCCAGAAGGGCCTCTCGGTCGCCTTCGATCTGGCCACCCACCGCGGTTACGACTCCGATCACCCGCGCGTGCAGGGTGACGTCGGAATGGCCGGCGTAGCAATCGATTCGATCCTCGACATGCGCCAGCTGTTCGACGGTATCGACCTGTCGACGGTGTCGGTGTCGATGACGATGAACGGCGCCGTGCTGCCGATCCTGGCGCTTTACGTGGTGGCCGCCGAGGAGCAGGGGGTGCCGCCGGAGAAGCTGGCCGGCACCATCCAGAACGACATCCTCAAAGAGTTCATGGTCCGTAACACCTACATCTACCCGCCCCAGCCGTCCATGCGGATCATCTCCGACATCTTCGCCTACACCAGCGCCAAGATGCCGAAATTCAACTCGATCTCGATCTCCGGCTACCACATTCAAGAAGCCGGTGCCACAGCGGATTTGGAGCTGGCCTATACGCTGGCTGACGGTGTCGAGTACATCAAGGCGGGCCTGGACGCGGGTCTGGACATCGACAAGTTCGCGCCGCGGCTGTCGTTCTTCTGGGGCATCGGCATGAACTTCTTCATGGAGGTCGCCAAGCTGCGGGCCGGCCGGTTGCTGTGGAGCGAGCTGGTCGCCGAGTTCGACCCCAAGAGCGCCAAATCGCTGTCGCTGCGCACACATTCGCAGACCTCCGGATGGTCGCTGACCGCTCAGGACGTGTTCAACAACGTTGCCCGCACCTGCATCGAGGCCATGGCCGCCACCCAGGGGCACACGCAGTCGCTGCACACCAATGCCCTCGACGAGGCGCTGGCGCTGCCCACCGACTTCTCGGCCCGCATCGCGCGCAACACCCAGCTGGTGTTGCAGCAGGAATCCGGCACCACCCGGCCGATCGACCCCTGGGCCGGTTCGTATTACGTCGAGTGGCTCACCCACCAGCTCGCGCAGCGGGCGCGCGCGCACATCGAGGAGGTCGCCGAACACGGCGGCATGGCGCAGGCGATCAGCGACGGCATTCCCAAGCTGCGCATCGAGGAAGCCGCCGCGCGGACCCAGGCGCGCATCGATTCCGGGCAGCAGCCGGTGATCGGGGTCAACAAGTACCAGGTGGTCGAGGACCAAGAGATCGAGGTGCTCAAGGTCGAGAACAGCCGGGTGCGTGCCGAGCAGCTGGCCAAACTCAAGGAGCTACGGGAGACCCGGGACCAGGACGCGGTCGACGCCGCGCTGGCCGAGCTCAGTCGCGCCGCTGCCGCCCAGGGACCCGCTGGTGAGGATGGGTTGGGCAACAACCTGATGGCGCTGGCCATCAACGCGGCGCGCGCGAAAGCCACCGTGGGGGAGATCTCGGACGCGCTGGAGAAGGTTTACGGTCGTCACCAGGCCGAGATCCGTACCATCGCCGGCGTCTACCGTGACGAGATCCAAGGAGGCGGCAACATCACTCCGCTTTCCGATGCCACCGAGCTGGTCGAGAAGTTCGCCGAGGCCGACGGGCGCCGGCCCAGGATCCTGATCGCCAAGATGGGCCAGGACGGTCACGACCGCGGCCAGAAGGTGATTGCCACCGCGTTCGCCGACATCGGTTTCGACGTCGACGTCGGGTCACTGTTCTCCACGCCCGAAGAGGTCGCCCGCCAGGCCGCCGACAACGACGTGCACGTGGTCGGGGTGTCTTCGCTGGCCGCGGGACACCTCACCCTGGTGCCGGCGTTGCGCGACGCGCTGGCCGAGGTGGGCCGCTCCGACATCATGGTCGTGGTGGGTGGCGTTATCCCGCCCGGTGATTTCGATGAGCTCTACGAGGCGGGCGCGGCCGCGATCTTCCCGCCGGGGACCGTCATCGCCGAGGCGGCTGTTGGCCTGCTGAAGAAGCTGGCCGAGCGGCTCGGGTACGACCTGAGCTAGTGGCTGATGCCTGTCGCGGGGAGAGCCGCCCGATGAATATCGAAAAGCTGGCCGGCGCGATCCGCAGCGGTGACCGGGCTGCGTTGCCACGCGCCATCACGATGCTGGAATCCACTCGCGCCGACCATCGGGAACGCGCCCAGCAGCTACTGCTGGCGCTGCTGCCCGACGCCGGCAACGCGCACCGGATCGGCATCACCGGGGTGCCCGGGGTGGGCAAATCCACCAGCATCGAGGCGCTTGGCATGCACCTCATCGACCAAGGTCACAAGGTGGCCGTGCTGGCGGTGGACCCATCCTCAACGCGCACCGGTGGCTCGATCCTGGGTGATAAGACACGGATGGCGCGCCTGTCCACCCACCCCGACGCCTACATCCGTCCATCCCCGACGTCGGGCACTTTGGGCGGGGTAGCAAAGGCGACCAGGGAGACAGTTGTCCTGTTGGAGGCGGCCGGTTTTGACGTCATCCTCATCGAGACGGTGGGTGTCGGGCAGTCCGAAGTGGCGGTGGCCAATATGGTCGACACTTTCGTCCTGCTGACCCTCGCGCGCACCGGGGATCAGTTGCAGGGCATCAAGAAAGGAGTCCTCGAGCTCGCCGACATCGTGGTGGTCAACAAGGCCGACGGCGCACATCTCAAGGACGCCCGGATGGCCGCCCGCGAACTCTCCGGGGCGATCAGGCTGATCTACCCGCGTGAAACACTATGGCGACCACCCGTTTTGACGATGAGCGCCATGGAAGGCACGGGCCTGCCGGAATTGTGGGAGACCATCGAGAAGCACCGCAAAGTGCTCACCGAAGCCGGGCGGTTCGAAGCCCGCCGACGAGATCAGCAGGTGGACTGGACCTGGCAGATGGTCCGCGACGCGGTGCTGGACCGAGTGGTGTCCAACCCGGAGGTGCGCCGGATCCGCAAGGATTTGGAGCGTCAGGTCCGGGACGGGGAGCTGACCCCTGCGCTAGCCGCCCAGCAAATACTTGAGATCGCAACTTCCTAACGGTTAGGTAACTTAATCTTGGTTTGCCGGTGGCCGCCCAAAACGGCCAAGTAAATTTGACGCCGTGACGGTAGACATCGGAGTCGATCGCCGCGCTGTCCAATCTCACGATGCCCCTGACGCAGGGCATGGTGTGTTCGGCGCCGCGGACTCCCACTTTGCATGCGTTGTCCGTGCTTTTTCCACGATGTTCCCCGGTAGCCGCCTCGGCGGCGGGGCGTTGGCGGTGTACCTCGACGGGCAGCCCGTCGTCGACGTCTGGAAGGGGTGGGCCGACCGCGAGGGACGTATTCCGTGGTCGGCCGATCACGCGCCGATGGTGTTCTCGGCGACCAAGGGGATGGCCGCCACGGTCATCCACCGCCTGGCCGACCGCGGCCTGATCGACTACGACGCGCCGGTTGCCGAGTACTGGCATTCCTTCGCCGCCAACGGCAAGGAGAAGATGACCGTCCGCGAGGTCATGAAGCACACCGCCGGTCTATCGGGCCTGCGCGGGGCCACCCAGGAAGAACTGCTCGATCACGTCCTGATGGAGGAGCGGCTGGCGGCGGCGTCGCCGGGGCGGCTGCTGGGTAAGCCGGCCTATCATGCGCTGACGTTCGGATGGCTGATGTCGGGGCTGGCCCGGGCCGTCACCGGCAAGGACATGCGGGTGCTGTTCCGGGAGGAGCTGGCTGAGCCGCTGGGTACCGACGGCATCCATCTGGGCCGTCCGCCGGCCGATTCGCCCACCCGGGCAGCCGAGATCATCATGCCCCAAGACCTGGCGGCCAACCCCATCCTGACCGGGGCGGTGCAGAAGGTGGCCAACTATTTCTCCGGTGGCTACCGGTCGATGTATTTCCCCGGCGTGATCGCGGCGGTGCAGGGCAACATGGCCATGCTCGACGCCGAAATGCCCGCCGCCAACGGGGTCGTGACGGCCCGGGGGCTCGCCCGGATGTACGGCGCGATCGCCAACGGCGGTGAGGTCGACGGCACCCGGTTCCTGTCGCGGCGCCTGGTGGCCGGTCTGACCGGTGAGCGGATCATCCAGCGGGACCGGAACATCTTCGTGCCGATGGCCTTCCACCTCGGCTACCACGCGCTGCCCCTGAAGAACGTGATGCCGGGATTCGGCCACGTGGGGCTGGGCGGCTCGGTGGGGTGGAACGATCCCGAAACCGGGGTTGCGTTCGCCGTGGTGCACAACCGGTTGCTCACCCCGTTGACGCTGACCGACCACGCAGCCTTCGTCGGCCTGTACAAGCTGATCAGGGACGCCGCGGCCAAGGCGCGCAAGCGGGGCTACCGCCCGGTGCATGGGCTGGGGGCCCCGTACGTCGACTCGGGAGATGTCGCGGCGGAAGCTTAGCTTTCCGAATCTTCCAGGCGGAAGCCGACTTTCATGGTCACCTGGTAGTGCGCGACATTGCCGTCTACCAGGTGGCCACGAACGGACTGCACCTCGAACCAGTCGAGGTTGCGCATCGTGTCCGAGGCGCGCGCCAGGCCGCTCTTGATGGCGGCGTCGACCCCGTCGGGTGAAGTGCCGACGATCTCGATCACGCGGTAGGTGTGGTTGCTCATCGTGTTACTCCTTTGTTCCGCTGAGGGCTTCGAAAGCCCCGATCTGCTCTTGCGTGACCTCGAGCGGGTTGGCACCCTCGTGCACTCGCCGTTCCCATTCGATGGTCCAACTGACGGCATCGCGGAAGCCCAGCCGATTGCGCCAACCGAGTTCCCGTTGCGCCTTGCCGGCGTCAAGGGCCAGCAGATTGGCCTCGTGCGGGTGGTCACCGGGCTGGTTCTCCCAGTGGGCGCCACCACCCCAAAGCTCGGCGGCCAAAGAGGCGACTTGGCCGACCTCGACGAAGCTATCCCGGCCAGGGCCGATGTTCCATTGGCCCAGCCCGGACCCGGCCAGCAGCGCGTCGGCAATCGTGAGGTAGCCGTTGAGGCAGTCAAGTACGTGCTGCCAGGGACGCACCGCACGCGGGAACCGCAGCAGCGGTGCTCGGCCCGACGAGTAGGCGCGCACCAGGTCGGGCATCAGGCGCTCGGGGCTGACGTCGCCGCCGCCGATCACATTTCCGCCGCGGGCGATCGCGGTGGGGCAGTCGGGATAGCTGCGGATCCAAGATTGGGTGAGCAGGTCGGCCATCGCCTTGGACGCGCTGTAGGGGTCATCGCCGCCGAGAGGGTCGGTTTCGACGTAACCGGCTTCCTGGTCGACGTTGCGGTAAACCTTGTCGGTGGTGATGACGACGTGCGCCCGCACCGACGGGGTGGCGCTGACGGCGTCGAGCACATTGAGGGTGCCCATGGCGTTGGTCTCGTAGGTGTAGCGCGGTTCGCGGTAGGACTCGCGGACCTGCGACTGGGCTGCCATGTGGATCACGACGTCGGGCGCGGTGTCCTGGATCGCTGCTTTTGTCGCGGCGGCGTCGCGGATGTCGATGCGATGATCGGTCGCCAGCAGCTCGGTGAGGTGGGCCCGTTCGTAGAGACTGCCTTCAGCGGGGTCGAGGGCCAGGCCCGATACCTGGTGGCCGCGGCTGAGCAGGAGAAAGACGAGCCAAGGGCCTTTGAAGCCGGTGTGTCCGGTGATCAGGTAGTGCATCGGCTATCGCCCCAATGGCGCTCGAGATCCAGTACAAGCTTCGGCACGAGCGTCTCCTTGCGCGAAAGGATGCGTCGACGAAGCCACATCTTATGCGGACGAGCGATGCCTCCGGCGACGAGTACGGGGCTCGGATTGGCTGACCGGTCCAAGGATCGGCGAGAACCTTGGTTCGAAAACGCTGCGGCCTAACCCGGGAGCTCGTAGGCTACTCACACGTAAGTCTCAGGGTGAGGTCAGCCTGTTGTGCTGGGAACCTGAGCGCTCGGGGGAACGCTTCAGCAGGAGGATCTGAATGGTAACTCAACCCGCGGAACGCATCTGCATTATCGGCGGCGCAGGGCACGTCGGCCTGCCGCTGGCGCTCGTGCTAGCGGATGCAGGATTTCACGTCGACATCCTGGATACGAATGCAGCGGCATTGAAGTCAATCATGGCAGGGCGCATGCCGTTCATTGAGAACGGCGCTGAGGAGCTCCTCGAGCGCCTGTTGCCTACCGGCCGCATTTCAGCGACCACCGACTCCTGGGCGGTAAGAAATTCCGACATCGTGATTTGTGTCGTCGGTACTCCCGTGGACGAATACCTGACGCCGCAGGCGCATACCTTCTTCCGCATCATCGACGAGATCAGTCCCTACTTCCGTGACGGACAGACGCTGATACTGCGAAGCACCGTCTATCCGGGGTTGAGCCAACGTGTCCATGACATGTTTCAGCAGCGCGGCATCGGCGTCCACGTCACTTTCTGCCCCGAGCGTATTGCTCAGGGTCACTCGCTTCGTGAGCTGCGGGCCATCCCGCAGATCATCAGCGGGTTCGACGCTGAAGGACGCCGGATCGTCCGCGAGCTGTTTTCCCAAATCACTTCGGAAATCATCGAAGTCGAGCCTCAGGAAGCTGAGCTGGCGAAACTGTTCTGCAACGCCTACCGCTACATTCAATTTGCGGTGGCCAACCAGTTCTACCTGCTCAGCCGTGAGGCCGGGCTTGATTTCGACCGCGTCCACCATGCGGCGACTTACAAGAACAGTCGTGTTGACAGTCTGCCCAGAGCCGGCCTGGCAGCTGGCCCCTGCCTGCTGAAGGACACAATGCAGCTTGCGGCGTTCAGCAACAACAACTTCATGCTGGGCCATTCAGCCATGCTGATCAACGAGGGCCAGCCGCAATTCATCGTCACGATGCTCAAGCGCCGAGTTGATCTGCGGGATAAGACGGTTGGACTGCTAGGTATGACCTTCAAAGCTGATTGCGATGACACGCGGGATTCGCTTAGCTTCAAACTTCGGCACTTGTTGATGCTTGAGGCCAAGAAGGTCATGTTGCATGACCCATTCCTTGACGGTGCCGACTACTACCCGCTTGACGCCGTTTTGCGCCATGCCGACGTTCTTGTCGTTGGCGTGCCTCACTCTATCTACCGGGGGCTCCAAATCCCTGACGGTACGATCGTCGAGGACGTCTGGGGTTGCTTGGATGTAAACGAGCATCCAGAAGACCAGCCGAACTCCCGGCACGCGGATGAGCAGAGAGATGGCCAAACTGACGTGGTTTTGGCCACGCTGGGCACTGGAGCAGTGGCCGAGTGAAAGTCCTGGTAACTGGCAGCGCGGGATTCATCAATGGATACGTCGTCGACGAGTTGCTGAAGGCCGGCCACGAAGTCGTCGGCATCGACAACTATTCGAAGTACGGCAAGGTAACGAAGAGTTACGACAACCACCCCCGCTATCACTTCGTCGAGGGCGACGTCAAAGACCTTGATTTGATGTTTCGCCTCGTTGAGGGCTGCGATCAGATGGTGGCCAGCGCGGCCCGTATCGGCGGCATCACGTACTTTCATGAGTACGCCTACGATTTGCTTGCCGAGAATGAACGCATCGCGGCCGCCCACTTTGACACCGCGATACACGCATATCGCAAGGGCTGGCTCAAGAAGATCAATGTCATCAGCTCGTCGATGGTATTCGAGAATGCAAGCATCTTCCCCACACCAGAGAAGCACATCACCGAATGCCCGCCTCCAACAAGCACTTACGGGTTTCAAAAGCTGGCGTGTGAATACTTTGCGCATGGTGCCTACGAGCAATACGGTCTTCCTTACACAATCATTCGACCCTTCAACTGTGTGGGAACCGGCGAGCAGCGGGCGCTCGGCGGCCGTGAGATCCCAAGCGGCAATGTGAAACTCGCGATGAGTCACGTGGTGCCGGACTTGGTTCAGAAGGTGGCAAAGGGTCAAGATCCATTGCACATCCTCGGCGACGGTTCCCAAGTGCGGCACTACACCTACGGTGGTGACCTGGCTCGCGGTATCCGGATATGCATGGAACACCCGGCCGCGCTCAACGGAGACTTCAATCTCTCCACCCCCGAAGCCACGACCGTATCGCAATTGGCCGAAGTCATTTGGAAGAAAATGCGCCCGGACGCCGAGTTTCGCTACGTAAGTGACCCACCGTTTGAGCACGATGTCCAGCTGCGCTCACCGGATGTTCAAAAGGCATCAGAGATGTTGGGGTATGAGGCGACAACCACGCTCGATGCCATGCTAGATGAGGTCATACCGTGGATCGTCGATGCCGTTGAGACCGGGACCATCTGACATGCGCGGTGTCACCACTGAATCGCGATGCAGATCGCAGGTAAAGCCGCCCTAGTGCAGCTCTGCCCGAGTGCACCCGGGTGACCGATGCCTGCATCGGACACCTCAAACCCCGCTGAAACGGAACTTGGAAGTAGCGGAGCGGCCCGTGGCCTGACGAATCACATCCGCCGATCGGTGAATCCATTCGTGGCGTGGTTGACTGGGTCGATCCTTGTTGGGACGTTGATCCGCATCCCGCAGCTGTCCCACCGTCTCAACGAGATGCATCAGTTCCGTCAAACCCAAACAACCTATGTAGCACTACAATTCGCCCGTCACGGTATTAATTTGTTGCATACTCCGCTGCCGGTGTTTGGGCCGAATGCCGATGTGCCGATGGAATTTCCGCTTGCCCAGGCCATGGCCGCGCTGCTTATCCGCGTGGGAATTGGTCCTGATTCGGCGATGCGCATCGTCGGGCTGGTGGGGTTTCAGGTCTCGGCAATCCTCTTGGCCCTGCTGATTCACCGGTGGCACGGCAAGCTCACCACGATCGTGGTGGTGGTGCTGTTTGAGCTTTCGCCGTTCGGATTGGCATGGGGCGCAGCGGCGCTTGTAGACTTCCCTTCTGTCGCGTTTTCTCTCGGTATGGTTGTCGGCCTTGACTTTTGGTTTTGCAACCGGTCGAGCCTCGGGTTGATTCTGGGTTCTATCAGTGCGTGGTTTGCTTTTCTGGTGAAGACGACCACTCCACCGGCGTGGTGTGTGCTTGTGCTGGTTTCGGCTGTATCGGCATATGCGACAAACCGGTCGTGGAGACGCGTGGTCGTCGGGTTGGCGGCCGGACCACTACCTGGTATGGCGCTGGGGCTAGCGTGGGCTCGGCACGCCGACGCCATCAAGGAACAGAACCCCCTGGCGCGGTACTTCACCAGCGGGCAGCTGGAGGATTGGAATTTCGGGCTACTTGATCAACGGCTGAACCCGATCACCTATGCCCCGGCGCTAATCAGGATCGGTTTAGAGATCGCGGGACCGCTTTTTCTAGGCCTGGTCTTCGCCGTGTTCGGCATCAAGTGGGCGCCCACGAGATTCGAGCGCTTCCGCCGCGCGGGTTGGCTTGCCACCACGATGTTCGCACCGCTGGTGCTTTTGAACCTGTACTTCACCCACAGCTACTACCTCATTGCTGTCTACCCCGCGCTCGTCGCGGCGGTCGGGATAGGGATTGTTGCGGTTGCTCGACGAGTGCGGTCGGATACGGCCGTTTTTGCCGCCGCCGCGACCGGTCTCGTCGTGATCGGCTCAGCTGTCCCGCTCTATAACCCAATGCAGTGGGCAATGGCGCCGCCACCCGACGTGAATGCCCAGCGTGTGAAGGCTGTCACCCGCCCGGATGATCGCATCGTGATGCTGGGCTGCGACTGGGACCCCACGATTCTCTATTACGCCGATCGGCAGGGCTTGATGTTGCCGGACTGGCTCCTTCCATACCCCAAACGGGTGGACGAAATATGGTCCAGGGTGGACGTTAACAACTATCGCTACTTATTCACCTGTAACCTTCGCCTCGACCTTGCGAAGTATCTGCCCGTTGGGCACTCCGTAATACCGGGGCCAACACCGGGATTGTGGACTATCACTACCCGGTGACAGCCGGCGCCACGTGAATGAGCGCCACAGACGTCCCGCGGCGTCCGGGAACCGATGTGTCTGGCCTGCGGGAGTGCTGGTTGCTGGTAGTCATAGGCCGTCGCGCGGACGGTTGCGTAATCAGAGGTGCGGAGGCTTGGTGGAGCCGGTTACCCAGATCATGGGGTCCGAGACAACTGCAGCTCCCGTGTTGGGATTGCGCGAGAACTGGTCAGCGGCTGCTCGTGATGAGTGTCCTTGAAGAGCCATCGATCAAGGACGAAGAAGCGGCCAATCCACGCGATCCCGAACCCGCAAAGTTGCACGATGAAGATGGCGGTACCGCGAACGAGCGTTGTTCGATCGACTGTTACCTGATCGACGAGGTGCGTAAACCACGTAGCCAGCGAGACGCCGAGCAAAACAACCACCCAGAACACGAGCATGTTCTTGCGGATGTTCTCACTTGTCGTCCGCCGCCACACGAAGTGCTTGTTTGCAAAGAAATTGGGCACGGTCACTATGGTCGCGGCCAACAGTGACGCCGCGGTGTAGTTGTCGAGGCACGGTCCTAGGACTTGGATGAGGCCCTGCCCTAACGGCATGAAAGCAGCCGCCACACCCACGTAGCGCAGTTTCTTCCGCGCGTCGTGCGTGCTGGCATAGGCGGTGAATCCCCCTCCGAACCCCATGCCTGCAACTTACGCAATCGTCGTTGCTGACGGGCTAAAACTGCTGAAACGGATCCGCGCGAGGCCCGCTGGCCGCGTAGAGGAGTGATGCGCCATCTCCTAGGGCGTGTATATGTTGAGTGGCATTCGTGCCAGCCCAGCACGGCTCACCTGCAGCAGCACGTAGAGCTAAAAGATATAACTGGATTTCGCAGGAAACGGCGGTGGGGCGGCCGCAGATTTCGTACGCTCGTCCCAACAAGGTTCTCACCCTGGTCAGTGAAGGCTGCACGCTCGCGGCCGGGACGTGAGGCATCGGGTCGATTCAGGGAGGCTGGTGGTTCGCGTGGCGGGTCAGCCGAGTAAGCGTATTTGCATTGTCGGTGGTGCCGGGCACGTCGGTTTGCCCTTGGCGTTGGTGTTGGCTGATGTGGGCTACCACGTGGATATCTTGGATACCAATGCCGCAGCGTTAAAAACCATCATGGCCGGCAGCATGCCGTTCGTTGAGAACGGTGCTGAGGAGCTGCTCAAGCGGTTGTTGCCGACGGGTCGCCTCGCGGCAAGTACCGATTCATGGATCGTGCGTAATGCCGATGTGGTGATTTGTGTGGTGGGGACGCCGGTAGATGAGTACCTGACTCCGCAGGCGCATACGTTTTTCCGCATCATCACGGAGATCAGTCCATACTTCCGCGATGACCAGACGTTGGTGTTGCGCAGCACGGTGTATCCGGGCTTGACGCAGCGTGTTCATGATTCGTTGCGGGAACGCGGAATTGGTGTTCATGTAACTTTCTGTCCGGAGCGCATCGCGCAGGGACATTCGATCCGTGAGTTGCGGGTGATTCCGCAGATCATCAGCGGCTTCGATGAGGAGGGCATTGGTGTGGTTCGCGAGCTCTTCTCGCAGATCACCAGCGAAATTATTGAAGTGGAGCCTCAGGAAGCGGAGCTGGCGAAGCTGTTCTGCAATGGTTATCGCTACATTCAGTTCGCGGTCGCGAACCAGTTCTACCTACTGTGCCGGGAGGCGGGGCTCGATTTCGATCGTGTCCATCATGCGGCGACATTCAAGAACAGTCGGGTCGATAGTCTTCCGAGGGCTGGGCTGGCGGCGGGTCCGTGTCTGTTGAAAGACACGATGCAGCTGGCAGCTTTCAGTAACAACAACTTCATGTTGGGGCATTCGGCGATGTTGATCAATGAAGGCCAGCCGCAGTTCATCGTCAATATGCTCAAGCGTCGGGTTGACCTGCGCGATAAGACGGTTGGCATCCTCGGCATGACATTCAAGGCCGATTGCGATGACACACGCGACTCGTTGAGCTTCAAGCTGCGTCATCTGCTGATGCTCGAGGCCAAGGAGGTGATCCGCCATGACCCATTCTTGGACGGGCCGGACTATTTCCCACTGGACACCGTGGTGGATCGGGCAGATGTCATTGTTGTGGGGGTGCCGCACACGCAGTATCGGGGTTTGCGCGTCCCCAGGGGCAAGATTGTAGAGGATGTGTGGAGCTGCTTGGACGTGAGTGAGCTGGGCGAGAGTGCCCTGAACGGATCCGAATTGGCCACGCTGGGTGCGGGGGCTGCGGCCCGGTGAAGGTTCTGGTCACAGGAAGCGCTGGCTTCATCAATGGCTACGTGGTCGAAGAGTTGCTGCGAGCCGGTCATGAAGTCGTTGGGATCGACAACTACTCGAAGTACGGTCCGGTCGCTAAGAGCTATGACAACCATCCCAACTATCACTTCGTCGAGGGTGACGTCAAAGACGTTGACCTGATGTGCCGTCTGGTCGAGGGTTGTGAGCAGATGGTGGCCAGCGCCGCCCGTATCGGCGGCATCACCTATTTCCATGAGTACGCCTATGACCTGCTGGCCGAGAACGAGCGCATCGCGGCCGCTCACTTTGATACCGCGATCTATGCGTACAAGAAGGGCTGGCTGAAGAAGATCAATGTCATCAGCTCGTCGATGGTATTTGAGAACGCAACAGTGTTTCCCACGCCTGAGAAACACATCACTGAATGTCCGCCTCCGACAAGCACCTACGGGTTTCAGAAGTTGGCGTGTGAGTACTTCGCGCATGGCGCCTACGAGCAGTACGGGTTGCCGTATACGATCATTCGTCCGTTCAACTGCGTGGGTACCGGCGAGCAGCGGGCACTGGGTGGACGTGAAATCCCCAGCGGCAACGTGAAATTGGCGATGAGCCACGTGGTGCCGGACTTGGTGCAGAAAGTCGCTAAAGGTCAAGATCCGCTACATATTCTCGGGGATGGCACGCAGGTGCGCCACTACACCTACGGCGGCGATCTGGCCAAGGGCATCCGCACGTGTATGGAGCATCCGGCCGCCCTCAATGACGACTTCAATCTGTCCACGCCGCAAGCCACGACCGTGCTCGAACTCGCCGATCTGATCTGGACCAAGATGCGCCCCGGAATCCCGTTCCGCTACGAAAGCGACCCCCCTTTCGAACACGATGTCCAACTACGCACGCCGGATGTCCACAAAGCATCTGAAGTTCTTGGCTACTCCGCGACCACCACGCTTGACACCATGCTCGATGAAGTCATCCCGTGGATTGTCGACGCAGTCAAGACTGGAACCATCTGACCTGCATGGGTGCTAGTCGCAAGAATCACCAACCGGCCATAGGCGGCGACGATCTACAGAAGCTCTACCGTCAGCGATTCGGACACAATCTCGAGGCGCGCTCTGCGCTGTGGAGTGTTTTGGTTCGTGACTTCTTCCAAGCGTGGATCAAGCGCAGCGACACAGTTGTCGACTTGGGTTGCGGCTACGGCGAATTCCTGAATCATGTCAAGGCCGCGCGTCGGATCGGCGTAGACCTCAATCCGGACAGCGGCAATCTTCTTGAGCAGGGGATCGAGTTCTATCATTGCCGAGCCGATGACCTGAGTGCGTTGGAAGAAGAGTCGGTCGACGTCGTCTTCACCAGCAATGTACTTGAGCACCTGCAGAGCAAGGCTGAAGTCGATCGCACCATCGCCGAGGTCAGGCGGGTGCTCAAGCCGGGCGGGCACTTCATCGCCCTGGGACCGAATATTCGCTTCGTTGCCGGCGAGTACTGGGATTTCTGGGATCATATGGTGCCCATCAGCGACCGCTCGCTGATCGAAGTCCTTGGCATTCACCAGTTCAAAATCCTCGATACCCATGACCGCTTTCTTCCGTACTCGACATACTCCCCGTTGCCCCAAGCTCCTTTTCTGGTGCAGCTCTATCTACGTTCCCGATCAGCCTGGCCGCTGTTCGGCAAACAATTCCTGATACGGGCCCAGAAGCCGGTCTCACCGTCAGAAGACGACCGTCTGATAAGCGTCGTCATCCCGGTATACAACGAGGGCGAGAACATCCAGATCTGTCTCAGAAGGCTCAGCTCAACGCTGGCTGACACACCCCACGAGCTGATCGTCTGCTACGACTTCGATGAAGACACCACCCTGCCGGCAATCGAGGCAATGCCTGACCGCCCGGCGACGGTACGCCTCGTCCGGAATGCCCTCGGCAAGGGCGTCGCCAACGCCCTGATTGCCGGATTCGCCGCCGCACGCGGCGATGTGATCGTCACCAGCATGGCTGACTTATCAGACCCGCCCTCGGTCATTCCGTTGATGGCGGCCAAGATCCGCGACGAGGGAGCCGACGTGGTCAGCGGGTCCCGGTATATGCCCGGCGGCTCCCAGACCGGAGGACCTCGATTAAAGACCCTGATGTCGCGGACGGCTGGGCTCAGCCTGCACTACGTCGGCGGTCTGCCCACCCACGACGCCACCACCAACTTCCGGGGTTACAGCCGCCGGTTCCTCCGAGAGGTGGCTGTAGAAAGCGAGCGGGGGTTCGAGGTGGGACTGGAGCTCACGACGAAAGCCCATTTGCTCGGCTACCGGGTCGATGAGGTCGCGAGTAGCTGGGAAGACCGGGCCGCCGGTACAAGCAAGTTCGATCTCAAGGGCTGGCTGCCGGCGTATCTGCATTGGTACGGAGTGGCGATGCGACGTCCGCTTATGCATTGGGCAAGCGGCGGGATTGCAGGGTTCGCGGCATTCCGGGCGATCCGGAGGTACAAACACGGAGACGATCGGCTCCGTAGCGCCCAAAGGGTTCGCTGACGGACCGATTCAGCGAATAAGAGTTTGTCTGATGCGTAGAGATCAATGATGTGCTGGGCGACTGCACTCGTTCGGCGGTCCATTCCGCGCTTATCGTCGGTACAGTTTAGCCGCGCACGCCGCTCAAATTTTCCCTTGCGGGAGGTTGGCTGACTTGTCAATGACCAAGCGGGTGAGATATCGGTTGAAAGAAAATAATTGGACATGTCGCGGTCGCGGTGCAGAGCGCTTGGCAGGAATTAGGACGTGGATTTCTGCTACTACGTGGGGCTCCGCTCGTTGGCAACAGGCTTTAGCGGCCGCGATCGCGATGTTCATTATTGCGCCTCACTCGTCGGTCGAGGCTAGCGTCGGCCTCGACCCATCATGGGAGGCAGTCGTTGCTTTGGCGACGCTCCAGCGCATTCCGTGGGGGCCGGGGGTTGTGTTCACCTACGGGCCCCTCGGATACTTGCAGACCACTGCGTACTATTCGCCGATCCAGGCGGCGGTTGCCACCATCTATCAGTACGTCGTCGTCGCGGGTCTCTTCCTCGGAATTGCAGCGGTGTTGAGGCAGCGTTGCGCGCCGATGGTGTCGCTCATCGGAGCATTTTTGACCACCTGGATGGCCGCCATCCTCCAAGTCGGGCACGGAACCGCACTTGGCATGATGTACCCCGAGCTGGCAGTTCTCGCGGGGTTAGCCTGGGCGTCGGTCCCAATGATGCAGGAATCCCCCCGACGTTCGACGGTATTCGTCACTTGCTGTGCGCTGGGTGGCATCGCAGGACTGCAACTACTGGTGAAGTTCAACACCGGCCTCACCATTTTCGTTATGGCACTCGCCACGTCGGTCTTATTCGGCTGGCGCGCCATCGGAAGGCACCTGGCGACCGCGGCGGCTTTTGCGACGGCCACAGTCCTCTTTTGGGTACTTACCCAGCAACCGCTGGGGAACTTACCCGCTTGGCTAAGGTATAGCAGTGAAATCCTCATCGGATACAACGGGTCGCAAGCCTTACCATTGACGCGTTCTGCTGTACCAGCGATCGTCCTGACCACCGCCTGGGTGGCGGTGCTGTGCGTGGTGTTCGTGCGCTGTCCACAAATTCCTCGCCGATTCGTGCTTCTCGTTGGTCTCCTAACTTTGATAACCGTCAAAAGTGCCTTCGGACGCTTCGACATTTGGCATTTCAGCATGCTGTTGGGCGTAATAGTTGTTGCGGTAGCGCTCGTTCCGCATCTGTCCCCGTTGCGGCGTGGGCTGGCATTGTTCGCTGTGGTATTCGTTTTCGCATTCAACGACGGCGCAATCCTCGTCGTACGTAGAGTGGTGACAGCGGCGGAGGGCCCTGCCCAAACAATCGATCGTTTGGTCACGATCGCGGTGCCGGGACGGGCCCAACAACGGATCGAACGCGCCAGGGCGAAGCAACGTGTGTCCTACGACGTTCCGGAGCGCTTCATCAAAACTATTGGCTCACAGTCGGTTCACATCGATCCCGACGAGACGTCGGTCGTATGGGCCTACAACCTCACCTGGCACCCGGCCCCGGTGTTTGCGACGTACTCGGCATATACGCCATCACTTGACAGGCTGAACAGCAACGCGCTGGTTGACGGTCCCGATTACGTTTTATCTCGCGTCTCAGGAAAATCACCCGCAATCGGTATCGACAACCGGCTCGGAACCCAAGAGTCGCCACTGTATTCGCGTGCGCTACTTTGCAATTACACGCTTAATGGGGTGGAAAACCATTGGGCACTGTTCACCCGCGTCGAGCCTCGCTGCGGGCCGCTTACTCCCGTGTCAGGAGTCAATGTCGACGACCCGGTCAAGGTCCCATCGCCCAGCGGACCAGACAAAGCGATCTTGGTAGCGATAGACCTGGAGCCAACCCTCGTCGATCGACTTTTTACTGGCAGCCTAATCCCGCTGATCACTTTCACCGTGGTGCTGGACGGAGTCACCTATCGATTGGTCGCCGGAAACGCAGCCGAGCCATTTCTGGTCGTCAGCCCGGCAACGGTGGTCGGCACAAACCTCGACATCCACGCGCACACTATTGCCATCGGTCGCAGCCGCTCGCTGGGCCAGGATAGCGTTCACGCCCACTTGCGATTCTTCGAGATGAGCGTAAAGCCATGACTTATTCGCGAACTCGGAGTGCTCGTTCACACAGCGCAGATCTCGACGTCAGTACCCGCCAAACCGTTGGAAGAGCTATAGGCGCCCCTCAACGCCGGGTGCTGATGTCCATGGCTGCTGAAAACACTCCAAAATGGAAATCAAACGCACCCGAACGCAATAGGTCGTTACGCGGGCGGCTTGATCAGTAACGCTTGGCCTCCGGTCGCCAGGCGCAAGATCTGCAGGCCTCGTTCTTCGGCGAAACGGTCGTAGCCCAGCTTCTGCTGGTAATGGCGCGGCCAGCCGTAGTCGTCCATTATGACTATGCCGAACGGCGAAATCCTGGGCCAAAAGTACTCAAGTGCCGCGATTTCTGGTCCGGTGCAATTCATATCTAAGTGCAGGTACGCGATTTTCTCACTTTGCACTTGGTCGAGCGTGTCCGGCACTGTGCCGCGGACCAATCGAACGAAGTCCATACCAGCGAAGTTCGCCTTCACCCGCTCATAACAATCCGGGTAATCCATGTAGCCGGCATGAGCCTTTTCCTCCGGCGTCAGCTGAGAGCGGTCAAACCCCTGGAAGGTATCGAGTAACCAAAAGCGTTTTCCGAGGCGAGCAAAGTCGGTGTGGGTTATCGCCGCCATCGCGGTTCCCCCGTGATCCACCCCGCACTCCACAAAGTCGCCTTCGACCGCTGCAGCGTGGTTAGCTGCCCAACATAAGACATGGATTCGCCACCGAACATTCCACCGGCCAAAAGAACCGGTGGCTTTTGCAGCTGCGTAAACACGTTTGAAGTGTTCCGTGTTACGGAAATCCGCGTTGGTCGTGGTGAAAAGCCCGTCTTCGTAGAAGCTGGTCCGCAGTCGCCGCGCCATGAAAAGAGTGTTTGCTATCGGATGCGGCAGATTCTGAACGAAACTTCGCACTTGTTCTCTCCTTATGCTGCTTAGTCGCTGCCGCGGTCACCGACGCGCAGCGAAGCGATGGCAGAGATGACAGTCGTGTCGTGGCACACCTGAGTCACCGTGTCCGATACGTGAGACTACGTTGGTTTCGTAGTCGATGAGGAAACCGGTCGCGGCATCTGCCAGAGTTCAGGCCCCACTACGGGTCAGAGTCCGGGGTTGCGCTTTCGGGGAACGGCGGCCGCACATCGGTGGATCGGTCGTCCGGGCAGAGCCCGATTCGCTGCGGCGTTAACGCCTGGTCACAGAAGACTTGCCTGGTGAGGCGCGATGCAATCGCGAGGCCGAGCTTGAGGTTAAGTTCGCGTGGCGGAAATCCTGAAAGACCTGCGGGGCATGAAGCTGAGAATTACATTAGGGCACATGGCTGTGCTGAGTCGCCCGGCAGTCTCAGTCGTAGCACCATGTTTCGACGAGGAAGACGTGCTGCCGCTGTTTCTGGACCGGGTTGGGGGAGTCCTAGAGAAGTTTGGCGGGACAAGCGAGATTGTGCTGGTCGACGACGGTTCTCGCGATCGGACCTGGGAGATCATCGAAAAGGCCTCGGTTGAGGACCCACGTGTTGTCGGCGTTCGGTTGATGCGTAATCACGGCCACCAGTTGGCACTTACCGCCGGACTGAGTGTGTGCCGAGGCGAGCGCGTGCTCATTATCGACGCCGATCTGCAGGATCCGCCCGAGCTGTTGCCCGACATGATGGCTCTCATGGACGAGGGTGCCGATGTTGTCTACGGCCAGCGGCGCCACCGTGAGGGTGAGGGCGTGTTCAAGCGGAGCACCGCAGCCATCTTCTACCGCCTGATCGGCCGCATGACTGAGGTTGACATTCCTAGCGACACAGGTGATTTCCGTTTGATTACCCGCCGGGTGCTAGACCTCTTGATCTCCATGCCGGAACGCCACCGATTCGTCCGCGGACTGGTGTCCTGGATTGGCGGTAAGCAGGTGCCGCTGGTCTATGACCGCGACGCTCGAGCGGCGGGTGTGAGTAAGTACCCGTTCACGAAAATGCTGCGTTTCGCGGCCGACGCAATCACCTCCTTCTCGATGGTGCCGCTGAAGCTGTCGATCATTCTCGGCTGGACGATGGCGTTTATTGGCTTTGCTGCTGCTCTCAACTCCATCCGGGGAGCAATGCTGGGACAAACGGTCCCAGGCTGGAGCTCGCTGATGGCCGCAATCGGTCTGCTTACTGGCGTTCAGTTTCTGATGCTTGGCATCATCGGTGCTTATCTCGGACGCATGTACGACCAGAGTAAGGGCCGACCGCTGTTTTTGATCCGTGACATGGTCGGCGGCGCCGAAGGCTCGGTCGCCGCTGCGGACCAAGCTGGAGCTATGTTCAGCGCACCGCCGACCACGTCGGCTTGAGAGCTCGTCAGTGACATTCGACGAATTTGCGGGTACCTACCCGCGAGTTGCGCCGCCGGCGGGAATGACTGGCTCTCCTGGGCCGCTGTTCAGGCTGGTCCGAGACCAGAGGGTAGCGTTCCTAATTGTCGGCGGCCTGAACACTGCAATCGGCGCCGTTTGGTTCATGTTGTTTCTCTGGCTCCTCCCTCGGGGCGCCGCAGGTTATATGAGCGCGTTGCTTTGTGCACATGTAGCGGCAGTGTTGTGCGCGTTTGTTTTATATCGCAGGTTTGTTTTTGTGGTCACCGGGCACGTGCTGCGCGATTTGGCCAGATTCGAGCTCGTTAACCTCACTGTCTTAGGGTTCAATCTGGCCGCCCTGCCTTTTCTGGTCGAGGGGTTGGGCTGGCCAGTTCTGCCCTCGCAGTTCGCGATCGCCGGCGCGACCGTCGTATTTAGCTGGTTCGCGCACCGAGGGTTTTCGTTTCGCCGCAGCCCCGCAGCACCCGAACCGGCTGAGCCTCAACAAGCCACGCCATGACACCACGGGTATCGGTTGTCGTTCCGGCGTACAACAGTGCTGAGTTTATCTGCGCCACAATGGATTCGATTCTGGCGCAATCTTTCCAGGATTTCGAGTTGTTGGTCTCTGATCACAGCTCGACCGATGGAACCTGGGAAGCGCTGCAAGAGTTCGTCAAAGATCCGCGGGTTCGCCTGAGTCGCCTTCCTTTCGGCGGTGGGGCGCCCGCCAACTTCAACGCTGTTACTGCCCTTGCCACTGGTGAATACGTGAAGCTGGTGTGTGGTGACGACTTGCTGAGACGAGACAGCCTCTCTGAGCAGGTCGCCGCATTGGACGCTCACCCATCTGCTGTATTGGCAGCGAGCCCCAGGGACGTCATCGACGCCTGCGGAAGGCCGGTACTGCGGAACCGGGGGTTGGCGGGACTCCGCGGTGAGGTCACCGGCGCCGAGGCGATACGTCGAACTGTGCAAGCTGGTACGAACATTTTCGGCGAGCCCGCGTCGGTGTTGTTGAGGCGGTCAGCGTTAACGGCCGTGGGCGGTTGGGACAGTAAGTTCCCCTACCTGATTGATGAGGCAACTTATTGCGCGGTGCTGCTGCGAGGCGACCTTGTCGCGGTGCCGCGCCCACTAGCCGCATTTCGGGTTAGTGAATCGCAATGGAGTGTGAAGTTAGTACGCGCGCAGGCTGAGCAAGCGGTGGGTTTCAGGCGGTTTTTTGCCGCGGCGCATCCGGGCGTGGTCACTCGTAGCGACTTATTGCTCGGCACCGCGCGAGCGCGTGCAAACGCGGTGGCACGTAGGGCGGCATATCGGTGGCTCGGCCATCGTATGCGGCGCCAAGTCTCTCACCAGAGCGGAGCCGACTGACCTCGCTGGGCAGGTCCGGCATGCCAAGTATCGTCTTGCGGGGAAGGGGGGCGGGCAATGAAACATCCTCTTGAAACACTGCGGGATGCGACCAGCGGGATCAGGCAACGGTTGTCCGGGATCGCAAACCAGTCGGAGCGCACGATATTGCTGAGCACTGTCTTGCTGGTGACCTCGCTTTCGGCGGCCGCTGGATTCGTTCTCACACAATACTTCTCGGTCGATGTGATTTCGTCTCTCCTTTACTTTCCGGAGGACTGCTGGCGTGACTGGGGTGCGAAAATCGGCCGGCACTGCTTCAGCGACTACATATGGCAGGCGGACGCGGCGCTGCGGGCCGACCCGTGGAAGCCCTATCCGGTGTTCCTTCCTCCCGACTACCGGCCCTACAACAACCCTTACTCCGCTGCGGCGACGGTGCCGCACGCGGCCTTCGGCCTCCTCGGCAAGTTGCTAGGTTCCGCGCGCCTCGGGCTGTTGGCCTACTTGCTTGCATTGACAGTGGCCGTGCTCAGTCCGGCAGTCTGGGCTGCCCGTGGTGCCCGTGGCTTGGAACGCGTTGTGGTGTTCGTGACGTGCGGGGTGGCGGCCATCCCGGCATGGACGGTGATCGACCGAGGCAACTCCCTCGGATTCTTGGTGCCGATCGCACTGGTTTTCCTGATTGCGCTACAGCGTCGACGGTGGGGACTCGTCGCGCTCATGATTGTGTTGGCGTCGCTGGTGAAGCCACAATTTGCGGTATTGGTATTCGCGCTGTTCGCCGCGCGGCAATGGCGCTGGGGAGGGATTGCGGCGATTGGCGGTGTGGTCACGAACGTCGCTGCCTATCTGCTGTGGCCGCAAGATTTCCCGGGGACGGTGCTGCAATCAGTGCACAACGCTCTTGGTTCTGGTTCGTTTCAGGCCCTGGTGCTGCACGTCAACGTGTCTTTCGGCAGAGGGCTGCTGCTGATTCCTGACGCCATCAAGGCCAACGCCTCGGGGGGAGTGGTGCCGGAGGGCTACCTCGCCGGGCTGCGATCACAGATCGGATACGTCGTCCTGCTGGTCATCGTCATCTCGGTTCTGGCGCTCGGTCGGCGGATTTCCCCAGCCATGGTCGGCATCGTACTGCTCTCGGCCGCGTCTTTGTTCCCCGCTTTGAGCCACCGTTATTACCTCGTGTTCGTACTGCCAGTTGCTGCGCTGATAGTGCGTGATCCCGATGGACCGCCCGGCTGTGGAATCTTCGAGAGGTTGTCGGTGCTTGGCGACCGGCGCCGCGCGGTCGGCATCTGTGTAAGCATCGCCGCGGCCCTGACGCTCGCCCAAACAGTGGCACCAGGTCCAATAGTTCAAGCCCCGATCGCCGGTCAGATGGGTGTCATCGGCAATGTCGACACGCGGGCCATAATCCCGGTAACGACGGGTGCGCTGGCGCCGCTTCTGTGGCTGCTCGCTTGCGCTGCCATTATTGTTTCGTACGCGCGACGGCCTGCTCTTTCAATGCGTAGCGAGTTGCAGGTGACTGGCACAGGCGCTCCGGGTACGGCAGGCGAGAGCTCGCCAATGACCAGGGATCACATCGCGGAGCTTCCCTCGGAGTCGCCGAGGTAAGCGTGCGTCGGGATGACCGTGCGGTCAATACAATTTGGTTGACAATCAGCTTCGGGCACGGCTCGTCACGGATGGACGACTTTGAACAATAGGAATGAAACACCAGAGACGAGGCCAGACGGATTGCCCTCGGGGGTGAGTCTTACTGACCAACCTGTGGATAGAGGTCTCAAGTCACCATTGCGATTTTTTACAGCATGGCCGCTGGGCTTGATCACGCTTGGGACCCTAATCCGCTTGCCGCAGCTATGCCACGGTCTGAACGAAATGCACAGTTTCCGCCAGACCCAAACAGCTTATGTGGCACTGGAATATGCCAGGCGCGGTATCAACGTGATACACACGCCATTACCGGTCTTCGGCCCCAACGCCGACGTGCCGATGGAGTTTCCGCTTGTTCAAGCCGCTGCTGCAGTGCTAATCCGTTTAGGTGTCAACTCTGATTCTGCCGTACGAATCGTTGGACTGTTAGGGTTCCAGGCAGCTGCAATCTTATTGGGAATGCTCGTTTTCCGTTGGCACGGGCGCTTCACTGCGATCGTAGCGCTGGCGCTGTACGAGTTTTCGCCCTTCGGCTTGGCCTGGGGCGCGGCTGCACTTATCGAATTCCCCGCCGTTGCTGCGTCGCTTGGCATGGTCGTGGGCCTGGATTCATGGTTTCGAACTGGTACGCGTGTCGGTTTGCTAACAGGGGTCGTCAGCTGTTGGTTCGCGTTCCTAGTAAAGGCCACTACGCCACCGGCGTGGTGCGTGCTACTCGCGGTTTCGGCGTTAACGGCGTACCTATCGACACGTTCTTGGGGTCGTATTGTCACCGGGTTCTTGGTGGGCCCGGCGATTGGTGTTGCCCTAGCTTTCGCGTGGGTTCGCTACGGAGATTCGATAAAGATCCGCAACCCCCTGACCAAGTTCTTATTCAGCGGAACCATGCACGATTGGAACTTCGGATCCGTCAAACAGCATCTCAATCCAAGCACATATGCTCCGCCACTACTGAGGATCAGCACTGAGATCGCTGGTCCAATCGGGCTGGGGTTAGTCCTCTCAATCGCCGGGATTGTATTAGCACGTAAGAAGATTGAACGCATTCGCCGCCTGGGCTGGCTGGCCACCGCAGCGACCGCGCCCATGCTGTTCTTGAACCTCTATTACGTGCACAATTATTATCTGATCGCGGTATTCCCGGCCATTATTGTCGCCGTCGCAATAGGTATTGTTGAGATCGCTCAACGAGCACCTGGCAAGGATTGGCTCATCACCGCGATCCTTGCTGCGCTCGTTATCGTTGGATCAGCTGCTCCTCAGGACATCTCGCAATGGACGCACAATCCCACGACTGACCCCCTGGCCAAAGAACTGCAGGCCGTCACTGGACCCAGCGATCTCATCGTGGGCGTAGGTTGCGGGTGGAACCCGCAGACGCTGTACTTTGCTGATAGGCGAGGATTGATGCTATGGGAGTACAACAACGTTGACGTCTGGAAACACGAGAATATCGACGACTACCACTACCTATTCAGCTGCGAACCTGCCGTAAACGCCAAGGAGTACCTCCCTGTCGGTTACGTGTTAATCGCAACATCGGCGCCGAGGGTGTGGCGAGTGGCCAAGGTGCGCGGTGCATGACCATACGTGTAGATCATTGAGGTCCAAGGGCCAATGTGAAAGCCCCTTACTACGAAACTAGTTCCGCCGTTGCTGGCACGGCCCGCCCATTTATGACCCTGACCGCATTGCGTCGCCCGCTATTTCGACTTAACAATGCGGTACCTCTTGGCCGAGAGCCGAGCCGACCTGCGCAAGGTCGCTTTATCATGCAACGTCGCGGTGATACTTAGATCGTGGCCGGACCGCTCGTTGCGGGCGGCGGATCCCCTTGGAAATTAGCAGCTTTGACGCGAACAGCGTAGAAGCCACTACTTGGTGCCGATTGTCACGCTTGTGCTATCGGCCTCGACTTCAGTCAAGTCGATGGCCATTTCACCAAAGCCGGCATGCTGTTCGCAGCCAACCTCGCAGTTTCTTGACGAGGTCGAGTTGGTTCGTTCTCAGCCACCAAGGCACCGGGTGATCTCATGCGGCTTGATAGTTTGCGGGAGTGGTACTGACCGGATCAGAGCGCCTGCGAACGTGGTCTTCGACGACAACTTGGGGCTCGGCCCGTTGGCAGCGCGCCCTCGCGGCGCTTGTCACCGCCGTGATCGTGCAACCACAGTGGTCTGTTGACGCAGGGGTGGGGGTCGACCCGTCGTGGGAGGCGGTACTCGCGCTGGCCCCGCTCCACCACCTTGCGTGGGGCCGGGACGTCGTCTTCACCTATGGCCCGCTCGGATTTCTGCAAACCGTGTCGTACTACTCGTACGGCCAGTCCGTGCTGGCCAGTCTCTATCAGATGGCGGTTGTGGCCGCACTGTTTCTGGGCGTGTGCGCCGTCCTCCGGCTGCGCTGCGCCCCCATGACGTCGCTCCTCATCGCGTTCGCCACGACCGCCGGCATTGCGACTCTTCAAGTCACCCACGGCAATTCGTTGGGCCTGATGTACCCCGAGTTGGCCATCCTCGCGTCTCTGGCCTGGGCGGCGGTGCCGATGTTGCAGCAGAACGCATCACAATCCACGATGTTCATCACCTGCGTCGCCATCGGCCTGGTCGGTGGCCTCCAGCTGTTGGTGAAGTTCAATACCGGATTCACGACGTTGGCAATCGGGTTGGCCGCATCGGTGCTGCTCGGCTGGAAAGCCGTTGGGCGACATTGCGCAACAGTGGTCGCGTTTGGGGTATCCGTGGTGATCTGCTGGCTGCTTGCGGGTCAACAGCTGGAGAATTTGTTCGCTTGGTTGAAGTACAGCGCCGCCATCGTGGCGGGCTACAACGAAGCGCAAGCGGTGCCGCTGCCGCTGTATGCCATTCCCGCCCTGTTGATGGCCTTACTGTGGGTAGGTGCCCTCTGTTGGGCGTTTGCGCGGGGCGGCACGGACATCCCGCGTAGCTTCATCGGTCTCGTCGGTGTCGCCACGTTGATCACGGCCAAGAGCGCATTCGGGCGTTACGACCTGTGGCACATCAGTATGTTGGTCGGCCTCATCGTGGTCTCGGTCGTTCTGGCCCCTTTTCCCAGGGTCCGCCTGCGCGCCATCGCGTTGGCCGCGGTGGTGCTTGCTTTCTTAGTCGCTGGCGGGCCGCCCGCCCTCCGGGATCGCTCCATTGCCGCTTTGCAGGCGCCGGCGCAGTCGGTCGGACGCCTGACGACACTGGCGCTCCCCGGGCGGTTCGACCATCGCATCCAGCAAGCCAAAGCACGTCAACGTGAGTTCTACGCCGTCCCGGACCGTTTTCTCACCACCATGGGTTCCGGAACAGTCCACGTTGACCCTGTCGATACCACGGTCGTGTGGGCGTACAACCTGGCGTGGCAGCCGGCGCCCGTATTCGCGACCTACTCGACGTATCTGCCCGCTCTCGATCAGCTGAACAGTGATTCGCTCAGTGGGCGCACCGATTTCGTCCTCTCACGCGTATCGACGGCTTCACCCGCGGCCGGCATCAACGGCCGCCTTGCCGCGCAGGAATCGCCCCTGTATTCCCGTGCGTTGCTGTGCAATTTCGCAGTGGCCGGCGTCGAGAACAAGTGGGCTCTATTCACCCGCAGTGCACAGCATTGCGGGCCACTCACCAAGATTTCGGAGGTGGAGGTATCCGGGAACGGATCCGTCAAAGTTCCCGCACCCAGTGCGCCGGATATGGCCGTGCTGGTGGGGATCGACCTCAACCCGACGATCATCGATCGGTTGTTCCAAGGCACGATCCTCCCGCTGACCACCCCAACAGTGACCCTTGACGGGACGAGTTATCGCCTTGTCACCGGCAACGCAGCCGAGCCATTCCTCGTCAACACGCCGGGCTCAGTTCGGGGCACCAATCTCGAGATACACTCGCACGCAATCGGTGTCGGCCGGTCCCGGGCGCTGGGCCAGGGCCCCGCCAATGCACGGCTGCGATTCTACGAGATGCGTGTAACTCCCTGAGTCGTCCGGCCGAACCTCACCCGTTAGGCGCCGCCACGCACGCGTACTGAAGATAGAGGCCGTCGGCGAAGTATCCAAGGCTTAGGACATTGGCAAGCAACCACAGGCCCCCGTAGTGGGCGTTGATTCCTTTGATGCTCTGCATCGTAAAACCGGAATCCTCGAACATGCGCATCATGCTCTTGCGTGTGAAGAATCGAAGATGAGTGCGGTCGAAGATGCCGAAGTCCTCCTGCGGGAAGTCTTTCCGGAAGATGATCTTGCTCAGCGCCGGCAAAAAGCGGATGTTCGGGATTGAGGCGATGACGAGGCCTCCCGGGGCGAGCTTGCGGCGTAGCTGCTTGAGCGTTGCACCCGGGTCAACGAGGTGCTCCAGCACGTCGTTGCAAGTGATGACGTCGAAATGCCTGTCGGGGAGTTCGGCTATCCGCTGATCCGCGTCGCCGGCGAAAACGCGATCAAGGACCGCCGTCGCGGCGGCGGCCGCGCGCTCGTCGAACTCGATGCCCCAGACTTCCGCGCCGGTGACCTCTTTGATTCCGGCGCCGAATGCTCCCTCCGCGCAGCCAAGGTCCAGAACGCGTTTAGCCGTGGTTGGAACCAAACGCAGCATCTCCGGCCGAGTGTGGCGGTAGTACATCGTGAGGCCGGTCGGCTCTGCCGTCTTTCGCATGGGTTCCTGTCCTCTTTGTCTGACGCCTGAGCATAACCTTCCGCAACTTGGTCCGACTGGCGTTCGTGCCGCTAAGAAGCGATGGCGCCGGCTTGGCCAAACGGCCTCTGGCGTTTCTTGCTCCCAGGTACGGTGGCTTCGTGTCGGTCCTCATCACGGTCCCGGTTTTCGGCCAACACGAGTACACCCACGCGCTAGTTGCTGATCTGGAACGCGAAGGCGCCGAGTACCTCATCGTCGACAACCGCGGTGACTATCCCAAGGTCAGCAACGAGCGAGTCACCGCGCCTGGGGAAAATCTCGGCTGGGCCGGCGGCAGCGAGCTCGGATTCCGAATCGCCTTCTCCGAAGGCTATTCCCACGCCATGACGCTCAACAACGACACCCGCATCTCGAAGGGGTTCGTCGCGGGCATGCTCGACCCACGCCTGCCCGCAGACGCAGGAATCGTTGGCCCGGTGATCGACGATGGCTTCGCATGCGCGGTAACCGACGAGAAGCCCTCCGCAGCGGATTACCGTCCGCGACCTTTCTACCGTGATGTCCCTGCAGTAGAAGGGACTGCCCTGATGATGTCGCGGGAGTGCTGGGACACCCTCGGAGGAATGGATCTGGACACCTTCGGCCGCTACGGGTGGGGTCTTGATCTTCATCTCGCGTTGAGCGCGCGGGCAGCCGGCTACGGCGTCTATACGACAGAAATGGCGTACATCAACCACTTTGGCGGTAAGACCGCGAAGGTCCACTTCGGACGCAGAAAGTACGAGTGGGGCGCAAGGCTGGCGATGTTGCGCGGGCTGGTGAGGCTGCACGGCTGGCGCGCCACCATGGCAGTGGAGCGGACCTTGCGGCGGGAAGACAGGTGGCACAAGCAGGTGCCGCATGACTACACCACGCACCCGCTCGGTGAGTAGCAGCAAACGAAAAATCTTGTGGCTTGTGTCATTGGCGACCCGGATCCGCCACGCGCAGCCCGCATCTTTGCCATACTCACCCGGTGCCTTCTGCCATCCAAGTGAGATCCAGTTCGATCGTCATGAAACTCGTCGCGAAGTATGGATACCCCATCGGCACCCGCCTCATGGGCAAGGACGAAGTTCTATTCATCAACTGGGCTTACGAGGAAGACCCGCCGATGGCGCTTCCTCTGTCAGAGGCGGATGAGCCCGACCGGTACTACATCCAGCTGTATCACACGGTCGCGACCCAGGTGGACCTGGAAGGCAAGGACGTCTTGGAGGTCAGTTGTGGCCACGGCGGGGGCTCCTCCTATCTGGTACGGACGCAGAAGCCGGCCTCTTACACCGGCTTGGATTTGAACCCGACGGGCATCAAGTTCTGTCAGAAGCGGCACACGTTGCCTGGCCTAAAGTTTGTCCAGGGAGACGCCGAGAAGCTTCCATTCCCGGATGAGTCTTTCGATGCGTTGCTCAATGTCGAAGCGTCGCACCACTATCCCAACTTTCCCCGGTTCCTCAACGAGGTAGCACGCGTGTTGCGTCCGGGCGGGCATTTCCTCTACGCCGATCTGCGGGCCGTCCACCTGATTCCGGAGTGGGAGGAGGCGCTAGCCGCGGCCCCGCTGCAACTGGTATCCCAGCGCTCGATTGACGACGAAGTGAAGCGGGGTTTGGAGAAGAACTCGCCGCGGCTCGAGGAACTCATCAGCCGCAGGGTTCCGAAGATTCTGCAGAAGTTCGCTCGCAGCAATGGGGGAGTGCAGGGTGGACGGCTTTATAAGGGCGTCGAGATGGGCCTGTTCTCCTACCGGGTGTACTGCTTCAAGAAGGCGTGAGAACGCCTACCGGGTAGACCGCCCGCGCATCATGGCCTGAGTCAGAGTCGAGGCTGCTTTACGCCGGATGATGTCACGCGCTGCACTCGGCGGCGGACCGGTATCCACGCACGGCCAGCGGAATGAACACCGCGATCAGCGCTACCGCCCAGCCGAACGTCAGCCCCAGCGGCAACAACAACGGGCCTTCGTGGGCGAGCGCCCGCATCACCTCAATGGGGGGTGACATGGGTTGCATTCGGACCACCGGCTGCAGCCAGTGCGGAAACTGCGAGACGGGCGTGGTACCCGAACTGATGAAGACCAGGGCGGTGATGATGGCCGCCAGATAAGTCACGATGGCGCGGCCGTTGCTGCGCACTGCCAGCGTCATCACGAGTGCAGTGAAACCGACCACCACCAGCGGCGGAATCAGTATGTACGCCAGCGCGGTGTGCCAGCCGTGCGCGAAGCGCAGACCCATGGCCATTCCGACCGCGGTGATGAGGATGGTGCCCAGGAGCGCACGCGCGGCCTCGGCGGTCAGCCGTCCGGCAATGGCGCTTGCGCGGTGCACCGGCAGCACCCACATGCGACTGAGCAGGCCGGAGGAGCGTTCCATCGGAATGCCGACGGCGCCGCCCAGGGCGCCGAACATCCCCGCCAGCACCGCGCACATCGGCACCAGTCCATAGATGCTGTCCACGCCGGTGACCTTGTAAATCTGCTCGCCAAGTACTGCCTTGTACACCACCAGCAAACAGATGGGGAGAAGCACGGTACTGAGCACCGCCGCAGGTTCCCGCCGCCAGCGGATCATGATCCGGCCGGCATGCAGCCAACTCTGGGTGACCAGCGCAACCAGTGCGTTGCCTGTCGGGTTCATGCGCCGCGCCTCTGCATCCGCAGTGTGATCCCTCCAAAGACCAAGAGCATTCCCAAACACCACGCCATGGCTGCCGTCGCGTGGTTCGCCGGCACCTGCCCCCCGGCCAAACCCCGCAAGGTTTCGGCGGTGTGCGATACCGGCTGGTTGCGCACGAACGGCCGGATCCACTCCGGGAAGGTCTTCTCCGGAGCAACACCCGTGGACAGCAGGATCAGCACCAGCTGCGGGATCAGCAACATTTGGCTCGTCGTCTCGATGTTGCCGCCGCTGGACCCCAGTGCGTCAGCACCAAGGGACACCGCGAGGCAGAGCAAAAGTGCCAGAAAGACGAAGGCCAAGCCGGCGGGCAGGCCGCCGGTCACCCGGAAACCGAACGCGTAACCCGCGATCATGGTCGCCGTCAGCGCGATCGATGCCCGCACCAGCGTAGCCGTGATCCGCGCGCTTACCGGGGATATCGCCGCAATCGGCATGGTCCGCAGCCGCGTGCCCAGACCGAACACGCGATCGCGGCCGGCGCGGTCCGCGGTGAGCGCCGCAGCCATGATCATCGACTGGACGACGACCGCAGGCAGCACGTACTGGGGGTATGTCAGGTGGCCGGTGTCGATCAGGCCGTGCGTGGCCGTGGTGAGACCGACCAGCGTGACGATCGGCACGAACACCTCAAAGATGATCCCTGCGTCGCGCAGTGTGTTGCGCAGCGATCTTTCGGTGAGGGCGGCCAGGGCGGTCATGCTTGGGCGACGGGTTGGCTGGTGAGGTGCAGGAACGCCTCATCCAGTGAGGGCTTGCGCAGGGAAATGTCAGCAATTTCGATGCCGATCGCGTCGAGCCGGCGGAAAACTTCCGTCAAGGTGGCTACGCCGTCTCGGGCGAGCACGGATACCGAGTTCGTGTCGGAGTCGAGATCAATGCCTTCGAGTCCGGCAAGCGCCGACCCGACCTGCGACAGATCCGCGGGGTTGGCGGGCGTCACCTCGCAGTAGCAGGCACCCGCCTTGCGCTTGAGTTCGGCCGCGGTGCCACTGGCGATCACCTGACCGTGGTCAAAGACGATGATCGAATCGCTCAGGACGTCCGCCTCTTCGAGGTACTGGGTCGTGAGCAGCACGGTGACGTCCTGCGCAGCCAGGGAACTGACGATGCTCCACACGTCACGGCGGCTACGCGGATCCAGTCCGGTGGTGGGTTCGTCGAGGAACAGCACCTTGGGCGTGACGACCAATGCACTGGCGAGGTCAACCCGCCGCCACATGCCTCCCGAAAAGGTCGATACTCGCCGGTCGGCCGCCGCGACGAGGTCGAACTGCCCAATCAACTCGTCGGCGCGCGCCTTCGCTTGCTTGCGGCCAAGCCCGCGCATGCGTCCGAACAAAACCAGGTTCTCCCGGGCGGTGAGCATCGGGTCCACCGCGGTGAACTGTCCGGTTATCCCTATTTGGGAGCGCACTTTGGCTGCTTGACTGACGACGTCGTATCCAGCGACCACCGCGCGGCCCGAAGTGGGCCGGATCAATGTGCACAGGATGTTCAGCGTGGTCGTCTTACCGGCGCCGTTATGGCCCAGGATCGCGCACACCGAGCCCGCCGGAACCGAGAAATCCACCCCACGGAGAGCCGGCGCGGGCCCTCCAAACGTTTTCGTGAGGCCCTCGACCTCAACAGCATGCTGCCCCACGGGAGAAGTATTTCATGTTCGGTACGCGCGTGCTGGATTATCGCGGCATTCGGGGAAACGCCGCGTGTGACTCGCGTCTCCCGCAGTTGCCGTTGCCCAGAACGCCCTGCCGCCAGGGGCTGGACTGATAGTCTACGACCTTCACAGCTGATCGAACGGACCGAGATGACCGCCCTGCAACGCTTTTTCACCGATGATCGCCGGCGAACCGACCGCCGCGCGAACTGGCGGCGCGCGGGGCGGCGAGCGCAGGCGACTCTCATCCCGTGGTCCCCGAGGGTCCTGGGGAAGCGGCTGGAAAGCCAGGCGTTGATGCTCGGAGACCACATCGGTCGAGGCGACACGGTCCTGGACGTCGGGTGCGAAACGGGGCATCTGTGCCAGTACCTGGCGGAGATGCACGGTGCGATCACGACCGGGATAGACGTCCATGACGCGGTGACCACCCCCATCGACTTCAGTGTGTTTGACGGCAGGTCGATCCCTTTCCCGGACAATGCCTTTGACCATGTCGTTCTCAGTTTCGTGCTGCATCATTGCAACGACCCGATGGGGTTGATCAAGGAATGCCGCCGGGTCGCCCGGCGCAGCATCATTGCGTTCGAGGATCTGCCCGAGACCCGGGTGGAGAAGGCGCTGACCAAGTTCCACATCGGAGCCTTCCGGCTGGCATACCGGCTCGAAATAGCCGGCGATTACCGGACGGCCCTGCAGTGGATTGAGGAGCAGGCCGTCGAGGTGTCCGAGACGCCGCTACCGCTGGACTGGTTCGATGTGTTGTACCGCGTTCCGCACGTCATGTTGATCTACAAGCTCGCGAATGACTAAAGGTCGATGAAATTCGTCCTGTCGAGTTGCGGGACGCGCGGCGACGTCGAGCCATGCGCAGCAGTCGGGATCGAACTACTGCGCCGCGGGCATGACGTGGTCATGGCCACCCCTCCCGACCAGGTCGGATTCGTCGAGAGCATGGGCCTGACGGCGGTTCCGATGGGTCCCCCCACGGGAGAGATTCCGGATGTATTCGTCACCCCGTGGAGCATCAAGGATCCGATCAAACCGGTACGGGACGCGCTCGACCACGTCAACCAGCGCTGGGCCGACGTGAGCGGCAGGCTGAGGTCGGTGACGGAAGGTGCCGATCTTCTGTTTACGGGTGTCTCGTACCAGGAAGCCGCCGCCAACGTCGCCGAGTACTACAACATCCCTATGGCCGCGTGGCATCACGTCCCGATGCGCCCGAATGGCCATCTCATCTCCATCGTCCCAGCGCCCGTGCTGAGGTCGGCGATGAAGGTCAGCGACTGGGCGCAATGGCGATTGGTCAAGCGAGCCGAGGACGTGCAACGCGGTCAACTCGGGATAGCCAGGACCAAGGGGCCCGCGTCACGGCGAATGGCGGAGCGGGGATCGCTGGAGTTGCAGGCTTACGACGCGCTGTGTTTCCCCGGCTTGAGCCAAGAATGGACTGCGCGACGACCTTTCGTCGGTGCGTTGACGGCGGAGTTGCCGACCGACCTCGACGACGAGACGTTGAGTTGGATTGCGTCCGGTACTCCGCCGATCTACTTCGGCTTCGGCAGCATGCCGGTCAAGTCGCCGGACGAGATGGTGCGCACGATCATCAGGGCGTGCGAAGAGTTAGGTGAGCGAGCTCTAATCTGCTCCGGTGCAACCAAATTGACCGATGTGCCGGCGTCACCCCGAGTCAAGGTCGTGCGAGCGGTCAGCCACGCCGCGATTTTCCCTGCTTGTCGAGCAGTGGTTCACCATGGCGGCGCCGGTACGACCGCCGCCGGCTTGCGGGCCGGCGTGCCCACTCTGATTCTGTGGGTGGCCTCGGATCAGCCGATCTGGGCGGCGGTAGTGAAGCGACTCAAAGTCGGCAGAGCCCGGCGGTTTTCGCGCACCACGGGTAGGTCTCTCACCAAGGATCTGCGCAGGATACTCACACCGCAATGCGTTGAGCGAGCCCGAGAGGTCGCTGCCCAGATGACGAAGGCCACCACCAGTGTTGCTATGGCGGCCGACCTTTTGGAAGACGCTGCACGTGGTAAGCGGTTCTCCTGATATGAGGTTTGGGCCGATGTACGGTGGCTAGCGTGTCGGTTCTGATCACTGTCCCGGTCTTCGGGCAGCACGAATACACCCATGCCCTGGTGGGTGACCTGGAGCGCGAGGGCGCCGACTACGTGATCATCGACAATCGCGGTGACTATCCAAAAATCGCCCAGGAGCGGGTGATCACGCCCGGTGAAAACCTCGGATGGGCGGGTGGCAGCGAGCACGGGTTCGCGATTGCGTTCTCCGAAGGTTATTCCCATGCAATGACGCTGAATAACGACACCCGAATCTCGAAGGGTTTCGTCGCCGGCTTACTCGACCCGCGGCTACCAGGCAACGCAGGGATTGTGGGCCCGATGTTCGATCACGGTTACCCATACGCGACGGATGAGCAAAAGCCCGATGCCGCCGACTACGTACCCCGCCCCCAGTACCGGGTGGTGCCGTGCGTAGAAGGAACTGCCCTGATGGTCTCCCGGGCATGTTGGCAGGAAACCGGCGGCATGAACCTGGTCGACTTCAAACAGTACGGGTGGGGGCCGGACCTCGATCTATGTTTCCGGGCGCGCAACGCCGGATTCGGCGTCTACACGACAGAAATGGCCTATATCAACCACTTCGGACGCAGGACGGCCAATGCGCACTTCGGCGCCTGGCGTTATGAGCTGGGTGCGAACATCGCGATGCTCCAAGGATTACGGCGCTTACACGGTCTTCGCGTGGCGGCAAACATCATGCGGCAGATAGGGGTCGCGCACGACCGCAGTTCGCACAAGCCGCTGCGGTTGGAGACTTCGACAAGCTGATCAGCCGTGGATCTCTGCTGTTAAATCGAATTCGTCAAGGGTGCGCAGCGCCGCGTCTCTCAGCTCCTCCCGATCGGTGATCACGCCGGGAAGGTAGGCATTGAGTGAGATCCACAATCTGCCGTGAATCCGCCCGGATACCAGGAACAACTGACCGCGCATCCGCTCCAGAACACGCTTGGTGATCCCAGGCTCGACCAGCCGTCCAGCCGCGTAATCGGCGTCGGTGCCATCCGGTCGGTTGACCACCGGGTCCATATCGCCCATATTCGAGCAGCCGATGGGGAGTTGTGCACTTCCCATCCCCACCCCTGCTGTCCTGCGCGCCAACCACTTCGGCGTCATCGACGTCAGGGGCAGCGTGGCCAACAACTCATCAGAGGTGCTGCTCAGGTCGCTGAACGCCAGCTTGGCTTTGCCGCGCACCTCGGTGAGGTCTGCGGTCAATCCGGTTGGGTCTACGGAAGCGACAGGCAACACCATTGCGTTCCCTCGGGTGTCGTCCTTGGTTCGATCGCTGATCGGCAAGGACAGGTTCACCGCCCCGTCGGCGCACACCCGTCCGGCCCGCACACCGAGCCGGGCGGCGAAGCCTGCCAGCAGGGTATGGCTGTTGCCACCAAGGCTATTGGCGCGTGCGTCCCAGTCCACCAGGTCGATGTAGGCGGTCACGGAGGGCACGACGACGGGGTGGTCAGGCCCGCCGGCCCGCCGAGAAGTCCGGCCGGAGGCGAAAGACGCGCGAACATCCCTGCGACGACTGCGCACGACGCGTCCGGTCGCTGCGAGCGCGTGAGCCAACTGCGGAGCAGAGGCGATGGTCAGGCGACCATCCTCAACCATGCCGCGCCGACGCGTCCTTGATCCCGGGAGCGGATACCCGAAGTGGTGCCTGCGCCCATGGACCGCATCGGCGATCGCTTGCAGGAACCCCAATCCGTCCACAACGGTATGCGAAGCCGTCAGACACACCGCCGACCCGCCGTCCGTCAGTGGCAGGACCCCAAGATGCCAACTGGGCCCGCGTTCTGGATCGATGGGCAGGCAAGCGCGCTCGTAGGCCCAAGCGTTGACCTCGGCGCGCGCACGGGACGTCGCGGCGACGTCCACGTCGCGGGGTCCCCGGCAGCTGACCCACCGGTCACGAGCGAACGGTAGGGGAGACCGTTCCACCCGCCGGCCTAGCAGTCCATATCCCAGGTTCTCGTGAAATCGGCGCAGCTGGTCGAGGTTGACCGGGCGGTCGTATATCCAGGTGAACTGGACCAACGCGCCGTAGCCGAGCGCTCGCACGCCGAGAAACGACACCTGATCCATGTGCGCGAGCAGATTTTCCATTTCGTATCAGCCTAGGTGACGTCTGCGGAAGGGCCGGTCGTGGTCGGTGTCACATCCCTGGGCCTACCTCGGCGTTCCCGCCTGAAAACGCGGCCACGTATGTAACCTGATGTCCGTGGTTGAGTCCTCCCTTCCCGCCGTGCTGCGCGAGCGCGCCAGCTTGCAGCCCAATGACCCGGCATTCACATATGTTGACTACGAGCAAGATTGGGACGGCGTCCGCACCACCCTGACGTGGGGACAGCTGTATCGGCGAGTGTCGAACCTGGCCGAAGAGCTGAAGGCGCACGGCTCGACGGGCGACCGGGCGCTCATCTTGTCGCCGCAAGGGCTCGAATACCTCGTCGGGTTCCTTGGTGCCCTGCAGGCCGGCCTAATCGCCGTTCCACTGTCCGTGCCCTACGGCGGTGCCCACGACGAGCGAACGCTCTCCGTTCTTGCCGACACGTCGCCCGCTGTCATTTTGACGACTTCCGCCGTCGCAGAGAACGTCCGAGAGGTGTTGCAGGCGGACGGGACGTCCGACATCCCCACGACCGTCGAAATCGACCTGCTGGATCTGGATTCACGAAGAAAACCATCGGGACCACGGCCGCGAGCCGGGCGGGGCGACCAACCCGATTTCCTGTACCTGCAGTACACCTCCGGATCGACCCGCACACCTGCTGGCGTGATGGTCAACAACCGGAACGTATTCGCCAACTACGAGCAGATCATTGGTGACTTCTTCAGGGCCCGCGGGGGCGTCGCACCCCAGGGCCTGACGATCGTGTCCTGGTTGCCCCTCTACCACGACATGGGCCTGCTGCTGGGCATCATCATGCCTATCTTGGGGGGCTTTACCACGGTGCTCTCCAGTCCCGTCGGGTTTCTGCAGCGCCCGGCCAGGTGGCTGCAACTCATCGCGGAGCATGAGTGCACGGTTTCGGCGGGCCCGAACTTCGCCTTCGACATAGCGGTGCGCAAGACGTCCAGCGAAGACCTGGCCGGACTCGATCTCGGCGGGCTCCACAGCATTCTCAACGGCAGCGAGCGGGTGCAGCCGGCCACCCTCAAGCGATTCACGGATCGATTCGCGGCCTTCAACTTCCCACCGGAAGCGCACCGGCCGGCCTACGGGATGGCAGAGGCAACGGTTTACATCGCCACCCGCGAACCCGGTGATCCGCCGGAGATCGGTTACTTCGACAGCGAGAAGTTGCCGGCGGGCACTGCGGTGCGGGTTGAGAGCGGTACCGGCACACCGCTGGTGAGCTACGGCGCGCCCGAATCCATGGAAGTTCGCATCGTCGACCCCGACACGAATCGCGAGTGCCCCGAAGGGACCGTCGGCGAAATATGGGTTCGTGGCGGCAACGTCGCGTCCGGTTATTGGTCGAAACCCGAAGAGACGCAACGGGTGTTCCAGGCGAAGATCATCGATCCGGGTCCAGGGACCGCCGAGGGTCCGTGGCTACGAACCGGTGATTCCGGGTTCTTCTCCGAGCGAGAGCTTTTCATCATCGGGCGGATCAAGGATCTTCTGATTGTCTACGGCCGCAACCATTCCCCCGATGACATCGAAGCCACTATCCAAGAGATCACTTCCGGTCGATGCGCGGCCATCGCGGTATCCGACCGAGGCGTCGAGAAGCTGGTCGCGATCGTCGAGATGAAGAAGCGCGACAACGACGAGGACGCGCTGGAGAAGCTGCGTGCCGTCCAACGTGAAGTGAAATCGGCAATCTCGAAGTCACATGGACTCACCGTGTCGGATCTGGTGCTGGTATCGCCGGGTTCGATCCCGATCACCACCAGCGGCAAGATCAGAAGATCGCAATGCGTAGAGCTCTACCGCCAGGACGAGTTCACCCGCTTGGACGCATAGCGTCGTTTCACCCGGCCGGCTCGACACCGGCCGGGTATTCACTGTCAGCTCACTGAGGGTCGACCGCTTTGTCGGCGGCCGCGCCGTTGCCGTTGCTGGCTGCCGTTTTCTCCGCCTGTGCCGGCTTTGTCCCCACGACGACCGCACTGTGCGGAATGACGCTGTAGCCAAACAGCGGCAATGCGTGGCCCACGTAGGGATCCACCTTCTTGCGCTTCTTCTTGCCGTTGCCGTTGCGCTTGGCGATGGGACCGGAACCTGTCCACTGCAGATCTTCTGACAGCTGCTTCCGAACCCCGCTGAGATCGAACAACGGAAGTGAGTGACTCGGCTCGTAATGACCCGCTCGAACTTTCGCGGGTGCCCTCTGGCCGGCGCGGGCCCCCGGCCGCGGCCGCGGTTTCCTAGGCGGTGGTGGCGGCGGCGGCAGCAATTTCATCCTGATCAACTGATGTGAAATCTTTGCCCATACCTGCTGCGCTTTTCCGTTCGATCGCGATTTGCCCGAACCGTCCAGCTTGGAGGGCCACCAGTTCTTCTGCCCGATCATCGCGGCCAAAGCCGGAACAGTGACGGTACGCACCAGGAACGTGTCGATCACGATGCCGACACCGATTATGAAGCCCGCTTCCTGCATGGTGCTGATATTGGCGGTGAGCAGGCCGAACATCGATGCCGCGAAGATCAGACCCGCGGAAGTGATCACGCCGCCAGTCGACCCTACGGTGCGAATAACGCCGAATCGCACGCCGTGTGGCGACTCATCACGTATTCGCGAGATGAGCAGCATGTTGTAATCCGCGCCGACCGCGACGAGCAAAATAAACGAAAGCCCAGGCAGGCTCCAGTGCAGTTCTTTGCCAAGCAAGAATTGGAATATGAGGACGCCAATTCCTAGTGCTGACAGATAAGAGAGCAGCACCGAGGCAATGAGGTACAGCGGCGCAACAATTGCGCGCAATAGAATCACCAAAATCAGGAACACAATGATGATGGTCGCGACGATGATGAAATTCATATCGCCGTTGTAGTAGTCGCGAGTATCGCGGAGCCCCGTGGGAACCCCGGCTACCGCGATCCGCGCGTCCGAGAGTTCGGTGTTCGGCGTCGCTTCTCGGGCGGCCTTTTCGATGGCGGTAATTTGGTCCATCGCGTCCGTGCTGAACGGATTGAGCGCGCTCTGGATGAAGTATCGGGCGGCGTGACCGTCCGGCGAGAGGAAGATCTGCGCGCCCTTTTTGTACTCATCCCTGGTCATGATCTGTGGGGGAAGGTTGAAGCCCGCCATGTTCGGCTTCGAGGCATCATGCTTCATTTCCAGCAAGAAGGTGGACGCCTCGTTCAGACCGCTACCGATCTTCCTGGTCTGATCGACAAGTTCCTTGACGCCGAAGGCAATTGCCCGGCTTCCGTCGGCAAGCGCGTTAGAGCCCTGCTGCGCTTGGGCCATCGTTGCTTGCAGATTCTTGATGGTCTTCAAAGCGTCGGAGGCCTGAGTGAGCGTCTGCTGGATCTTGGTCAACGTCTCGCCGATGGTGCGGGTCTGCTGCGTCGCTTGAAGATTCCGGGCCAGTGCCTTGATGGAAATGAGGGTCCCATCGTTGTCGGCCGCAACCATCGCCGCCAAGCCGGCACGCGAACTCACACACCCCGGATCGATGTTGCAGTCCGGCGAGTTGTACAGCGCCCTCAGCATCGGGCCGGCCCACGCCGAAATATGCTCCGCGTTCGTCGTGGAGGCACTCAGGCTGTCGCCGAGGGCCTTCATCTGTCCGGTGTAGCGTGCCCCTTGGTCCAGGGCAGCGATGGCGCGGTCACCACCGATCATCTCCTCCATCGCGGTGAGTGCCGCGACCGTACCGCTCAGGCTGGATACGGCCCCGGTGACCTGATCGCGAAGCTGGGCGAGCGCATCGGCCAATTGGTTTGCGCCACCGACCAATCGGTCCAGATCCCCGCCGTGGTTCTCGATCTGAGTGGAGGCTTCGTCGAGCTTGCCACCGACCTCACCGGCTTGCCAGGACACCTTCATTTGTTCCAGCGGTTCCCCATTCGGCCGCGTCAGCCCCCGCACCGTCGTGATACCAGGAACTTGGCTGACCCGATTGGCAATCTGCTCGAGATCGGCAAGGGCGCTGGGTGTCCGCATGTCGTGCGATGACTGGACGAACAGAATCATGGGCGTCATCTGGTTCATCGGGTAGTGGCGATTCATCGCCTCGTACCCCATCGAGCTTTCCACGTCCTCGGGCATCGACTTGAGGTCGTCGTAATTGAAACGGACGGCGCTCAGACACGCGGCGAGCGCGATGAGCACGACGAGACTCGCGGCGAGGTGGATGCGCGGCCGCCGCACGATGCGAATTCCGGAGCGCCGCCACAGCTTCCCGGTCAGCTCGCGGCGTGGTTTGATCCAGCCGCGCCTGCCGGCAAGCACCAGAACGGCGGGCAGGAAGGTGACGGCTGCCAGCAGCGCGACGACGATGGAGATCGAGATCGCCGGGCCGACCGCGCTGAACACTTCCAGTTTCGTGAAGATCATCGCGAGGAACGTGACGGCAACGGTGGCCGCAGATGCGGCGATCACCTTGCCGATCGACATCAGCGCCTTCTTGACCGCTGTATCGGAGTCATCGCCGTTCCGCAGGTAATCGTGGTAGCGGCTGATCAGAAAGACGGCATAGTCAGTTCCCGCGCCCATCAAGACCGCGGTCATGAACACCATGACCTGCAGGTTGGTGCCGAGGCCAAGTTCCGCCGCACCGGAGAGGACACCCTGCGCGGTGGCCACCGAAATCCCGATCGTCGCCAACGGCACGAACATCGTGACCAGATTGCGGTAGATGACGAGCAAAATGATGAACACACTGAGCACGGTGGCGATCTCGATGAAGTGGATATCCTCCTGCCCGATATCCGTAATGTCAGCCACGGTTGCCAGCGGGCCGCTGAGATTAGCCGTCAAGGTCGTTCCCGCGACGGTCTGTTTGACGATCGCGGCGACGCGTTTGTAGGTCGCGATGGTAGCCGGATCATTCTGATCGCCAGGCACATTGATCGGCAGGATCAGCGCTTTGCCGTCCTTGGCTACCAGCAGGTTCCGCGCCTCCTGGTCGTCCAGGGCATTCTGGACCGACATCTTGTCTTGCGTGTCTTCGTTCAGCTTGGTGACGAGTTTGCGGTATGTGGCCTCGTCGGCGGGCGTGAGACCCTTTTCATTGGTCAACACGACCATCAGCAGGGAGGTGGGCGACGCCGCCGCCGCTGCCGGCCCGCTCTTGTCGTCCTTGGAACCATCAGCCGGCGCGCTGAATGCTTTGCCCATCTCGCGCGAGACGACCATGGTCGGGGCGTCGTCAGGGAAGGGTTGCGGCGGATGTTTCCCGGCCTGGACCTGAAGCGGCGGAAACGCCAGAGCTAATGCGATCGCTACCGCGATCCAGCCCCCGATGACCAGCAGTGGCCACTGCACAACGAATTGGCCTATGCGGTCGTAAATTCCCCCAGGCTTGGCCGATTCACTGGAACCAGAAGAACGGCTTGACACTCTACAACCCTACAAGTTCGTTCCGGCCCCGGCGGGGTAATCAGATGTCGCCCTCAATCGTGACGCTAGCGTTACATGTGACCGGGTCATTGGCACTATCCTGCGTCGCGCGCCGGTACAGCCTTATCGCGCTCCCGCACCTTGTCCTCGATGAGGTCGACCGCCTTCTGCACGCTGACCGCCGACGGAGTCATCCGCTGGGCCATCTCTCGAGCGCGGTTGACGTACTTGGGCTCGAGGATCTTCTGCAGATCTTTGAGCAGCGTTTTCTTGGTGGCTCCGGCGAAACGTCGCGCCTTGCCGATCTTGAGTTTGACCACCTGGGCCGCCCAGAGGGGCTGTTCGGCGCTGATCCAGAGAACCAACGTCGGCACGCCGGCCTTCATCCCCGCCGCCAGCGTGCCGGGACCGCCATGGTGAACAACGGCGCGGCACTTGGGAAAAACGGCGGCATGGTTGGCTTCGGCGACCAGTTTGACGTTGTCGGGTACCGGAATATCCCCGAGATCCGTTACCCCACCACAAATCAGGGCTCGGGCGCCGAGCTCTCTGCACACCTCGCTGATCAGGGCGACGGTGTTTTCGGGGGTTTCCACCCGCATACTGCCGAACCCGAAGTAAATCGGGGGCGTGCCCTCGGCAATCCACGCTGCGACTTCATCATCGGTGGATGTCGGCAATTCCAGCGTCAGCGCGCCGACAAACGGTCGCTTGTCGCCCCACTCTTCTTTCAGGCCCGGGAAGAAGACGTCTTCGTAGCCCTGGATTTCCAGCCAGTCGTATTGCCCAATTCGCTTGGCGGAGGAAACCCTTGTCGTCGGCATGCCCAACGCGCGGCGCTGTTCATTTTCGGGGCCCTTGGTCATCAGCCAATACAGGCCGTACACGGCCCGCATCGCGGTACGGGTGACCGGTGGCGGCAACAGCGGGATCAAATGGCCGTGCACCCGTTGCGGAAAGTAGTGCAGTGCGGCCATCGGAATCTTGAGGTACTCGGCAACATTGGCCGGAACCCCTTGATAGGTCTGGCCCGCGACGATGATGTCGGCACCCTCCGCCAGCGATACCAACGTCTCGCCCATCTCGGCCCATCCCCGGGTGAGGTATTCGGCGCCCGGGCGCAGGACGCCGAGAGGATTACGCACCCGCCAGAAACTGCGGAAGATCTCTTCCTCTAATTGCGCATGCGAATCCGGGCCGTAGGCAACGGCTTTGAGGCCGGCCGACTCAACGAACGAAATCAGATTGGGCGGGACCGCCATCTGCACTTCGTGCCCCCGACGCTGGAGCTCTGCGCCGACTGCAGCGCAAGGCTCGACGTCGCCGCGGGTGCCATGGACGGCGAGGACAGCTTTCATTGCCGGTATTCAACTCCGTAATAAATAACGTCGCGCGTACGCGAACTTCGGTCCTACGGACCGCCGCTACTGCGCCACCCGAACCGGGGCGACCGCCAACGTGCCGGCCACTACGCGCTGGAACACCGACTTCAACTGGTCGGTGAACCGCGTGACCGACTCCCGGGCTACCGGGTTGTTCGGGTACGACACCATGATCGAGACCTCGTCGAACAAGCGGAACACCGTCGAGTACTTGTACGCCGGGCTGCGGCCGTCGGTGTATGCGCCTGCATTCACACCGTCCAACGCGGTAGCCACGATCCCGGACAGGGGCGGCAGCCCGGCATCCATGTAGCTCATCATCGTGAACTGGGGTCCCGGCTTGCGCAGCCAGGGGGCGAGCTCCAGAACGCGGTCGAACGGTACGTCCTTGCAGCTCATGTTCGCGTCGAACGATGCCTGGGCAGCGCGAGCGGTTGCTTCGAACGAGTTCGGGTCGATGGGAACGGTGAACGGCACGATGCCGGTGAACCAGCCGACCGTCATGTATTCGGCCGGGGTCTTCCGCTTGTCGGTCGGCGTGAGCCCGTAGTAGGTGAGTTCGCCGGTCAGCTCGTAGTGAGCCAGCGCGGCGCAAGCGAACAGGCCACCACTGAACCGTGCATCCGCCTGCCGGCACATGGATTCGAACTTCGCCGTTTGATCGGGCGCCAGCAGCTGCTCGACGCGGATGTCTCCGCCGCACGCGATCGACTGGTCACCCAGGGGGAGTGGGAAGTCGGGCAGCGTCCCGCCGTTGGCTTCGGCGAACTCGACCCAGGTGCGGACCTCCGGCGACTCCAGGGTCATGGCCCCGATCGTCTCGCTCTCGCGAATGCAGAAGTCGTCGTAGCTCGCCGCGGGCGGCATGGTCATCGGGGCCCTGCCCTCGACCAGCGCGTTGTAGTTCATCACGATTTCGACGTACAACCCGGCGATCAGCATCGGGTCGCAGTGCAGGTGGTCCACGACCGCCCACAGCGCGAAGCGGTCTTCGTACTGAATGATGCCGTAGCGGAAGCAATCCCACTGCAACGGGTCAGGAGTGGCCAGCACGTGCGCTTCCCACTCGGGCTGGGTCATCGGACCGTACTTCTTGGCGACGAAGTTGATGTCGCGCGGGTTCTTCAAGGTGTGGCGGACGATGTTGTCCGAGTCCTGGTACTCGAACCAGCTGTGGTAGGTCCCGTGCCGACGAAGATGCGCGTTGATCACGTACGTCATCGCGCGAATGTCGCACCGGCCCGGCACTTCCCAGGAACCCATGATCGCGCGGGAGTAGTCGAGGCCCTTGTCGCGGAACTCGACGAATCCGCGTAGGTGACCCGTCTGCATGCAGCTGGCCGGCACCGGACTTGCCGGCGCCTGCTGCGCCTTTGCGACACAAGCGGGAGTGGGTTCCCAGGTGATGACTATCCCGTCACCCGGGTCCCAGTCGTAGGCGTTTCCCACCCTCATGCCGTCGTGCTCAGACCCTCCACCTATGAACACGTTTCCTCCTGTGTCTAGAGTCCTGCAGGACAGGTCATTTCGTCGTAGCGATTGCGTCATGTCGACGCCGTTTCTTTTGGTGCCATTTTGTCGACGAGGTGATCGGCCAATCCTCGGACGGTCGTGATGTCAGCGGACGTAATGCGTACGCCGGTCTGAGCCTCGATGTGCGTGCGCAATTCGAGATTGCCCAGGGAGTCGAGCCCATATTCCGACAGCGGGTGATCCGGGTCGATGTTCCGGCGCAGGATCAGTCCGATCTGCTCGGCCAGCAGGCGGCGCAACCGGCCCGGCCACTCCTCGATCGGCAGTTCGGCCAATTCGGCGCGCAATTTGCTTGACCCGGAACGCTTGTCGCCGGCGGTCTTGAACAGCTCCAGGAACTTGCTCCGCGCTGCGAAGGACGCGATCCACGGTGTCCCGACCAACGGGGTGTAGCCGGAGTACGGCCGGTCGTGGCGCAGCAGCGCCTCGAATGCGTAAGCGCCCTCGTCCGGAGCAATGGCTGCGCCGGTGCCCTCCGCGAAGTCCGCACCTCGGCCGATCTCGCCCCAGGCTCCCCACGCAATCGCGGTGGCAGGCAAGCCTTGTGCGCGCCGCCAGTGAGTGAACGCGTCCAGCCAGCTGTTCGCCGCGGCATACGCGCCCTGACCCGGTGAGCCCAACAGCGCTGCCGCCGAGGAGAACGAGCAGAACCAGTCCAGCTCCGCGGTGGCACACGCCTCGTGCAGATTCCATGCGCCGTAAACCTTTGGCGCCCAGTCACGGTCGATCAGCTCATCGGTGATGTTGGTCAGCACGGCGTCCTCGACCACCGCGGCCCCGTGCAGGACACCCCGCAACGGAAGCCCGGTCGCGGTCGCGGTCGCCACCAACTGGTGCGCGGTGTCGGCCTGTGCGATGTCGCCGCACAACACGACGACGTCGGACCCGATCGAACGGATGAGTTCGATTGTCTCCAAAGACTTTCGCGACGGCTTGGACCGGGAGCTGAGCACGATACGACCAGCACCGGCCGCGGCCATCTTCTCGGCCAGGAAGAGTCCCAAGCCGCCAAGCCCGCCGGTGATGATGTACGAGCCGTCGCGGCGGAACACCGGCGCCTGCTCCGGCGGCAGCACCACACTGCTACGGCCAACCCGCGGGATGTCGAGGATCAGCTTGCCGGTGTGCTCTGCGGCGCTCATTACCCGGATCGCGGTTGCCGCCTCGGCCAGCGGGTAGTGCGTGGCCTCCGGCATCGGGAGCTTGCCCTCGGCCGTCAACCGGTAAACGGTGCTGAGGATTTCGCTGACCTGTTCCGGGTGGCTGACCGACATGACACCGAGATCGACACCCCAGAACGCGAGGTTGCGACGGAACGGGAACAGGCCCAGCTTGGTGTCGCCGTAGATGTCCCGCTTGCCGATCTCGACGAAACGCCCGCTCAGCGCCAACAGCTTCAGGCCGGCAAGTTGGGCCGCTCCTGGGACGGAGTTCAGCACGATGTCGACACCGTAGCCGTTGGTGTCGCTCCGGATCTGTTCGGCGAAGTCGACGCTGCGCGAGTCGTAGACATGCTCGATGCCCATGTCGCGCAACAGTTGCCGACGCCGTTCGCTACCCGCGGTCGCGAAGATCTCGGCACCTGCCAAGCGGGCCATCGCGATCGCCGCTTGCCCCACACCGCCGGTGCCCGAGTGGATCAGCACCTTGTCGCCGGCCTTCATACGGGCCAAGTCGTTCAGGCCGTACCAAGCCGTCGCGTGCGCGGTGGTCACCGCGGCGGCCTGGGCATCGGTCATCCCGTCCGGCAACTGGGTGGCAAGGCGGGCATCGCAGGTGACGTAGGTGGCCCAGCAACCGAGCGGCGACATGCCGCCGACATGGTCTCCCACCTTGTGGTTGGTGACACCGGGTCCGATCGCGGTGACCACGCCGGCAAAGTCGGTGCCAAGCGCCGGCAGGATCCCGTCCAGGCTCTGGTAGCGACCGAAAGCGTTCAGCACGTCGGCGAAGTTGATGCTCGATGCGGTTACCGCAACCTCGATCTGCCCAGGACCGGGGGGCACCCGGTCAAAGGCGGCGAACTCCATGGTCTGCAGGTCGCCCGGGTTACGGATCTGCATCCGGACCCCGTCGCTGTCGTGCGCCGCGATCGTGGTCAGCCGCTCCTCGGGCCGCAGGGGCGAGGGGCACAGGCGAGCCGTGTACCACTCGTTGTTGCGCCATGCCGTCTCGTCTTCTTCGGTTCCCGCCAGCAGCAGTTGCCGCACCACCTGCTCGGCGTCGGTCTGGCCGTCGAAATCGATGTGGGTGGTGTGCAGGTGCGGGTGCTCCGCGCCGATAACACGCAGCAATCCGCGCAGCCCGCCCTGCTCGAGGTTCGGCACGTCGTCCGGCAGAACCTTCTGCGCGTCCCGGGTGACGACATACAGCCGAGGCGCCTCACCCTCGGTCTCCGCCAGTGCGGAAGCGATCCGGACCAGGTGGTGGACGTACTCGCCGCCGCGGCGAGGGGAGTCACTACCCGGTTCACCCTGCTGGGCCCCGGCGAGAACCACCACGCCGTTGAAGCCGCCGCGGTTCAACTGGTCGCGCAGCTGCTCGGCCAGGGCCGGGTGGTCGCCGTCGGTGTGCCAGGCCAGCGTCGCGGACTCGGCATCATGCAACTTCATCGAGTCCGTCAACGTCGCCGCCAGCAGATCGGCGGCGTCGGTGGTGCTGACGAACAGCCAGGATCCGGCATCGGTGGTGGCGACGTCGGGCAGCTGCCGTTGTTGCCACTCGATGGTCAGCAGCCGCTCACCGAGCACCCGCGCCCGCTCGCCGCTGGCCGACACCCCGGTGCCCATCTGCAGTCCGCGAACCGTCAGGACTACCGCGCCTTCCTTGTCCAGCAGGTCGAGGTCGGCCTCGACGGCGCCGCCGGTGGCCGAGGTGATCCGCGAGTGGCAGTACTTCGCGGTGTGCACCGGTCCGAAGGCGCGCAGCTCACGAACGCCCAGCGGCAACAGCAGTCCACCCATACTGGCGATCGCCACGCTGGGGTGGGCCGCTACCGACTGGAAGCATGCGTCCAGCAGGGCCGGGTGCACGCCGTAGTTGGTCTGCTGGGTGCGGATGACACTGGGCAGCGAGATCTCGGCCAACACCGACGTGCCCGTTTCTTCGGCGGTGTGCGCGACCGCGAGGCCGGTGAACGCGGGCCCGTACTGAATGCCGCACAGGTCGAGTGCATCGCGGAGGTCGCTGCCCTGAACTGGACTCGGGTGCGACGCCTGCAACGCCTCGATGTCCTGCTTCGCCGGCGGCGTTTCGCTGCCGAGAGCCTGCAACACCGCTGATGCCCGGCGAGACGCAACGCCGTCCTCGTTGGTTTCGACGACGAAGTTGAGCGAGTCCGGAACCTCGGCGGTCGCGGTCAGGGTGACCTGGGTTTCCTCGTCGAGCATCAGCATCTGCTCGAAGCGAATGTCCTGCACCACGGACGCGTCGCCGAAGACGGTGCGGGCGGCGGCCAGCGCCATCTCGCAGTAGGCGGCACCCGGCAAGGTCGCTGTGCCGTGGACCTGGTGGTCGCCGAGCCACGGCAGTGCCGCGGTGCCGATCTCGGCCTGCCAGACGTGGCGCTCGGGCTCCTCCGGCAAGCGCACGTGCTGACCCATCAGCGGGTGCACCGCAACGCTGGCCCGCAGGGCGCGAGAGCTGTGGCCGTCGCGGCTCAGCAGCAGGGTCCGGTTGTTCCACACCGGAAGCGGCGCGTCGACAAGCCGTCCGTTCGGGTACATCACCGAGAAGTCGACCGTCGCGCCGGTGCTGAACAGGTCTCCGACGAAGCCGCGCAATCCGAACGGAACCGGCTGCTCGCGGCGCATGGCCGCCAGCGCTGCCGCCGTCATGTCGAGGCTGCGTGCGGTCTGGTCGACGGCGTGCGTCAACAACGGGTGCGGCGACAACTCGCCGAACACGCGATAGCCGTCTTCGAGCGCCGCCTGCACCGCCGCGGAGAACCGAACGGTGTGGCGCAGGTTGTCGACCCAGTAGTTGGCGTCGCAGTAGGGCTCCTCGCGCGGATCGAAAGAGGTAGCCGAGTAGTACGGAATTTCGGGGGTCAACGGCTCGATGTCGGCCAGGACGTCGTACAGCTCGTCCAGAATCGGGTCGACTTGCGGTGAGTGCGACGCGACATCCACGGCCACCTCGCGCGCCATCACGTCGCGCTCTTCCCAGGCGGCCACCATGTCGCGGACGCTCTCGGGGGCACCGCCGATCACAGTCGATTCCGGTGAGGCGACCACCGCGACCACCGCATCGTTGATGCCGCGGGCCATCAGCTCCGAAAGCACCTGCTGGGCCGGCAGTTCCACGGAGGCCATGGCGCCGGAACCGGAGATCTTGGTCATCAGCTTCGAGCGGCGGCAGATGACGCGCGTGCCGTCTTGCAGCGACAGCGCGCCGGAGACGACGGCCGCAGCGCACTCACCCATCGAGTGGCCGATGACGGCAGCCGGGTGAACGCCGTGGGACCTCATGGTTGCCGCCAGCGCGACCTGCATGGCGAACAGCGTCGGCTGTACGCGATCGATGCCGGTCACCTTCTCGGCTGCGGTCATGGCCTCGGTCACCGAAAAATCGGACTCAGCGGCGATCAACGGCTCGATTTCGGCGATGGTCGCTGCGAACACCGGCTCGTTGGCGAGCAGATCGGCACCCATCGCGGCCCACTGAGAACCTTGGCCGGAGAACACCCACACGGGCGGGCGTTGCTCCTGGCCGACAATTTCCGGGTACAGCGCCTCACCGTCAGCGACCTGGCGCAGCTCGGTCAGCAGCTCTGACGTGTTGTTCGCCAGCACGGTGGTCCGGACCGAGCGGTGCCCACGCCGACGCGCCAGGGTGTAAGCCAGATCGCGGGCCGCGAACTCGGTCGCGTGCGACTCGATCCAGTCGGCCAGGCGGGCCGCGGTCTGACGCAAACCACTTTCGGATGAGGCGGAGATCGGGATCAGCAGCGTCTCGTCGGTGCTCGGGTTGGTGGTCAGCCCGTTGGGGGAGGGCGGCAGAGGCGCTTGCTCGACGATGGCGTGGACGTTGGTGCCCGAGATGCCCCAGGCCGACACGGCTGCGCGCCGCGGTCCGTCACCCGACACAGGCCACTCGGTGTGTTCAACCGGCAGGAACAGCTTCGTGTCGATCTGTGCCAACTCGTCCGGCAGCTTTTCGAAGTGCAGGTTCTTCGGAACCACGCCGTGCTGAAGGGCCAGGACCGTCTTCATCAATCCCAATGCGCCGGCGGCTGCCTGGGTGTGTCCGAAGTTGGTCTTGGAAGCGCCGATAGCGACCTTGTTGTCAAACGCGTAGACCTTGGAAAGGCTCGTGTATTCGATGGGGTCACCGACCGGCGTCCCGGTGCCGTGCGCCTCGACCATGCCGATGCTGCTGGGGTCGACGCCCGCCGCCTCCAACGTCGTGCGGTACAGCGCGACCTGCGCGTCGCCGGACGGCATGGTGATATTCGGGGTGTGGCCATCTTGATTGGCGGCCGTGGCGCGCACAACCGCCAAGATCCGGTCGCCGTCGCGCTGCGCATCCGCAAGGCGCTTGAAAACCAGCAGCACGCAACCCTCGCCGGAGACGAATCCGTCTGCCTTGGCGTCAAATGCGTGGCAGTGGCCGGTACCGGACAGCATGCCGCCCGCGGAAGCCGACGCCGACCGGCGCGGCTCCAGCATCACGTTGACGCCGCCGGCGATCGTCATGTCGCTCTCGCCGTCGCTCAGGCTGCGGCAAGCCTGGTGGATCGCGAACAGTCCTGAAGAGCACGCGGTGTCAATTGTCGATGCCGGTCCTTCGAGACCGAGCGCGTAGGAGATACGCCCGGAGGCCATGCTGAACAGTGACCCCGGATTTCCGTAGGGACCGTCGAAGGCATCCGAAGCCATCTGCACGAGCTGGTAGTCGGCGTAGTTCACGCCGATGAAGACACCGGTCTGCTTGGCGATGGTTTCCTTGGTCAGGCCGGCATGCTCGACTGCCTCCCAGGCCGTTTCCAGCAGCAACCGGTGCTGCGGGTCCATCGTGGTGGCCTCTTTTTCGGAGATACCGAAAAACTCCGGGTCGAAGTCGCCGACGTCCGAGAGGAAAGAGCCCCACTTGCAGACCGATCGTCCAGGCACTCCCGGCTCGGGGTCGTAGTAGTAGTCGTTGTCCCAGCGGTCCGGCGGGATTTCTGTGACCAGATCGGCGCCACGCATCAACGCATCCCACAACAAGTCAGGAGAGTTGATGCCCCCCGGCATCCGGCAAGCCATCCCAATGACAGCGACCGGAGTGACGCCCGTCCTACCCACTAACCTTCACCTCTCTGCCTATCCACAAGTTCTTATCACCGCCGCACGCTGTTATCAGCGCTTCGAGAAATTTCGCCGGGCCGTATTGGCACTGCCACTCTGCAGCGCCGCGACGAGCTACCCATTGACCCCCGTACGAAGCAGCCTCGTGAACTTTGGTGCGAATCAAAGCGTAGCTGTTCTGCTGCACACGCGAGGAAAAATCGTGCGATCGTACAAAAATTTAACAAGCCGCCCTGACGTGGCCAAATACACCTGCTCCGGAGAACTGTGACGCGGACCACCCCGCTGACCCGTACGCGTCACTTCGCGTGATTCTGCACGTGATCCGGCATGGCAATACGCGGCTGTCGCGGTGAGCGAAGCGTCGTGGCACGGGGATAAAAATGGGGAAAATCTGGGTTGCTTGGCAAGCCCGCGGTGGCCGAGTTCAACAGAATGTAATAGGGGAGGGCTCCAGAACCGAGTTTGCTCGGCCCCGAGGCGAGCCGTCCCCTCGCTCCTTCGCGCGCCGCCACTTGGCCGGCGTTCGCTCGCTACGGTCACGCACCCAGTTAGGTCATGTTAAGCGGTACGGATGGGGTTCGTGGGCGAATTCGGAATATTGGGATTTTTGCCATTCCTGCCCCAGCTGCTGCCCATCGAAACCCCCGGCGCAGGACCATCACGCCCGCCCGTAACCCTGGTTGGTCAGCGCCGTCCAGCGGTCAGCTTACGTCCAGAATTGCGAGCGCCGGCGCCGGTGAATTGCGGGCGGCATACAGCGCGTCAACCGGGTCGAGAGCTCGCCTAACGGGAGGGCTCGTGACTCCCTGCGCGGGGTCGGAATTCAGATTCTGCTTTGCTCACGCGGGGTCTACCCATCACGGTATCGTCGACGCGTGCTCGAACCCTCCGTCCCCGCTGTACTGCGGAAACACGCCAGCCAGCGGCCTGATGAGACAGCTTTCACGTTCATTGACTACGAGAAGGATCCGGCCGGCGTTGCCGAAAGCTTGACGTGGTCACAGCTGTATCGACGGACACTCAACGTAGCCCAGGCACTCCGTGCTTGTGGGTCGACGGGCGACCGTGCGGTGGTCCTGGCACCGCAGGGAATGCACTACATCGTGGCCTTCCTCGGCGCTATGGAGGCGGGCCAGATCGCGGTACCACTGTCCGCGCCGCAGGGCGGCGCCAGTGACGAGCGAGCCACTGCGGTCCTGCGGGATGCGGCGCCGACCGCGATCCTGACGACATCCTCGGTGGCGGCCAGCGTTGTCGAGTGCATCGAGCCCGGTGAGGTCGTGCCGACCGTAATCGAGCTTGATTTGCTGGACTTGGATGCCGAGGGCGCACCCGCGGTTGAGCTCGAAGACCGGCCAGAAGTTGCGTATTTGCAATACACCTCGGGGTCGACCCGCACCCCGGCCGGTGTCGTGATCTCGCACAAGAACATGCTGGTCAACACCGAGCAGATCATCGAAAGCTATTACCGCGAAGACGGCGGGATGGCTCCGCCGGACACTACCGTCGTGTCGTGGCTGCCGTTTTTCCACGACATGGGTTTGATTGTGGGCATTGGTATTCCGATCGTCGGCGGCTTTCGGGGTGTGCTCACCAGTCCGCCCGCCTTCTTGCAGCGACCGGCCCGCTGGATGCAGTTGCTGGCCACCGCGAGCAGCCCGTTCACCGCGGGACCGAACATTGCTTTCGAGCTGGCCGCGGCCAAGACCTCCGATGACGACCTGGCCGGCCTCGACCTGGCACACGTCCGCAACATTCTCAATGGCGCGGAACGCGTTCAACCCGCCACGCTCAAACGCTTCGCCAAGCGATTCGCCCGTTTCAATCTGCCCGAACGGGTTTTGCGGCCCTCATACGGGCTGGCCGAAGCCACCGTGTACGTGGCAACCCGCGAACCGGCGGAACCGCCGGCAATTGTGTACTTCGAGTCCGAGGAACTGACCGCCGGCAACGCGAAGCCGTGCGCGAGCGGTCAAGGTACGCCGCTGGTCAGCTACGGCGTGCCGCAGTCGCCGATTGTGCGCATCGTCGACCCCGAGACAAGTATCGAGTGCCCGGCCGGCACGATCGGGGAGATCTGGACGCTGGGCGACAACGTCGCCGACGGCTACTGGCAGAAGCCCGAAGAATCCGCACGCACATTCGGTGCGACGATCGTTGATCCCTCGCCCGAGACGCCCGAAGGCCCCTGGCTGCGGACCGGAGACCTCGGCTTTTTCTCCGGCGGTGAGATGTTCATCATCGGCCGGATCAAAGATCTCCTTATTGTCTATGGGCGCAACCATTCTCCCGACGACATCGAAGCCACGATCCAAGAGATCACCGCGGGCCGTTGCGTGGCAATCGCGGTCGCGGATGACGACGGCATCGAGAAGCTGGTCACCATCGTCGAGCTCAAGGTCCGCGCCGATTCCGAAGAGGCGGCCGCGGAACGGATCAGCGTCGCCAAGCGTGAACTGACCGCGGCCATTTCGAAAACGCACGGTCTGAGCGTCGCGGATCTTGTTCTGGTGGCACCGCACTCGATTCCGCTGACCACCAGCGGCAAGGTCAGGCGGCGAGAATGCCTGCAGCGCTACCGTCGCGGCGAGTTTGCTCGCATCGACGCGCAGCTTCGTCGGCCAAAGCAGCCCAGTGCCAACGAAACCGGCTCGCAACTCGGGGACGACTCGGCGTTGGCGCAGCGCCTGCGCGGCCTCCGTCAACAAGAGCAAGAACTTCTGGTCGGGGTGGTGTGCGAGCAGGCGGCGGCGGTACTGGGCCGGGCCAACGCTGCTGAGATCGACCCGGAAAGCGCGTTTCAGGATTTGGGCTTTGACTCGGTGAAAGCCACCGAGCTATTGGATCGGCTGAAATCGGTTACCGAACTGGATCTGCCGCCCACGCTGGCCTTCGACTATCCCACTCCCGGCGCGCTGAGCAACCATCTGGGACAGCTGCTCGGCGGGTCGGCAATGGCGACTACGCAGGTGGTTGCGCAGGCCGGGTCGGACGAGCCGGTTGCCGTGATCGGGATGGCGTGCCGCTTCCCCGGTGGAGTCAATTCGGCTGCGGCGCTCTGGGATCTGGTTGCCACCGGCACCGACGCAATGGGAGCCTTTCCGACCGATCGAGGCTGGAATCTCGCCGAACTGTTCGATCCCGATCCCGACGCGGTGGGCAAGACCTATACCCGCACCGGGGGTTTCCTGGCAGATGCGGCCGGGTTCGACGCGGAATTCTTCGGTATTTCGCCGCGGGAAGCTCAAACCATGGACCCCCAGCAGCGGATGCTGCTCGAGGTGTGCTGGGAAGCGTTGGAAACCGCGCGGATTGACCCCTCCAGCTTGTTGCGTTCAGAAACCGGAGTGTTCGCCGGGGCGTGGTCACAGCCCTACGGCGCGGCCGCTAGCGACGGCGTCGAGGGATACGCCCTGACCGGTCTGTCCACCAGCGTGGCATCCGGTCGCGTCGCGTATGCGTTGGGTTTGCAGGGGCCGGCCATCACCGTCGACACCGCGTGCTCGTCGTCGCTGGTGGCAACGCATCTGGCATGTCAGTCGCTGCGCAACGGGGAAAGCAGCCTTGCCCTGGCCGGCGGCGTGACAGTGATGACCTCACCGATGGTGTTCACCGAATTTGCCCGGCAGCGTGGATTGGCGGTCGACGGGCGTTGCAAGGCATTCGCCGCCGCGGCTGACGGCACCGGCTGGGGAGAAGGGGCCGCGGTGCTGGTCCTGGAACGGCTCAGCGATGCGCAGCGCAACAATCACCCCGTGTTGGCGGTGATCGCGGGATCTGCGATCAACCAGGACGGCGCCTCCAACGGGTTGACCGCTCCCAATGGACCTGCCCAACAGAGCGTCATCCGCCAAGCCGGGGCCAACGCCGGCGTCGGGCCCGCTCAGGTCGACGTCGTCGAGGCGCACGGCACCGGTACCGCCCTCGGCGATCCCATCGAGGCGGGCGCGCTGCTGGCCACCTACGGCGCCGGCCGGGATCCGGATCGACCGTTGTGGCTCGGCTCGATCAAATCCAATATCGGCCATACCCAGGCCGCGGCCGGTGCAGCCGGCCTGATCAAGATGGTCGAGGCGCTCAACCACGAATCGCTGCCCCCCACGTTGCATGTCGACCAGCCCAGCCCGCATATCGACTGGTCGGGCGGCGCGGTGCGGTTGCTCACCGAAGCGGTGCCGTGGCCGGCGACGGACCACCCCCGCACCGCGGCGGTGTCCTCATTCGGGATCAGCGGCACCAACGCGCACGTCATCGTCCAGCAGGCTCCGGCGCCGCCCGAGGCGGTTGCGAATCACGCAGAGGCGGAGACTGCGCAAGCAGAGGAGCGGCGGCCGCCGCTGCTGCTGTGGCCGATCTCGGCGCGCAGTTCTCGTGCCCTGGCCGGTCAAGCGCACCGGTTGGGGGAGTATCTGCGTTCTCATTCCGACGTCGGGTTGGCCGACGTGGCTTACAGTTTGGCGACCACCCGCGCGCATCACCCCTACCGGGCCACTGTCACCGCCAACCCGGAAAGCGAAGATCCGCGCCACGATCTCCTTGATGCCTTGGATGCGCTGACCGCAGATCAGCCCCACCCGAGCTTGACCCGACACCACGGGTCCACGCATCAGTTGCCCGCCGACACCGTGTTTGTCTTTCCCGGCCAAGGCGCCCAGTACCCCGGCATGGCGTTGCAGCTCTACCAGCGCCACCGCGGCTTCGCGTGCAGCCTCGACGCCTGCGATGAGGCGTTGCGCCCCTTCACCGGTTGGTCGGTGCGCGATGTCATCTTGCAGGACCCGGCGGCGCCGTCCTTGGAGCGCGTGGATGTGGTCCAGCCGGTCTTGTTCGCGATCATGGTGTCCCTGGCGGAAACGCTGGGCTCCTTGGGCATCGTCCCGGATGCCGTCATCGGGCATTCCCAAGGCGAGATCGCCGCGGCCTATGTTGCCGGTGCCCTTTCGCTGGACCAGGCCGCCAAGATCGCGGCGCTGCGCAGTAAGGCGCTGACCGGGCTCTCGGGCGGCGGCGGTATGGCTTCGATCGTGCTGCCCGCGGCGGAAGTTCGGGCACGACTGCAGGCGTGGAACGGTGCCGTCAGCATCGCTGCGATCAACGGGCCCTCGCACACGATCGTCAGTGGTGACCCGGCGGCGCTCGAGCAGCTCACCGCTGCCTGCGAGCAAGACAACATTCAAATACGCTCCATCGCGGTCGATTACGCGTCGCACTGCGAACAGGTGCAGCAGTTGCGTGACCATCTCCTGCAACAGCTGGGTGAAGTGGTCGCGCAGCCCGCTCGTATCCCGCTGTATTCCACGGTGGAAAGCGCGGTGTCGGGCCAGCCGCTCGACACCACAACGATGAACGCCGAGTACTGGTATCGGAATCTGCGTGAGCCGGTTCGGTTCTACGACAATGTCGCCGAACTGCTGGGCCGGCGTGAGCATCTTTTCGTGGAGCTCTCTCCGCACCCCGTGTTGGCCGCGGCGATCACCGACACATTGGCCAGTACCGCCGATCGCGCCGGCTCCGCGGTCATTGCCACACTGCATCGGGAGCGGGCCGACCTCGACGCCGTGGCCACCACGCTGGCGCAGCTGCACAATCACGGCAAATCCCCGTCCTGGCAGAGTCTTTACCCCGGCGCCAACGTCGTTGCCTTGCCTACCTACGCATTCCAACACCGCTCCTACTGGATGACACCCCAGTCCCCGGAGACCACCGGCGGCGCGGCCGACGATGCGCTCTGGAAGGCCGTCGATGACGGTGCCGTCGAAGCGTTCGCGGAACTACTGGGGCTGGGCGACGTTTCGGACGGCGACTCGGTGGAAGCCGTTATGCGCGCGCTGCGCCGGTGGCGTTCGGAATCCGATGTGCGGTCGGCGGCGAACGGTCTGCGATACCAGGTGGCCTGGCGGGCAATTCGCCCCAACACCTTTCCGCAGGCTCGTCGTCGCTGGCTGGCCGTAGCCTTTCCGGAACAGGCCAACGGCGCGTGGGTCAGCGGTCTTGCCACTCGGTACGCAGATGCGGTGGACGTGCTCACCGTCGACCCGAGTGAGCTCGGCAGGGAATCGTTGTCCGCGCTCTTGAAGGCGGCTACGGCGCGGGCTCACTTTGACGGCGTCATCTCGTTTTTGGCCACGGATGAGCGCGCGCATCCGACGCTGCCCGGCACATCGGTCGGATTGCTCTCGACACTCCTTCTTGCGCAGGCCCATTGCGATTCGGGCCTGGGAATTCCGTTGTGGGTGGCCACGCAGGGTGCGGTTTCGGTATCCACGGATGACGATCCCGCGAGCCCGCTCCAGTCCGCCGTGTGGGGGCTTGGACAGTCGGTGTGCCTTGAGCACCCCGACCAGTGGGGCGGTTTGGTCGACCTGCCGGCCCGCGCCGCGCAGCGTGATATCGAGACCTTGTACGCCATTCTGAGCTGCGAGCAGTCAGAGGATCAACTCGCGGTACGGCCCCACTCGGTGAGCGCGCGCCGCCTCGTGGAGGCGCCGCTGCCGTTGCAACGTATTGAACGAGCCAGCAGTTGGAAACCGTCCGGACCGGCTTTGGTGACGGGTGGGACGGGGCGCCTAGGTAAACACATCGTCGGTTGGCTTGCCGATGCCGGCGCCAATCCTATTGTCCTGATGAGCCGTAACGCCGCCCAGCATCCCCAAACGGCCGAACTGACGAAGCAGCTGCACGAGCGTGGCGTGAACGTCAAGGGGCTGTCGGTCGATGTGAGCGACCAGTCCGCGTTGGCGGCCGCGGTCGCTGCCGTCCGCAGCGAGTACGGATCTGTGCAGACCGTCGTACATGCCGCTGCGGCCATCGGGTGGAACACCATTGCCGACACATCGGCCGAAGAGCTGGCGGACAGCTACGCCGCCAAGGCGGTTGGAGCCGACAACCTGGCGAGCGTACTAGCGGACGACCCGCCCGCAACGTTCATCCTGTTCTCTTCCGGAGCGGCGACTTGGGGCGGTGCGCAACAAGGCGCGTATGCGGCCGCGAACGCTCATCTCGAAGCGCTGGCCGCGCGATTGCGTAGCAACGGCTGGGGCGCGGTCGCGGCGGCCTTCGGCCTTTGGGCGGATGAAACCAGCAGCATGCCCGCCGAGGTAGTCGACATCTTCCAGCGGATCGGCCTCAATCCGATCCGGCCCGAAATCGTCTTGGCCGCACTGCAACAGGCCATCGAGGCAGACGACACACTGATCACCCTTGCCGATATTTCCTGGGACAAATTCATCCCAGCGTTCACGGTCCGCCGTTCGCATCCGCTGTTGACCGAACTGGCGGCACGCTCGGGCACCGCCGCAACGAGCGATGGAACACCGGCTTTGGCCGACTCGGGGCTTCGACAAAAGCTGGCCGGCCGAACAGAGGAAGAGCGACTTGGGATCCTGACCGACGTGGTGGCAGGCGCCACCGCAACGGTGTTGGCCCATCGCGACCCGGATGCACTCGACACCGACGTGGCGTTCAAAGACCTCGGAATCGACTCGCTCACCGCATTGGAACTACGCAATGCGCTGAGCGCCCAAACCGGGCTGACGCTGCCGGCCACCCTCGTGTTCGAACATCCCACACCCACCTCGCTCGCGCGCCACCTAGCGGGCTTACTGACCGAGACGCCGGTTGAACGGGCGCAGCCGGCGGTGCCGGTCCGCTCGGGTGGCCTTGAGCCGCTCGACAATAGACTGGCCTACCTCGACCAGGCGTCTTTCCTCGCGACCCGAGCGGTGCACGGCGCGCTGATCCAAGTGACGTGGATCTACGATCGCGGCGCCGACATCGAAGGGCTGCGGCGCTTTCACCGAAACCTCGGCTCCGGGTTGTTCGGGCGCCTGATCGAACGGTCTCCGTTGCCGTTCGCGCGCGATCGGTGGGTGCTGGCGCCCAACACGCCGAAACTGGATATCGAAGCGACGCCGCGAGCGCGTAATGACGTGAGCGACTGGGCCGACGAACGGGCCCGCCTGGCCATCGATCCGGAGTGGGGGCCCGGCTGGCACCTCGGGGTGCTGCCGCTCACCGATGGCGGAACTGCGGTGAGCCTGGTGGTCTCGCATACGGTTGTCGACGCAATAGCTTTCGGCCAAGCGATAGCCGATGCGGCCGAAGGCAGGACGCACGACTTGGGTTATCCACCCCGGGGAGCGCGTCCTCTCGGACGGGCGCTGCGGGAGGACTTCCGGCAAACCACCAAAGAACTTCCGCACATCGGACGTGCTTTGGTCGCCGTGGCTCGACGGGCTCGGCGCGACCGCAAGGAACTCACCTCAACAATGAAGGCGGCGCCGCCTGCGCCGCGAACCGCCGGCGATGACCCGAGGATCGAGATGCCGGCGCTGACTGCTTACATCAAGCTCAGCGACTGGGATGCACTCGCGAAACAGCTTGGCGCAAGCAGCCATTCGCTGGTCGCGGGGGTCGCCTGCCGGCTCGCTGTGCGGGTGGGACGAGTCAACGATGACGGAGCGGTGACGCTGCGGCTGGTGGCGAACCTGCGGGACAACGGCGATATCCGCGGCAACGCCATCACCGCTATCGACATCGGTGTGGACCCGACGAATGCGGCGACCGACCTTCGCGACATCCACCTGAAAATCACGCAGACGATTCTGGAAGCGATCGACAACTCCGACAACGAGTGGTTGGCGCCACTGCCGTTGACGGCGTTGACGCCAAAGCGAGTTGTGCGGAAGCTGGCGGGGGTGGCGGCCGGAGGCGCGACTCTCCCGGTCACCGTCTCCAACATCGGTGACCTACCGCCGGCGGTGAATCGGCCCGACGGCACCGACGCCGACGAGGCCCACATGCGGCCCTTCGAACCGGGTATGAAGAAAAGCACCCTCGAAGGGATGGGCGGTCAATTGTTGCTGGTCTCGGGGCGGGACCGGGACAAGATCTTCATCCGGATCTCGGCGTATCTGCTGGGCCAGCCGAATACGAAAGAACAACTACGGCAGACGATTTCAAGTACGTTCGCCGAATTCGGCCTGGATCCACAGATCGACTGGTAGCCGCTTCACTTGGCGGCCTCGCTCGGACCCGCGGCAGCTGTGACGGTAGCCGGACCCGGGCAAGGCAGTGTGAGGTTGTGTCCGGTGGCCACTCGTAGATACACCGTCTTCATCACGTGCAGGTATCGCGAGATGGATTCGTAAGCGACCGGATTGCTGGGGAACGAAGCGGTCACCGTGGTTTCTTCATGAAATTTGTTGACCCACAGACACACCCGTGCTGCGAGCCGGCCGTCGCTGAATGCTTGGGTATTTGTCCGGCCAAGTTGGGTGGCAATCATCGCTGAGAGCGGGGGAACGCCGCTGTCCAGGAACGACAGCATGGGGAAACCCCCTACGGCAGGAGGTTTCCGCAGCAGCGGCGACAGTTCCAGGACCCGCTCGAATGGCACGTCGGCCAGGTGTACTCCGGAGTCGAACGCGTCTTGTGCGCCGCGTGCCGTTTCACCGAAGGACGCGGCCACCGGCACCGCGAAGGGAACGTGCCCGATGAACCAGCCGGTGGTCATGAATTCCGCGGGAGTGCGGCGGGTGCCGACCGGAGTAAGGGCGTAGTACGTTCTCGAGCCGGTAATGGCGAACTCGGTCAGTGCGGCGGCGGCGAACACACCGCCGCTGAACCGGGCGCCCGCGGCGGTACATGCGGCTTCGAACCGCACGGTTTGGTCGGCGTCCAGCAGCCGCAGCGATAGCAGCTCTCCGCTGGTTGAAAGCGAGCTATCGCCGAGCGGCAGCGGGAAAGTGGGCAGCGATCCGTCGTTCTCGTCGAAGATGTCGATCCATCGGCGAATTTCTGGGGATTCCAGCGTCAGCTTCGATGTGTGGTCGCGCTCGCGCAGGCAGTAGTCGGCGTAGCTGCCTGCCGGGGAAAGCGCGATGGGTCCCTCACCGTCCATCAGCGCGTTGTACATCGCCTGAATTTCTGCATAGACGCTGCCGATGTACATCGGGTCGACGTGCAAATGGTCGACGCAGATGCACACGGTGAAGTGGTCACCGCGCTGAATGATGGCGAACCTGAAGCATTCCCAGTCCAATGGGCCGGGTGTCGCCAAGAGGTGGTCCTGCCACTGCCCTGCGGTCATCTCGCCCCGCTGAATCGCGACCAGTTCGATATCGGCGGGATCGGACATGGTGTGCCGGACGATTTGTCCGCCGTCGACGAACTCGAACCAACTGTGGAAGGTGTCGTGCCGGCGCAGGTGCGCGTTGAAAATGTAGGTCATTGTGCGGATGTCGCACTGGCCGGGAATATCGAAGGCGATCACCAGCAGACGCGAAATGTCGCGTCCGCGGAGCTGCTGTTCGCGGTAGCCGCGCAGGTGACGGGTCTGAATGTAACTCGGCGGCACCGCACTGGGCGGAGCTTGCCGCGACTTCTGCAGCGAAGCCGGTGTGGCCCGCCACAACCAGGCCGAACCCGGGGCCGGAACCCAGTCGCCTAGCTTCCCGAGGCCCAGATGGCCCACAACGACCATGATCGCTCCTCGCGGTCAGTGCGGCGATACTCCAGGGTATTTCGCGACTGCGCTTTGCCCCCTCATTGGCGCCGGAGCGTCGTGAACCTGCGTGAGTTTGTCGCACAGCCTGTTGGCCAAATCCCGGACCGTGGTGATGTCGGTCGTGCCCAGCCGGATTCCGGTTTCGGTCTCGAGCTGGGTGCGCAGTTCCAGGTTGCCAAGGGAATCGAGGCCGTAGTCCGACAGCGACCGGTCCGGGTCGACGCTGCGCCGCAGAATGGTGCTGACCTGTTCGGACACCAGTCGTCTTAGCTGACTTGGCCATTCGTCGTGCGGTTGCTGCGACAACCTGTCGCTGAACGTCGCAATGCCATTGTCGTGCCTACCATTGCGGCCGGTGGGGCGAAACGCTTGGCCGAACAGGGCTCGTTCGGCCAGCCCGTCCAGCCACGGTGATCCCACCGTGGGAAGGTAACCCGAATGGCAACGGGTGTGCCGCAGCAGCGCATCGAACGCATAGGCGCCCTCGTCGGGCGCGATCATCGTGATATCGCAGGTGTCGGCCAGGCCTGCGCCTCGGCCTAGTTCTGCCCAGGGGCCCCATGCGATCGCGGTAGCCGGGCGGCCCTGAGCCCGTTGCCAGTGGGTGAAGCCGTCCAGCCAGCTGTTGGCCGCCGCATACGCACCCTGTCCGGGCGAACCCAACAGCGCTGCCGCGGACGAGAATGAGCAGAACCAATCCAGATCCGCGGCCTCGGTCGCCTGGTGCAGATTCCAGGCGCCGTGCACTTTGGGCACCCAATTCCGTTGCAGCACCTGGTCGGTGATGTTGGGCAGAGTGGCGTCCTCGACCACTGCGGCCGCGTGCAGCACGCCACGCAGCGGCAGTCCGGTGGCGGTCGCGGCGGCAACCAGCCGGTCCGCGGTGCCGGCCAAGGCGATATCGCCGCATTCCACCACGAGGTCGGCACCGGTGGCCCGGACGAGTTCGATTGTCTCTATGGTTCTTTGACTCGGCGCCGAGCGAGAGTTGAGCACGATGCGACCGGCACCCGCGGCGGCCATTTGCTCGGCGAGGAACAGCCCGAGGCCGCCCAGGCCACCGGTGACGATGTAGGAACCGTCGGGCCGGAACGCGGCAACCTGGTCCGGCGCCACCACCACGGTGCTGCAGGCCGCGCGAGGGATGTCGAGCAGAAGCTTGCCGACGTGAGATGCGTTGCTCACGGCCCGAATCGCGTCGGTCGCATTGTCGAGTCGGTAATGGGTGCATGGCGGGCACGGCAGGACACCGGTTGCGGCGCGCCGGTACACCTCTTGTAGCAATGCCCCCACCCGCTGGGGATGTGTGGCTGCCAGCAACGCCAGGTCCACGGCGTGCAGGGAAAGGTTGCGGCGCAACGCGAAAAGACCCAGCTTGGAATCGCTGTAGATATCGCGCTTGCCGATTTCGACAAAGCGGCCGCCGAAGGCGAGCACGTCGATCCCGGCGCGCTGGGCGGCGCCGGTCAGCGAGTTGAGCACGACGTCGACGCCGTAACCGTGGGTATCGCGACGGATCTGCTCTGCGAAATCGGTGCTTCGCGAGTCGTAGACGTATCGAATACCCATGTCATGCAGCACTTCTCGGCGCTGCGGGCTGCCCGCGGTGGTGAAGATCTCCGCGCCGAAACTTTGGGCGATGGCGATCGCCGCCAGACCCACGCCACCGGTGCCGGAATGGATCAGCACCTTGTCGCCGGGCTGGAGGCGGGCGAGTTCGTGCAACCCGTACCACGCTGTGGCCGCGGTCGTCGTGATCGCGGCCGCGTGGGCATCGGTCACGCCCGGTGGAAGCGGTGCGGTAAGCGCGGCGTCACATGTGACGAATGTGCCCCAGCATCCGCCCGGTGAGATGCCGCCGACCCGGTCGCCGACGTGGTAGTTCAAGACGTCGCTGCCGACGGCGGTCACCACTCCGGCGAAATCGAGGCCCAGCTGGGTTCGTCGGCCATCGAAAGAGGGGTACTGACCGAACGCCGCGAGCACGTCGGCGAAGTTGACGCTGGAAACGCTGACCGCGACCTCGATTTCACCGGCCCCGGGAGTCCGCCGCTTGGTGCTGACCGCCTCGATGGTCGCCAAGTCGCCGGGCCTGCGGATGGCCAGGCGGACACCATCGCGTCGGTGGTCAGCGGTGATGGTCGTGCGCTCGTCGGGGCGCAGCGGAGCCGGGCGCAGGTGTGCGGTCAGCCAGGCGTCGTTGCGCCATGCGGTCTCATCCTCGGCTGAGCCGGAAAGCAGTTGTCTCGCAAGGCTGTCCGCGGTCGTCGTGGCGTCGATGTCGATCTGGGTGGTTCGTAAGTACGGGTGCTCGGCGCCGACCACCCGCAGCAGTCCGCGTACCCCCGCGTGCGCGAGGTTGACATGTTCGCCGGTGCGCACGGCCTGACCGTGCCGGGTCAACACGTACAGCCTGGGTATCTCGCCGCTCATCTCGGGCAGTTCGCGGGCGATGTGGATGAGGGTACGAACGGTGTCGGTACCTCGGGGGTCGGCACTCCCGGCGTCCCCGGCGCACACGACGACACCGTCGACGCCGGTAAGTGCGGTGTGCAGGGCGGTACGGGTCGCCGGCCAGCACATGGTGTTGACGGTCGCGCCGCGCTGCCGCAACGCTTCGGCCAATGCGGACACCGACGTGTCGCCGGGAAAATCGATCAACAGCCAACTGCCCGGGTCCGCGGTGATCTCGGGTAGCTCGCGGGGCTGCCATTCGATTTCCACCAGGCGGTGATCGAGCAAGCGGTCGCGGTCGGCGCTTTCGGAGAATCCGGTGCCCATCACCAGGCCACGCACCGCCAGCAGCACGCTGCCCCGCTCGTCGAGCACATCGATGTCGGCCTCGAAGTTGCTGCCGCACGCGGTGACCGTGGTGTGGCAATAGCGCGGGGCACCTGCTGGGCCATAGCGGCGCAGGCGGCGCACACTGAGCGGAATCAGCATGGCGCCGTTGGCAACACCGCGGACGGCGGGATGGGCCGCGACGGATTGAAAACAGGCGTCCAGCACGACTGGGTGTATCGAATACTGGGCTTGCTGATTGCGGAGCGCTCTCGGGAAAGCGATCTCGGCGACGACGGTGCCGACCGTTCCGTCGGCGATCCAGGCGGCAGTCAGGCCGGCGAAAGCGGGGCCGAACCCTATGCCACGCTCGCGGAACCACTTTCGGATCTGCTCGCCGTCGAGGCGGCGGGAATGGGTGGCCAACAGCGTGCCGATGTCCTGAGCAGGCATCGGGTCTCGACCGACCGGCTGCAGAACGGCCACCGCTCGCCGGACCTGGTCACCCGTCTGGACGACGAACGCGGCAGCTCCGGATGGCAACAGCGATGCGCTGGCGCCGACGGGCGCCTCGTCGTCCAGTAGCAGCATCTCCTCGAACCGCAGGCCGCGAACCTCGGACTCGCCGAATACGGTTTCGGCGGCGGACAAGGCCATTTCGCAATACGCCGCACCCGGAAGCGCTGCTACGCCGTTGATTTGGTGATCGCCGGACCAGGGCAGCGCCGTCGTGCCGACATCGGACTGCCAAGCGTGCCGCTCCGGCTCTTCCATCAGCCGAACGTGTACCCCCAGCAAGGGATGCGCGCCCATGCCGTTGGTGTTTCGGGCGGGCTGCTCCGGTGCAAGCATCAGCGGCCGGTTGGCCCACACCGGCAGGGGCGCGTCCACCAGCTGGCCGGCCGGATACAGCGCGGCGAAATCAGTGGCGGCGCCCGCGTTGTGGATCTCGGCGTGCAGCGGTGTCACCCCGTGCGGTAGCGGCTGTCCGCGCCGCAGGGCCGGAATCGCAGCGACCGGCATGTCCAATGCACGGGCGGTCTGCTCGATGGCCCGGGTCAGCAGCGGATGCGGCGACAGTTCGACGAATACCCGATGCCCGTCTTCGAGCGCGGCCTTGGTGGCGGCGGAGAAGCGCACCGCGTGGCGCAGATTGTCGACCCAGTAGCGGGCGTCGCACTTGGGCGCTTCGCGGGGATCGAACAGCGTCGCCGAATAGTAGGCAAGACGCGGAGTCCGTGGTGTTATGTCGCTCAGCAGGCCGGCCAGCTCGTCGAGGATCGGATCAACCTGCGGGGTATGGGATGCGACGTCCACGGCGACCTCGCTGGCCAGAATGTCGCGGTCCTTCCACGCCGCGACCAGTCGACGGACCTGCTCGGTGCTACCGCCGATCACGGTCGATTGCGGTGACGCGATGACGGCGATCACCACGTCGGTGATGCTTTGCCGGGCCAGCTCTTCGCGGACCTGTTTGGCGGGGAGTTCGATCGCCGCCATCGCGCCGGCACCGGCGAGCTGGGCGCACAATCGGGAGCGGCGGCAAATGACCCGCACCCCATCGGCCAGGGAGAGGACGCCGGCGACGACGGCGGCCGAGACCTCGCCAAGGGAATGCCCGATCACCGCGGCGGGCCTCGCGCCGGCGGACTCCAGCGCCGCCGCGAGCGCGACCTGCAAGGTGAACAGCGTCGGCTGAATTTGGTCGATGCTGGTGAGGGTCTGCGGTGTACTCAACGCTTCGGTCACCGAGAATCCCGACTCCCGGGCGATCAGCGGTTCGGCGGCGGCCACCGTGGCAGCGAACGCCGCCTCGTCGGCCAGCAGGTCGGCGCCCATGGCCGGCCACTGCGAGCCCTGTCCGGAGAACACCCATACCGGTCCTCGGTCGTCGAGACCGACGGCGCTGTGCAGCGGTTGGTCGCCGTCGGCGAATTCGCGGAGCCGCTCGATCAATTCGGCGTTGGTGTCCGCGACGATCGCGCTGCGCACCGGCCGGTAGCCGCGCCGGCGAGCCAGGGTGTAGCCAAGGTCCGCCGGAGCTACCTCGTGCCTGCCGACCCAGTCCGCTAGCCGACTTGCCGTCTGCCGCAACGCCTGCGCGGAGGTGGCCGACATGACGAACAACTTCGCTGCGCCGGTGTTCCGCCGGTCCGCTACCGGGGGTGCTTGCTCGACGATGACGTGCGCATTGGTCCCCGACATTCCGTACGACGACACCGCTGCCCGCCGGGGCGTCGCCGCACCGCCCGCGGGCCAGCTCGTAATGGACTGTGGCACAAACATTCCGGTGTCGATCGCGGCCAATTCGTCGGGCAGTCGGGTGAAATGGGCCATCGGCGGGACCGTTGCGTGCTGGAGCGACAGGATCGCCTTGATAACGCCGACCGCGCCTGCGGCCGCCTCGGTGTGACCGATATTGCTCTTGGCCGAGCCGAGGGCGCACGGCCGGCCATTTAGGCCGTAAACTCTTGCAAGACTGTGAAATTCGATGGGATCGCCGACCGGAGTGCCGGTGCCGTGCGCTTCAATCATGCCGATGGTGTCGGGGTGCACACCGGCGGCCGCCAACGCCGAGTGATACGCCGCTACCTGCGCATCTGAGGAGGGCGTCGTAATGGTGTCGGTGCGGCCGTCCTGATTCGTCGCGGTGCCCCGTATGACGGCCAGAATCCGATCGCCGTCGCGCAGCGCATCGGGCAGGCGCTTCAACAACACCATGGCGCAGGCCTCGGACCGCACGAATCCGTCGGCGGCTGTATCGAACGGCCGGCACCGTCCGGTGGGTGACAACATGCCCTGTCCGGACGCCGACGCGTACAGCTGCGGTTCCAGCATGACCATGCAGCCCCCGGCCAGGGCCAGGTCGCTCTCGTGATCGTGCAGGCTGCGGCAGGCCAGGTGCACCGCCACCAGGCTCGACGAACACGCGGTGTCCACCGTCAACGCCGGGCCCCGCAGGCCCAGGGCATACGACACCCGCCCGGACGCCATGCTCAGCGCGGTGCCGGTGAAGCCGTACGCATCACCCAGGGCGCCCGCGGCATTGGTGACATGGGTGTAGTCGTCGTGGCACATGCCGACGAAGACGCCGGTCAGCGAGTTGGCCAGCGAGGCGGGCGGGCGCCCGGCGTGCTCCACGGCCTCCCACGAAACCTGCATCAACAGGCGGTGTTGCGGATCGATCGCCGCTGCCTCCCGCTCGCTGATGCCGAAGAACTCCGGATCGAACCCCGCGACGTCGGTCAGGAAGCCACCCCAGCGAGATACCGACCGGCCAGGTTGTCCCGGCTCGGTGTCGTAGTAGTCGTCGGCGTTCCATCGCTCGGCAGGCACCTCGGTGATTGGGTCATCACCACGTAGCAGTGTGTTCCAGAACGCCTCGGGGGAATCGATTCCGCCGGGCAGGCGGCATGCCATGCCGATGACCGCCACGGGAGTGCCTTGCAACTGATCCACCGTCGGCCCACCTCGTTGCTCGCTTCAGCTGCCCGTCATCCTTCCGCGAAGCGCCACGGATCAGGGATCAACGCGCCGGTGTCTGCGCCGGTATTGCAGTTCAGCGATACAGAGCCCGAAGGCCGGCGGTGGGGAGGTAATGTGCGAAACCCCTGGAGTTCATTCGATTCGCTTGTGCGATAAGCGGGGAGGGCATGCAACATGACCCAAGCCAATGAGCCGTCCCGGATACCGCTGTTGCCGGTCGACGAGGCCAAAGCCGCCGCCGACGAGGCCGGGGTACCGGACTACATGGCCGAACTGAGCATCTTCCAGGCGCTGCTGAATCATCCGCGGTTGGCGGGCGTCTTCAACGATCTTCTTGCCTCGATGCTGTGGCACGGCGCCCTCGATCGGAGGCTGCGCGAACTGGCGATCATGCGCATCGGCTGGCTGACCGGCTGCGACTACGAGTGGACCCAGCACTGGCGGGTGGCCTCGCGCCTGGGGGTATCGGCCGAAGATCTGGTCGGCGTGCGGGACTGGCAGGCGCACAACGGGTTCGGTGCCACCGAGCGTGCGGTGCTGGCCGCCACCGACGACATCGTGCGCGACGGCGCGGTGAGCGATGCGAGCTGGGCGGCGTGCGAGCGGGAATTCGAAGGCGACACAACCGTTCTCATCGAGCTGGTCACTGCGATCGGGGCTTGGCGGATGGTCGCCTCGATCCTGCGGAGCTTGAAGGTTCCGCTGGAGGAGGGCGTGGCCAGCTGGCCACCGGACGGCGTTTCCCCGCCGTCCTAGCGTCGCCCGCTCAACGAGGGCCTCAGGTCGGAGAATCGCGCAGTTCCGCTACCCAGGACCCACTCTCGACGAACCATCGGCGTGACGGCGTAGCGTCGGCGGCATGCGAACCAGGGTGGCCGAAATGCTCGGCGTCGAATTTCCAATCTGCGCGTTCAGTCATTGCCGTGATGTGGTCGCCGCGGTGACCAATGCGGGTGGTTTCGGAATTCTCGGGGCCACCGCACACAGCCCCCGGCGGCTGGAGAGCGAGCTGACCTGGATCGAGGAGCAGACCGGTGGCAAGCCGTACGGGGTGGACCTGTTGCTGCCGCCCAAATACGTCGGCGCCGACGAAGGCGGCATCAATTCCCGGCAGGCGCAAGACCTGCTGCCCGAGGAACACCGCGCGTTCGTCGACGAGCTGCTGACCCGCTACGGGGTCGCCGCCCAGGCCGGCGACGAAGAGCCGATCCGCGGCGGCCTGAACATCTCACCGAAGGGCTACGAACCGCTGCTCGAGGTGGCGTTCGCACACGACATCCGGCTGATCGCCAGCGCGCTCGGACCGCCGCCGCCCGACCTGGTGGAACGGGCGCACAGCCAGGACGTGCTGGTGGCCGCGCTGGCCGGCACCACCCAGCACGCGCGCCGGCACGCGGCCGCCGGAGTGGACCTGATCGTCGCGCAGGGCACTGAAGCGGGCGGGCACACCGGCGAGGTGGCGACCATGGTGCTGGTTCCCGAGGTGGTCGACGCCGTCGCGCCGACGCCGGTGCTGGCCGCCGGCGGCATCGCCCGCGGGCGCCAGATCGCGGCGGCCCTGGCCCTGGGCGCCGAGGGTGTGTGGTGTGGATCAGTCTGGCTGACCACCGAGGAAGCCGAAACAGCGCCGGTGGTCAAGGACAAATTCCTGGCCGCGACGTCCTCGGACACGGTCCGGTCGCGGTCGATGACCGGCAAACCGGCGCGCATGCTGCGCACGGCCTGGACCGACGAATGGGAACGGCCCGACACCCCGAATCCGCTGGGCATGCCGCTGCAGACCGCGCTGATCACCGATTCGCAGATCCGCATCAACCAGGCGGCGGCACATCCCGGCGCCAAGGCGCGCGAACTCGCCACCTACTTCGTCGGCCAGGTGGTCGGCTCGCTGGATCGGGTGCGGCCCACCCGGGCGGTGGTGCTGGACATGGTCGAGGAGTACATCGAGACCATTGGTCGGCTAGAGGGTCTGTCCGACGAATTGTGACCTTAACCACATGGCTCATTGTCACAGCGTTTGCCCAGCTCAGCGGTGCTACAGCTGGGCGGACGCTGTGGTTGTGCAGCGCGACGGCGTAGAGAATCGGAATCTGCGGGATGGCGCGTTGACCGAGGCCGGTCAGTGGTGCATGATCGGTCAGGCAAGCACCTCGTTAGGTGAGGCGGCTACACGAACATAGGCCACTGACCCCGAACGTCGAAAGACGCCCCGGGTCAGGACAGCTCCTCCCGGATTAAGGGTTGAGCCCAGGTGGCTTCCGGTTTACCGGACACGTCGGGTAGTGCCGAAGCTCTGACGAGAGGGGTGCGGATTTTCCGGCGGAAATGCCGGGATTCTGTTCTCCTTGTTGTGTGTGCACAGATCGCGCGGCTGCCGCGTGGGTCGTGACCGAGAGGAGGTGAGGGACGCATGAGTTCCAGTGGTAGTCCGGGTCGATATCCGGATGTTTCGTCCCTGACCGGTCTCCGGCACGACGTCCTCAGCTGAGTCGTCACACCCCCTCCACGCTCGGAACCGTTACGGGACGGGACTCTTCAAGGTTCTTTTGAGGTCCACCTGTCACCGTTGGTTTTTCCGCTAGGAGGCGATCATGACCGCTGCTCTGTACGACGAAGTCGCAACCATTCCCGCCGCGCCGCAGCTGCACGTGGTGCGCGACGTGCCCGTCGCCGACGTGCCGGCGAAGGCGCCCGCCAAGGCTGCGCGTCGCATCGACGAGGCGCTCGGCGCCGGAAGCGACCCGCTGGTCGACGGCGCCGCCCGGCTGCTCACCATCCCGCTGCGGCACCTGTACGCCGCGCTGTGGCGCGTCGGTGTACTCGAGGTTCAGGCGTAAAGCCATGGACAGCGATCAACTCGGGACTCCGAGGGGCTAGCCGACCGCAGGTCGCCTGCGGCGGGCCAGCCCCTCGGGGTCCATCCATTAGACTCAACTCATTGGCGTCGATCCGGCCATCACCGGGGAGCCTTCGGAAGAACAGCCTCTGCGGCCCAGTAGAACCGAACGGGTAGGCCCGTCACAGCCGTATCCAGAGCGGTCACGCGTCAGCGTGGCAAGCGGGGTGGTACCGCGGCGTTCGCGCACCAGCGCATCGTCGTCCCCGTGCCTGAACTGCCGAGGCACCGGAGAGACGCGTGACGAATAACCTGGATAGCGAGGCCCGCCCGGTCTATCCCAAGCTGGCCAGCGGCGCACCCGACTTTCCCGCGCTCGAGCTCGAGGTGCTCGACTACTGGTTCCGCGACGACACCTTCCGCGCCAGCATTGCCCGCCGCGATGGTGCGCAGGAATACGTGTTCTACGACGGGCCGCCGTTCGCCAACGGGCTGCCGCACTACGGGCATCTGCTGACCGGCTACGTCAAAGACATCGTGCCGCGGTATCGGACGATGCGCGGTGACAAGGTGGAGCGCCGATTCGGCTGGGACACACACGGATTGCCGGCCGAACTCGAAGTCGAACGCCAACTCGGTATCACGGACAAGTCCCAGATCGACTCGATGGGAATCGCCGCCTTCAACGACGCCTGCCGCGCTTCGGTGTTGCGCTACACCGACGAATGGCAGCAGTACGTGACCCGCCAGGCCCGCTGGGTCGACTTCGACAACGACTACAAGACACTCGATCCCAGCTACATGGAGTCGGTGATCTGGGCGTTCAAGCAGCTGTGGGACAAAGGCCTGGCCTACGAGGGATACCGGGTGCTGCCGTACTGCTGGCGCGACGAGACCCCGTTGTCCAATCACGAGCTGCGCATGGACGACGACGTCTACCAAAGCCGTCAGGACCCCGCTCTCACCGTTGGATTCAAGGTCGCCGGTGGCCAACTCGACGGTGCGTTCCTGCTCGTCTGGACGACGACGCCGTGGACCCTGCCGTCGAACCTGGCGGTGGCGGTGAACCCCGGCGTGAGCTACGTGGAAGTTCGGAATGGGGATCGACGCTTTGTGCTCGCCGAGGCACGGTTGGGCGCCTACGCGCGCGAACTCGGCGAAGAGCCCGAGGTGCTGCGTGTCATCCCCGGCTCGGATCTGCTGGGCACCCGGTACCTGCCGCCCTTCCCGTATTTCATGGACGCGCACAACGCTTTCCAGGTGTTGCCCGGTGAATTCGTCACCACCGAGGACGGCACCGGGCTGGTGCACATGGCACCGGCTTACGGTGAGGACGACATGGCGACCACCGACCCGGTGGGCATCGAGCCGGTCACGCCCGTCGACGCCAAGGGTCGCTTCGACGCGACCGTCCCGGATTACCAGGGGCAGCACGTCTTCGACGCCAACCCGCAGATCATCCGTGACCTGAAGAATCAGAGCGGTCCCGCGGCGGCGAACGGTGCGGTGCTGGTGCGCCACGAGACTTACGAGCACCCGTACCCGCACTGCTGGCGATGCCGGAATCCGCTGATCTACCGGGCGGTGTCGTCCTGGTTCGTGCGGGTGACCGACTTCCGCGATCGCATGGTGGAGCTCAACCAGCAGATCACCTGGTATCCCGAGCACGTGAAGGACGGGCAGTTCGGCAAGTGGTTGCAGGGCGCCCGCGACTGGTCGATCTCGCGAAACCGGTACTGGGGCACCCCTATTCCGGTGTGGAAGTCCGACGATCCGGCGTTCCCCAGGATCGACGTGTACGGCAGCCTGGACGAGCTGGAACGCGACTTCGGGGTGCGCCCGGACAACCTGCATCGGCCTTACATCGACGAACTCACCAGGCCCAATCCCGACGACCCGACCGGGAACAGCACGATGCGCCGCATAACCGATGTGCTCGACGTGTGGTTCGACTCCGGTTCGATGCCCTATGCCCAGGTGCATTACCCGTTCGAGAACGCGGACTGGTTCGACAGCCACTACCCGGGTGACTTCATCGTCGAGTACATCGGCCAGACCCGGGGCTGGTTCTACACGCTGCACGTGCTGGCGACCGCGTTGTTCGACCGGCCGTCATTCAAAACCTGTGTGGCACATGGGATCGTGCTGGGGTCAGACGGCCAGAAGATGAGTAAGTCGCTGCGCAACTATCCGGACGTGACCGAGGTGTTCGACCGCGACGGCTCGGACGCCATGCGATGGTTCCTGATGGCCTCGCCGATCCTGCGCGGCGGAAACCTGATCGTCACCGAGCAGGGCATCCGGGACGGTGTGCGTCAGGTGTTGCTGCCGTTCTGGAACGCCTACAGCTTCTTGGCGCTGTACGCACCGAAAGTCGGTACCTGGCGCACAGATTCGAAGCATGTGCTGGACCGTTACATCCTGGCCAAGCTGGCAGTGTTGCGCGACGACCTGACCGCTGCCCTGGATGTGTGCGACATCTCGGGGGCCTGCGAGCAGTTGCGCCTGTTCACCGAGGCGTTGACGAATTGGTATGTCCGACGGTCGCGTTCCCGGTTCTGGGAGGAAGACGCCGACGCCATCGACACCCTGCATACCGTGCTGGAGGTGACCGCCCGGTTGGCCGCTCCGCTGTTGCCGTTGATCACCGAGTTGATCTGGCGCGGCCTGACCGGCGGCCGTTCGGTGCACTTGACGGACTGGCCGCAGGCGTCCGAGCTGCCGGTGGACGCCGACTTGGTCGCCGCGATGGACCAGGTACGCGAGGTGTGCTCGGCGGCGTCTTCGCTGCGCAAGGCCAAGAAGCTACGGGTGCGGCTGCCGTTGCCGAAATTGACCGTGGCGGTGGAAGATCCGGAGCGGCTGCGGCCGTTCACCGACCTGATCGGTGACGAGCTCAACGTCAAGCAGGTCGAGCTGACCGACGCGATCGACACCTACGGCCGGTTCGAGCTGACCGTCAACGCCCGGGTGGCCGGACCGCGGCTGGGCAAGGACGTGCAGGCGGCGATCAAGGCCGTCAAGGCCGGTGAAGGCGTCATCAACCCGGACGGCACTCTGACCGCGGGCCCGGCGGTGCTGCAACCCGAGGAATACAGTTCCCGTCTGGTGGCCGCCGATCCGGAGTTCACCGCGGCGCTGCCCGGGGGAGCGGGCCTGGTGGTGTTGGACGGCACGGTGACTCCCGAGCTGGAGGCCGAGGGTTGGGCCAAAGACCGTATCCGCGAGCTGCAGGAGCTGCGCAAGTCGACCGGGTTGGATGTCTCCGACCGGATCAGCGTGGTGGTCGCGGTGCCATCCGAACGCGAGGAGTGGGCGCGCACCCACCGAGACCTGATTGCGGGCGAGATCCTGGCTACCTCGTTCGAATTCGGCGACCCGTCCGACGGTGTCGAGATCGGCGACGGGGTGCGGGTGGCGATCTCCCGGGCGTCCGCGTAGGGGAGTGGCCGGTCGTTACAGGTCGATCGCCGGGATGATCGGCACCGCCGCGACCAGCGAAATCGGTTGTGGCGGCGCCCCAATGGCCTCGGCGAGCCGCTGCGGCAGGTGCAGCAGCAAGCCGGGCAGAATCCCGCCGGTCGGGGTGCCGCCGAGCGGCAGCGACAACAGCGGGAAGCCCGTGGCAGGACCGATATTCGCGGTCACCGTCGACAACGGCGTCAGCAGGCCGCCAACGGGTAGACCTGCCGTCGCCGGCACACTGAGTGCCCCGACGCCGCCGGAGAGCGGCAGGTCTAGTGCGGGGAGGGTCAGGCCGAGCATGACCTGGCCGTTCAGGAAGCCGTTGGTGACTACGGCGGGCGAGGTGAGCACGGCCACCGCGGCGCCGAACAGGTCGCCGCGTTGCATGGCGCTGCCGAACGCCGTCGCGCTGGACATGAACGCATCGAAGGTGGTGATCGGCGAACCGATCGCGTTGATGCCCATGGCGATCGGCAGGCCGAAGAAGGCCGCACCGGTGGCCACCGGGTCGAGTTGTGCTCCGATCGAGTAGGAGAAGTCGGTCAGTGTTCTGAGCACGTTGAACGCGTTCTGACCGATCTGGCCGGGGATGGTGAAGATGGGCGCTATGTCGGCCAGGACCTGGGTGGCGTCCGCGCCGGCCTGCAGGCTAGCCCCCGCATTGGCCAGCGACGTGGAGATGATCTCGCCGTAGTGGGCCTGGTTGGCCAGGAACTGGCGCAGGAACGGGAACGGGTTGGACTGCAGTCCGTTGCCGAGGCTTTGCAGGTTCGCGATCGTGTTGTTGAAGAGGGCTTCATACGGCCTGGTGATGGCCGTCCAATCGGGCGCAGTGGCGCTGGGGCCGAACAGTCCGGGCAGCAGCTCAGGCAGCGCCGGGAGGCCGGGCAGCGTGGGAGAGCCGGGAAGGGCCGGCAGGCCTGGTAGTGCGGGCATGCCGGGCAGGGACGCCGCCGGCGGGGCCAGGGCGGTGGACACGGAGTTGGTGACCACCTGCGCGGCATTCACCGTCTCGGCGCCCACATAGGCGCCGGCGGTAGAGCCCAGCAGGTCGACAATCCCGGTGTGGAAGGCTCGAGTTTGCGCACTGATTATTTGGAATTCCTCGCCGAACTCACCGAATACGCGGGCGATGGCCGCCGATATCTCGTCCGCTGCCGCAGGGGCGATAGCTGTGGTGGAGGCTGCGATCGACTCCGATACATCGGTTAGAGCCGACCGTATGCCTGCCAACTCTTGGGCGGCGGCCTCGATCCATTCGGGAGCAACAACGAGTGACATAGCCATCTCCTAAGACCAGTGCCAATAGCTGATCGCGGGCGATCAAGGTGGTAATGGCCGGGAAAAGAGCTATTAAACATGCGTGTAACGCTATATTTTCGCTGACGTAAAGGATCTGCTTCCGAATCGGACTCGTCTTTCGGAATGGGTCTACGAGCACGCCTAAAGCTTGGGACGTCAAGAATTCTCTGTACCCGCGCGCGGGTGGGCGCGTCGAGCGTGGGGGTTATGCCGCGGTGGTGCGGCTTTTTGTGCCGTAAGGCCCACGCTCGGCGGGCTAGCGAACACCGCCAAATAGCATCGACACCTGTGGAGTCCCGTTGGGTGCTGCACCTGGACATGGACGCGTTCTTCGCCTCCGTCGAACAACTCACCCGGCCGACTCTGCGGGGGCGTCCGGTGCTGGTCGGCGGCCTGGGCGGGCGGGGCGTGGTCGCCGGGGCCAGTTACGAGGCGCGGGTGTTCGGCGCCCACTCGGCCATGCCGATGCACCAGGCCCGCCGGCTGGTCGGAGTCTCGGCAGTGGTGTTGCCGCCGCGCGGAGTGGTGTACGGCGTCGCGAGCCGGCGCGTCTTCGAAACGGTGCGCCATCTGGTGCCCGTCCTGGAACAGCTGTCTTTCGACGAGGCGTTCGGCGAACCTGCGCAGCTCGCCGGGGCGTCGGCGACCGACGCCAAGGAATTCTGCGCCGAACTGCGGCGACGGGTGCGCGAGGAGACCGGCCTGATCGCTTCGGTGGGCGCGGGTTCGGGCAAGCAGATCGCGAAGATCGCCTCTGGCCTGGCCAAACCCGACGGCATCCGGGTCGTGGACCGCGCCGAGGAGCGAGCGCTGCTGGCCGGCTTACCGGTGCGTCGACTGTGGGGGATCGGTCCCGTCGCCGAGGACAAATTGCATCGGCTCGGCATCGAGACCATCGGGCAGCTGGCCGCCCTCAGCGACGCGGAGGTGGCCAACATCCTGGGGGCCACGGTCGGGCCGGCGTTGCACCGGCTGGCCCGCGGCATCGATGACCGGCCGGTCGCCGAACGCGCCGAAGCCAAGCAGATCAGCGCCGAGTCCACCTTCGCCACCGACCTGACCACCCTCGATCAGCTGCGGGACGCGATCGAACCCATCGCCGAGCACGCGCATCGCCGCCTGCTGAAGGACGGCCGCGGCGCGCGGACGGTCACGGTGAAGCTCAAGAAATCCGACATGAGCACGCTGACCCGCTCGGCGACCCTGCCGTACGCGACGGCCGAAGCGGGCGCGTTGGTGGCCCTCGCCCGCAGGCTGCTGCTCGACCCGGTGCAGATCGGGCCGATTCGGCTTCTGGGCGTTGGGTTTTCGGGCCTTAGCGACGTCCGTCAGGAGTCGCTGTTTCCCGATCTGGAGCTGGCGCAGGAATCGGCTTTGCAAACGGGGTTGGAAACGGCGCCCGAGTCGCATCAGGATTTCGAGGCGATGCGGGCGGCGCTGCTGACCGGACAGGACGGGGCGTCATGGCGGGTGGGCGACGACGTGGTGCACCCCGAGTTCGGGCACGGGTGGGTACAGGGCGCGGGTCATGGCGTGGTCACCGTGCGGTTCGAGACCCGCAGTTCGGGCCCCGGCCAGGCCCGTACTTTCCCGGTCGTGACCCCCGATCTCGCCGCCGCCAACCCGGTCGACAGCCTGGACTGGGCCGACTACGTCGGTGAACTGCGCGAGCGGGACGCCTCAGCCCCAGCGATCGAGGACGTCGGCGACGGGTAGGCCCGCGGCCAGTGCCGCCATCAGCAGCACGCGCGCCTGCGGCGGCCCCAGTCGCGGCACCAGCAGCGCGCCCGCCCGCGCCAGGTCGTCGCCGGGCCCGTAACCGGCGCTCACCCGGCCGCTGGGCACCCGGGTCGATACCGCGACCGTCACCCCGCCGCGGGACAGGCGCCGTACCCCGTCGACGACGGCGACCCCGGCGTTACCGGAACCCAGAGCCTCCAGCACCACCGCGCGAGCGCCGGCCGCCGCGAAAGCGTCCAGCGCGACCGCGTCACTGCCCAGATACGCCGCCGCGATGTCGACCCGGGGCGCCCCGGCCGCCCGGATCTCACCGGCGAACGGTCGAACCTTGGCTTCGGTCAACGACACAACGCCGTCGGCGGTGCCGAGCAGCTGCCCGGCGAAACCACTGAGGTCCTGGGTTGCGGCCTTGCGCAGCCCCAGCGGTTGCAACACCCGACCGGCGAAACACACCAGCACTCCCAGCCCACGGGCGGCCGGGTGGGCCGCGACCGCCGCCGCGGCCCGCAGGTTGGCGGGTCCGTCCGCGTCGGGCGCGTCGGCGCTGCGCATCGCACCGGTCAACACCACCGGAACGTGACCCGAATAGGTCAGCTCCAGCCACAGGGCGCTCTCTTCCATGGTGTCGGTGCCGTGCGCGATCACGATCCCGTCCGCGCCGTCGGCGATCGCGGTGTGCACCGCATCGCGCATCCGGTCCCAGTCCGGCGGTGTGAGCTCGGAACTGTCGACGGCCATCAGATCGACGACGTCGACGTCGAGTCCTTGGGTGAGGTCGGCGCCCGAGTGCGCGGGCCGGCGCACGCCGTCGGCGCCGGTGCTCGTCGAAATCGTCCCTCCGGTGGTGATCACGGTGACGCGGCCCATCAGGGGATCATCCCGCACCCGCGCCGGCTTAGTGGATGATGGTGGGGTGCCTGACGAACCAACAGGGTCCGCCGATCCGCTGACTTCAGCCGGTGACGCCGAGGCAGCCCACGAACCAGGGGCAGCCCCGCCGCCCCGGCGGCTGCGTTTGCTGTTGGCGGTTGCGGCGGTGGTGCTTTCGCTGGACATCGTGACCAAGGTGCTGGCGGTCAAACTGCTGCCCCCGGGCCAGCCTGTGTCGATCATCGGGGACACCGTGACCTGGACGCTGGTCCGCAATTCGGGGGCCGCGTTCTCGATGGCCACCGGCTACACCTGGGTGTTGACGCTGATCGCGACCGGCGTGGTGGTCGGCATCTTCTGGATGGGGCGTCGGCTGGTCTCACCGTGGTGGGCGCTGGGGCTGGGGATGATCCTGGGCGGCGCGATGGGAAACCTGGTCGACCGGTTCTTCCGGGCACCCGGGCCGCTGCGCGGCCACGTGGTGGACTTTCTGTCGGTCGGCTGGTGGCCGGTGTTCAACGTCGCGGACCCGTCCGTGGTGGGCGGGGCCATCCTGCTCGTCGTGCTGTCCATCTTCGGCTTCGACTTCGACACCGTGGGCCGGCGCAACGCCGAGTCGACGGAATGACGGACCGCTCGATGCCGGTCCCGGAGGGGCTGGCGGGTATGCGCGTGGACGCCGGGTTGGCCCGTCTGCTGGGGTTGTCCCGCAGCGCCGCCGCGGCCATCGCCGAGAATGGCGGCGTCGAACTCGACGGTGTGCCGGCCGGCAAGTCCGACCGGTTGAATTCGGGTGCCTGGCTGCAGGTTCGGCTGCCGGAGCCGCCCAAGCCGCCGGAAAACACGCCCGTCGACATCGAAGGCATGACGATCCTGTACTCCGACGACGACATCGTCGCCGTCGACAAACCCGCGGCGGTGGCCGCGCACGCGTCGGTGGGCTGGACCGGTCCGACGGTGCTGGGCGGACTGGCCGCCGCGGGGTACCGGATCACCACATCCGGTGTGCATGAGCGGCAGGGTATCGTGCATCGACTGGATGTCGGCACGTCCGGGGTGATGGTGGTGGCGATCTCCGAACGGGCGTACACCGTACTGAAGCGTGCGTTCAAGCAACGCACTGTCGACAAGCGTTATTACGCGCTGGTGCAAGGGCATCCGGATCCGTCCAGTGGCACCATCGACGCCCCGATCGGCCGCCATCCCGGCCCGGAGTGGAAGTTCGCGGTCAAGCGGGATGGCCGGCACAGCATCACCCATTACGACACCGTGGAGGCGTTCGTCGCCGCCAGCCTGCTCGACGTGCACTTGGAGACCGGTCGCACCCACCAGATTCGCGTGCACTTCGCCGCACTGCATCACCCCTGCTGTGGTGACCTGGTCTACGGTGCCGATCCCAAACTGGCGAAAAGGCTTGGTCTGGAACGGCAGTGGCTGCACGCGCGGTCGCTGGCGTTTGCCCATCCGGCCGACGGCCGCCGAATCGAGATCGAGGCCCCTTACCCGGCCGACCTCGAGCACGCGCTGGACGTGCTACGCGCCGAGGGGTGACGGTTTGCGCGCCTCGACGAGGACACGCGCGGCATGAGCGACGAACGGCCCCTCGTGCTGGATGCGCTCGTGCAGTTCGCGTAACCGCTCGCGATAGCGTTCGACGGTGAAGTCGGGCACCGTCCAGATCACCTTGCGCAGGAAGTGAACGACGGCGCCGATATCGAAGAATTCCTGACGCAGCCGCACGGACCGCATGTCCACGATCTGCAGGCCGGCCGCGTGCGCCTGTGCCCGCTCGTGATCCGGGTGCCGCCGCGCCCACGCGTCGGGCTGCGGCCCGATGAAGTATTCGACCAACTCCGAGACGGTGGCCGGCCCGATGTGCTGGGCGAGGTAGCTGCCGCCGGGCCGTAGTACCCGCGCAATTTCGTTCCACCACACGGTGTTCGGATGCCGGCTCGTCACCAGGTCGAACGCCTCGTCGGCGAACGGCAGCGGCGATTCGGCGGGTGTGGCGACCACCACCACGCCGCGCGGATGCAGCCGCTTGGTCGCCAGCGCCGCGTTGGGCGGCCAGGACTCCACCGCCGCCATGGTGGGTGGAAATCGCTGTGCCCCAGCCAGTACCTCGCCGCCACCGGTCTGAATATCCAGGGCGGCAGAAACTTTTGCCAAACGGCTACTCATCAGCCGCTGATAACCCCAGGACGGCCGCTCCTCGGTCGCGCGACCGTCGAACCAGGAGAAGTCCCACCCGTCGAGCGGAGCCGACTCGGCCTCGGTCACCAGCTCTTCGAAGCTGCGGGAGCTGTTCACCTTGTTCGGCAGACGAATTCGGTGCCGCTGAGATTCAAGGTCACCTCGCCCTGGTGTTCCCAGTATTCCGATCCCTGCCGGCCGTACCGGGCGCCGCTACCCGAGGGCTGAATGAACAGAATGACGCGGTTGCCCTTCCAATCCAGCACCGCCGTCTTCGGGTCGAGCTGGTTGTAGAACTGGGCGGTCAGGGTGCCGGCGTCCGGCGGGCAGTCGTAGGACACGACCGGCGGAGCGGCAGTGGCCGGGTCGGCGATGGCCAACTCGACCAGCCGTGTCTGGTAGGCCTCCAGCACACAGGTCCGGATGTCGGTTTGGTTTGCGCAGCCGTCCCTGGTGACGGCGAAGGCGTTTTGCGCGGCCGTGAGCGCGGGCTGGTCAGCGCCGGGACGGGCCAGCGCCCGTTGATAGGCGCTCTGCGCACGACGGTCCAGATCGCTCAATTGTGTTTCGTTGCAGACCAATTGCTGCGCCTTGTTCGCGGGTCTGGCGCAATCGAACGTGCCGGCCGCGGGCCCAGGCGAGGCCGTCGTGGTACCGGCTGTGACGGACGAGGTGGGCGAACTTGGCGGGGCCTGCCCGCCGCAGGCGGTGACGACGAACGCGGCGACCAGACAGGCGGCGAACAGTTTCACACCGTCGACTATCCCGCACGGCGGGGAGTTCGCACGCGAGGCGCTCAGACTTTTGTGGTGCTGCTTTCACCCGATGCGATGTCTGAGGCCAGCGGCGCTATGACACCCAGGATTTCGGTGATCGTGTCAGGCGGCACTCCGGCGGCGGTCAGGGCGTCGCCGAGGTGTCCGGCTACCAGGCCGAAGTGGTGCATGGTGATGCCGCGCCCCTGATGCACCTGCTTCATCGGTGCGCCGCTGTAGGCATCGGGACCGCCGAGGGCGGCCGCGAAGAACTCGGCCTGCCTGCCCTTGAGCCGGCTCATATTGGTTCCGGTGAAGAAGGCGGCCAGTTCCGCGTCGGCGAGGACGCGGTCGTAGAAGTCGTTCACGACGGTTTCGATCGCCTGATAGCCGCCGATCCGGTCGTAGATGCTGAGTCGTTTGCGCAGCGGGAAAAGCTTGAGTGGCGGCATCGCCCCAGTCGAACAGCTGCGGGTTGCTGGACGGTTAGGCCGCCGTCACCACCGGATTATCCGGCGTTACAAGACGATTGTTTACATGCCGGCAATCTGTATAAATTGACCCGCCGATGTCCTAGGTTGGCTTCATGACCTGTGTCACACCGTCCACACCGCCATCAGGAGCAACCGTCAATGAATCTTGGTGACCTCACGAATCTGGTCGAGAAGCCGTTCGCGGCTGTGTCGAACCTGATCAACACGCCGAACTCCGCGGGTCGGTACCGGCCGTTCTACTGGCGCAACCTGCGCGACGCGGTGCAGGGCCGCAACCTCGAGGACGCGGTGGAAGGCAGGATCGCGCTGATCACCGGCGGATCTTCGGGCATAGGCGAGGCGGCCGCGCACAAGATCGCCGAGGCGGGCGGCACCGTGGTTCTGGTCGCTCGCACCCTGGAGAACCTGGAGAAGGTCGCCGACGACATCCGCGGCAACGGGGGAACCGCTCACGTGTACCCCTGCGACCTCTCCAACATGGACGCGATCGCCGAGATGGCTGACAAGGTGCTCGAGGACCTCGGCGGCGTCGACATCCTGATCAACAACGCGGGACGCTCGATCCGCCGTTCGCTGGCGCTTTCCTACGACCGCATCCACGACTACCAGCGGACCATTCAGCTGAACTACCTGGGTGCGGTGCAGCTGATCCTCAAGTTCATCCCCGGTATGCGGGAACGCGGCTTCGGCCACATCGTCAACGTCTCATCGGTCGGTGTGCAAACCCGCGCACCGCGGTTCGGCGCCTACATCGCCAGCAAGGCCGCGCTGGACAGCTTGTGCGATGCGCTGCAGGCCGAAACCGTCAGTGACAACGTGCGATTCACCACCGTGCATATGGCGCTGGTACGCACGCCGATGATCAGCCCAACCACCATGTACGACAAGTTCCCGACGCTGACCCCGGATCAAGCCGCCGGCGTGATCACCGATGCGCTGATCCACCGGCCGCGGCGGGCCAGCTCGCCGTTCGGGCAGTTCGCCGCCGTCGCCGACGCCGTCAATCCCGCCGTCATGGACCGGGTGCGCAACCGAGCCTTCAGCATGTTCGACGACTCCTCGGCGGCCAAGGGCGGCGAAGACAAGGGCGAGCAAAAGGACCTGGATCCCCGTAGCGAGACGTTCCTGCAGGCGACCCGCGGGATTCACTGGTGACCTCATGAGCCTGCCCAAACCGAACAAGAACGCGCCCGTCGTCATCACCGGCGCCTCCTCCGGCATCGGCACCGAACTGGCCAAGGGCCTCGCCGGGCGCGGCTTTGCCCTGATACTCGTCGCGCGCCGACGCGAACGCCTCGACGAGCTCGCCGAGCAGTTGCGTGCGTCCGACAACGTCGACGTCGAGGTACTGCCACTTGACCTGTCCGACACGGCATCCCGCGGGAAGCTGGTCGACCGCCTGCGCACCGATCCGATCGGCGGGTTGTGCAACAGCGCCGGATTCGGCACCAGCGGCAAATTCTGGGAGTTGCCCTTCGAACGGGAAAGCGAGGAGGTCACCCTCAACGCGCTGGCGTTGACCGAGCTCACCCACGCGGCGCTGCCCGGCATGGTCGAGCGCGGCGCCGGCGCCGTGCTGAACATCGCGTCGATCGCCGGTTTCCAGCCGATCCCGTACATGGCGGTCTACTCGGCTACCAAGGCGTTCGTGTTGACGTTCTCCGAAGCAGTGCAGGAGGAACTGCACGGCACCGGGGTGTCGGTCACCGCGCTGTGCCCCGGTCCGGTGCCCACCGAGTGGGCGCAGATTGCCGATGCCGAGCGGTTCAGCCTGCCGGTGTTCCAAACCACGCCGCACGAGGTCGCCGAGCAGGCGATCAAGGGCATGCTCGCCGGTAAGCGCACCGTCGTGCCGGGCACCGTGCCCAAGGTGGTCAGCACCAGCGGCAGGCTCATTCCGCGTAGCCTGCTGCTACCCGGGATCCGGATCGGCAACGCACTGCGTGGCGGGCCGGGGCGCTAACTATCCGGCGGTATCTTCAGGACCCTGCCAGGCTGCACGAGCTTGTTGGATCTATCGGAGACCGCTGACGTCAGCACGTAGAGGGCGTTCGCGGAGTCGAATGCGACGTCGTAGCTATTCGCGGCCAGCGGCACTTTGACGACGTTGCCGCCATCCGCCGGCCACTCGTAGAACCCTCGGCCGAAACCGTCGGCGATGAAGATGTTTCCGGCGCTGTCGAACGCCACGTGCCGTGGCTCGATGAGGTCGGGGATCGGCAGCTTGGTTGAGGCGGTGGCTCCCGCCGCCAACTTCAGAACGTGGCCGCGGCCGGTGCCTTTGTTGCCTGCGCAGATGTAGACGTTGCCGCTTTTGTCCACCGCAATACCGCGAGGCAGGAAGATGTCACCGAAAGATAGGTCGGTCGGCCGATTTTCGCCGAGAGCCAGCTTTTTGGCGCCGTACTTCAGGCTGCTGTTCAGGTCGCTGCCGAGCAAGCCGCCGACCGCATAGGTGTTGCCCGCCGTGTCGACCGCAATGGCATTGATCGCGGTAAATCCCCGGAACGGCAACCGGATTGGAGTGGACTTGCCGCCCTCGATGTACCAGACCTGTGCGCCCACGCTGAGGTAGATGTTGCCGGCCTGATCGACCGCCAGGTCGGAAGCCGAACGCAGATCCACACCGGGGAAATCCAACGTCGTCGGGCTGCCGCCCCCCGGTGTCAGCTTGAAAAGTTGCGCGGGAGACGAGTCGAACAGGCCCGCATCGGGTGGCGGCGCCGTCGAAGCCAGAACGTAGATGTTCCCCGCGCCGTCCACCGCGAGGCTCTTCGTCGGATACATCCCCGGGAAGGGCAGTTCGATGGGTTGGCCGGTGTAGGTGTGCCGGGGCGCGGCGGTCGGCACGGCCGAAGCGGTCGACGTCGCTGAGGCGGAACCGTTGTGATGGACGAGTCGGGGGATGGCGATGGCCCCGGCCACCACAGCGGCGACGATGACGACGCCGGCGAGTACCGGAGCGATGCGGCGCCGCCGGCGCGCCGGTGGTGGCGGTGGTAGCGGGATCGGGCGGGAATGCGGATACGACACCGTGGGCGAGCGTCCATAACCGGGATCCCACTGCGGCGGAGGGGGATTGGGGCTCGGCGGCGGTGGCGGCAGGTTGATCGTTCGGGTCGCGGCGTCTGACGGTCTGGACGGCGCGGGTGGATCCCCAGCGAGTGCGCCCTGGGCGGCGGCCACCAGTTCGGCCGCGCTGCGGTACCGGTCGTCGGGATTGGTTGCCAGTCCCTTGGCTACGACGTCGTCCAACGCGACGGGAATGCCGGCACGCTGCTCGCTGGGGCGCGCGATAGGCGCACCGGGACCGGCGGTCTGCGGCGGGTGCCCGACCAGGCACTCGTACAGCACGAGCGCCAACGCGTAGACGTCGGCTTGGTAGGTCGCCTCGGTGTTGGTAACCAGCGAGCGGGTGCGCTCCGTCGACGGGGTGGGCCCACCGCTGTCGGAAAGGAACACCGAATCGTCGGCGGCCAAGTGGATCGTGCCCGAGGTGACCTCCCGGTGCACGGTTTGGCTTGCGTGGGCTGCGTCGATCGCTGCCGCAACCCGGCGCACCACGTCGACCGCACGTGCGGGATCAAGCGGTCCGCCTTGCGCCAGCACGCTTTTCAGGCTCCGGTCCGCCATCAGCCACCACCGACCTTGAGCAGCCGACTGTTCTCGGTCAGGTAGATGTTCCCGGCACCATCGATCGCCACCCCGCCGAATGGCTGGTTCTCCGGCGCGAAGAGCAGGGTGGATGTGGTGGCGCCGGCCGGGAGTTTCAGCAGCCGGCCGCGGCTGTCCGCGTTGTCGACGAGGTAGATGGTGCCCTGGCCGTCGACCGCGGCGTGCTGCGCCCGGCCGAGCTGCCCGAACGGCAGCTGGGTGGGATTGGTCTCGCCGGGAGCCAGTTTGAGCACTCGTCCCGACTGCAGGGCATACACATTGCCCGCGCCGTCGACGGTGACGCCTTCGAACATGCCGCTGCCGAACGGCAGCACGGACGGGGTGGTGGATCCCGGCTCGAGGCGAAGCACTCGATCGTTCGCCGCGACGAACACGGTTCCGGCGGCGTCGGCCGCTACACCGTTGGGAAACAACCGGCCGAACGGCAACTCCACGGGGTCAGCAGCGCCCGGAGCGAGCTTCAACACCTTTCCGACGTTGTCGCCCTTGGGGAAGTCGGTCACGTAGATACCGCCGGCGCCATCCACGCTGACCCGCTTGGGTCGGTTGAGCCCCCGAAACGGCACTTCGACGGGCGCGGCGGAATTGGCCGGCAACCGGTAGACGCGGGCGGTGCTGGTGTCGACGACATAGATGTCCCCGCCCGGTCCCATCGCGACGCCGCCGAGTTCCCCGAACCCGATGACCGGCATGCGGATGGCGTTCAATGGCGGCGCGGCGCTGGTGACCGGCGCAGCGCTGGTCGGGGGCGGGCTGGCGTTGGTGCTCGGAGATGGTGGCGGAGTGGGTCCGGGTGCGGCGACGACCGCGATGACGGCGGCCGTGACAGCCACCAGCGCGACAGCCGCGACGGCAAGCACGATCCCGCGACGAGACTTGGGGCGCAATGGGTTCGGTGCCGGGATGGGAGGCCGCGCAGGGGGCGAAACCGGTGGTGGGGGCGGGCTCCAAGGCCGCGTGGTCACGGCTTCCTGGGCTGCCCAGCCGCCCTGGGGTACCGGCGTGCTCAGGGCGCGTTGCGCGGCAGCGGCCAACTCACCGGCCGTGCGGTAGCGGTGCCCGGGCTCCTTGGCCATCCCCCGGGCGATGACCTCGTCGAAACCGACCGGAATGCCCGGGTGGTGCTGGGTCGGCCGCGGCGGTGGGGAAGTCAGGTGGGCGGCGACCAATGCCGGGATCTCGGTCCGGCCCTCGTACGGAGCGGACCCGGTCAGGCATTCGAACAGCACGCAGGCCAACGCATAGATGTCCGCACCCGGCGTCACCTCGCCAGACGCAAGGCGCTCCGGGGCCAGGTAGGCGAACGAGCCGATCGTGGTGCCTTCACTGGTCAGCTTGGTGTCGGTGGCCGCGTTCGCCAGTCCGAAGTCGACGAGACAGGCGAAGTCGTCATTGCCGAGCAGGATGTTGGCCGGTTTGACGTCGCGGTGGATGACGGTCTCGGCGTGCGCGGCGTCCAGGGCCGCGGCGATCTGCCGCACGATGGTGACCGCCCGCGCTGGGGAGAGTGCACCTTCGTGGTCCAGGGTGCTCTGCAGGTCGGTGCCGTCGATGAGCCGCATGTCGATGTAGAGCTGCCCGTCGATCTCGCCGCAGCCATGGATGGGCACGACGTGCGGATCGTGCAGGCGGCCGGCGGTGCGGGCCTCCCGAAACAGCCGTTCCCGAAACGCCGGGTTGTGCGAGTAGCTGCTGGACAGCAGCTTCAGCGCCACCACGCGGTTCATTGCGGTGTCCTCGGCCTCGTAGACTTCGCCGAACCCGCCGGTGCCCAGCAACCGTCGCAAGATGTACGGCCCGAACCGCGAACCCACCCGGGAACTCGAAGTCATTGCGCGGCACCTATTTCCAGCACTTTGCCGGAGGCGCACTCGTCGCCGCGGTGGCAGTCGGCGACATAGAGGTTGCCGTCCTTGTCAACCGCTATGCCGAACGGATAATTCAACCCGGGAAAGGGCACCGGGATGGCGCTCGGTGCACCCGGTGCCAGCTTGTAGATCCCGCGGCCGTCGATGTCGGAGACGTAGATATCGCCCCGCTTGTTCACCGCCACACCGTACGGCTGCTGGAGCCCCGCGAACGGCAACTCAGTGGGGGTATCGGCGCCGGGCGCCAGTTTCAGCACGCGCCGGTCCTCGCCGTCGGTGATGTAGAGATTGCCGTCGTTGTCGACGGCGACGCCCGACGGCGCGCTCAGCAACGTCGTCGGCATCAGCGCCGTGGCGCTCGGCGCGCCGGGGGCCAACCGCAGCACCTGCCGTGCGGCCCGGTCCGCAACGTAGACGCTGCCGTCCTTACCGAGGGCCACGCCTTCCGGCTTGATGAGGTGTCCGAACGGAACCAGGGATGGCCCCCGGGCGCCCGGCGACAGCTTCCACACGCCCGGGGCGTGCAGGTCGGTGACATACACATTCCCCGACGGGTCGACCGCCAGGCCCGACGGGACCAGCTCTCCGAAGGTCAGCTCCGTGGGCGACGGTTGACCCGCCGGCAGTTTCAGGACCCGACCCTCGGGTGCGCGGCCGACCTCGGTGGCGTAAACAGCCCCGGCGTCGTCGACGGCGATGCCACGGACATTCACCAGCGACGGGAACTTCAGGAAGATCGGGGCGCTCGACGACGGCCGCGGCGCGCTGGGCGCTGCCGGCTCCGACGTTGCGGGCCGGCGCACGACAGCGATGATCGCCACCGTTGCCGCGACGGCGACCGCGGTGATTGCGGCGGCCGCGACCACCTTGCGGCGCTTGGCTTTTCGGCCCGGTTGCCGCGCCCAGTCCGGCGGCGGTGGGAGTGGCCGCACCTCGGGAACTGGCGGCGCCGGGGGAGCGGGCGCCGTCCACTCGCGGGTGGTCGCCGCGGGGTTGAGAGCCTGCAGGGCGGCCGCCGCGAACTCGCCGGCGGTGGAATACCGCGCGTCGGGATCCTTGGCCATGCCGCGTGCGATGACCGCGTCCAACTCGGCCGGGATGCCTGGGCGTTGCTCGCCGGCCCGCGGAACGGCCGCGTTCAGCTGCGCTTGCATCAACGCGGCGATGTCCCGGTGCTCGGCGTAGGGGGGCGACCCGGTCAGCAGTTCGTACAGCACGCAGGCCAACGCGTAGACGTCGCAGCGGTGGTCGACCGCGGCGCCGGAAAGTCTCTCCGGGGCGACGTAGTCGAAGGTGCCGACGGCTTTGCCGGGCTTGGTCAGCCGGGCATCACCGGCCGCGTTGGCCAGTCCGAAGTCGACCAGGCTGGCGAAGTCGTCCCCGGAGAGCAGGATGTTGGCGGGCTTGACGTCGCGGTGGATCACCTGCTCGGCGTGCGCGGCGTCCAGCGCCGCGGCGGTCTGGCGGATCAGGTTCACCGCGCGCGCCGGCTCCAGCGGGCCCTCACGCTCGAGCACCGTCTCGAGGTCCACGCCGCGCACCAGCCGCATGTCGATGTAAAGTTGGCCGTCGATCTCGCCGCAGCCGTGGATCGGCAGCACGTGAGGTTCGCGCAGTCGGCCCGCGGTGTGCGCCTCCCGGAAGAGCCGTTCGCGGAACACCGGATCCTGCGAGTAGGCACCGGTGAGCAACTTCAGCGCCACCGCGCGGTGCATGGCGGTGTCCTCGGCTTCATACACCTCGCCGAACCCGCCGCTGCCCAACAGACGGATCAGCCGGTACGGCCCGAACTGCGAACCCGTCCGATCTTCGACCACTAACCCTCCCTCCGCTCGGCCGACTTCGGCAGCTACGCCGCCGAGCGTAACCGCGCTGCCGTTACGCTCGCGACATGGCTTCCGTCGAGGTGACCTCAGATGTACCCATGAGTCCGCAGGACATGTGGGAGCACGTGTCGGATCTGTCCCAGTTGAGCGAATGGCTCGTCATGCACGAGGGCTGGCGCAGTGAGGTGCCTGAGGAGATCAGCGAAGGCACCCAGGTCGTCGGCGTGGCCCGCTCCAAGGGGCTGCGCAACCGGGTGACGTGGACCGTGACCAAGTGGGACCCGCCGCACGAGGTCGCGATGTCCGGCGAGGGGAAGGGCGGAGCAAAGTACGGCGTGCGGGTCACCGTGACGCCCCACAACGACGGCTCCACCATGGGCCTGCGCCTTGAGCTGGGCGGGCGCGCGCTGTTCGGCCCGGTGGGCAAAGCCGCCGCCCGCGCCGTCAAGGGTGACGTAGAAAAGTCGCTGAAGAACTTCGTCGAGCTGTACGCGTAAAAAGCCGTCAAGACACACTCCGCGACACGCCGATACGGTGTCGGTACCCGGTCATAGACTGGCGTCCCTATGAACCAGTCGAGCTTCGTGCACCTGCACAACCACACCGAGTATTCGATGCTGGACGGTGCCGCGAAGATCAGCCCGATGCTTGCCGAGGTCGAGCGGCTGGGAATGCCCGCGATCGGCATGACCGACCATGGAAACATGTTCGGCGCCAGCGAGTTCTACAATTCGGCGACCAAGGCCGGGATCAAGCCGATCATCGGCGTTGAGGCCTACATTGCGCCGGCTTCGCGCTTCGACACCCGCCGCATCACCTGGGGCGATCCCAGCCAGAAGTCCGACGACGTATCCGGCAGCGGCTCCTACACGCACCTGACGATGGTGGCCGAGACCGCGACCGGTCTGCGCAACCTGTTCAAGCTCTCGTCGCTGGCCTCCTTCGAGGGCCAACTGGGCAAGTGGTCGCGCATGGACGCCGAACTCGTCGCCGAACACGCCGAGGGCATCATCGCCACCACCGGCTGCCCGTCCGGGGAAGTGCAGACGCGGCTGCGGCTCGGGCACGAGCGCGAGGCGCTGGAGTCGGCGGCGAAGTGGCGGGAGATCTTCGGACCCGACAACTACTTCCTCGAACTGATGGACCACGGTCTGTCGATCGAACAGCGGGTCCGGGAGGGCCTGCTGGACATCGGCCGCAAGCTCGGCATTCCGCCGCTGGCCACCAACGACTGCCACTACGTCACCCGCGACGCCGCCCACAACCACGAAGCGCTGCTCTGCGTGCAGACCGGCAAGACGCTGTCGGACCCCAACCGGTTCAAGTTCGACGGTGACGGCTACTACCTCAAGTCGGCCGCCGAGATGCGCCAGCTCTGGGACGGTCAGGTGCCCGGCGCGTGCGACTCCACCCTGCTTATCGCCGAACGAGTGCAGTCCTACGCCGAAGTATGGACGCCACGCGACCGGATGCCGGTGTTCCCGGTGCCCGAAGGACACGACCAGGCGTCCTGGCTGCGCCACGAGGTGATGGCCGGCCTGAATCGCCGGTTCCCCGACGGCGTCGGCCAGGACTACATCGACCGGGCCGAGTACGAGATCAAGGTCATCTGTGACAAGGGGTTCCCCGCCTACTTCCTGATCGTGGCGGACCTGATCAACCACGCGCGCTCGGTCGACATCCGGGTGGGTCCCGGCCGTGGCTCGGCGGCGGGGTCGCTGGTGGCCTACGCGATGGGCATCACCAACATCGACCCGATCCCGCACGGTCTGCTTTTCGAACGCTTCCTCAACCCCGAGCGCCCGTCGGCCCCCGACATCGACATCGACTTCGACGACCGCCGCCGCGGCGAGATGGTGCGCTACGCCGCCGAGAAATGGGGCCACGACCGCGTCGCGCAGGTCATCACCTTCGGCACCATCAAAACCAAAGCGGCGCTGAAAGACTCGGCCCGAATCCACTACGGCCAGCCCGGCTTCGCGATCGCCGACCGGATCACCAAGGCGTTGCCGCCGCCGATCATGGCCAAGGACATCCCGCTGTCGGGCATCACCGACCCCAACCACGAGCGGTTCAAGGAAGCGGCCGAGGTCCGCAGTCTGATCGAGACCGATCCGGACGTGCGCACCATCTACCAGACGGCGCGCGGTCTGGAGGGCCTGATCCGCAACGCGGGTGTTCACGCGTGTGCGGTGATCATGAGCAGCGAGCCGCTCACCGAGGCGATCCCACTGTGGAAGCGGCCGCAGGACGGCGCGATCATCACCGGCTGGGACTACCCGTCCTGCGAGGCCATCGGCCTGTTGAAGATGGACTTCCTGGGCCTGCGCAACCTGACGATCATCGGCGACGCGATCGAGAACATCAAGGCCAACAGGGGCATCGAGCTCGACCTGGAGTCGGTGCCGTTGGACGACGGGCCGACCTACGAGTTGCTGGGCCGCGGCGACACCCTGGGGGTGTTCCAGCTCGACGGCGGGCCGATGCGCGACCTGCTGCGCCGCATGCAGCCCACCGAGTTCAACGACATCGTTGCCGTCCTGGCGCTGTACCGGCCCGGCCCGATGGGGATGAACGCCCACAACGACTACGCCGACCGCAAGAACGGCCGCCAGCCCATCAAGCCGATCCACCCTGAGCTCGAGGAACCGCTGCGCGAGATCCTCTCGGAGACCTACGGTCTCATCGTTTACCAAGAGCAGATCATGTTCATCGCCCAGAAGGTCGCCTCCTACACCATGGGCAAGGCCGACGCGCTGCGCAAGGCGATGGGCAAGAAGAAGCTCGAGGTGCTCGAGGCGGAGTACAAGGGCTTCTACGAGGGCATGACCAACAACGGTTTCTCCGAAAAAGCGGTGAAAGCGTTGTGGGACACCATCCTTCCGTTCGCCGGATATGCCTTCAACAAGTCGCACGCCGCAGGCTATGGCCTGGTGTCCTACTGGACCGCCTATCTGAAGGCCAACTACCCGGCGGAGTACATGGCGGGACTGCTCACCTCCGTCGGCGACGACAAGGACAAGGCGGCGGTCTACCTGGCGGACTGCCGCAAGCTCGGCATCACTGTGCTGCCGCCGGACGTCAACGAGTCCCTGGTCAACTTCGCCTCGGTGGGCAAGGACATCCGCTTCGGGCTGGGAGCGGTGCGCAACGTCGGCGCCAACGTGGTGGGCTCGCTGATCAAGACCCGCAGCGAGAAGGGCAAGTTCACCGATTTCTCCGACTACCTGAACAAGATCGACATCTCGGCGTGCAACAAGAAAGTCACCGAGTCGCTGATCAAGGCGGGTGCGTTCGATTCGCTCAACCACCCGCGCAAGGGTCTTTTCCTGGTGCACACCGACGCCGTCGATTCGGTGCTGGGCACCAAGAAGGCCGAGGCGATGGGCCAGTTCGACCTCTTCGGCGGCTCCGACGGGGACGGCGCCGGTGACGCCGTCTTCACCATCAAGGTGCCCGAGGACGAGTGGGAGGACAAACACAAACTCGCCCTCGAGCGCGAGATGCTGGGTCTGTACGTGTCCGGGCACCCGCTCAACGGGGTGGCACATCTGCTGGCCACCCAGGTCGACACCGCCATCCCGGCGATCCTGGACGGCGACGTCCCCAACGACACCCAGGTGCGCGTCGGGGGCATCCTGGCCTCGGTCAACCGGCGCGTCAACAAGAACGGGATGCCTTGGGCCTCAGCGCAATTAGAAGACCTGACCGGTGGCATCGAGGTGATGTTCTTCCCGCACACCTACTCCAGCTACGGCGCCGACATCGCTGATGACGCGGTGGTGCTGGTCAACGCCAAGGTCGCCATTCGCGACGACCGGATCAGCTTGATCGCCAACGAGCTTGTGGTGCCCGACTTCTCCAACGCGCAGCCCAATCGGCCGCTGGCCGTCAGCCTGCCCACCCGGCAGTGCACCATCGACAAGGTCAGCGCCCTCAAGCAGGTGCTGACCCGGCACCCCGGTACGTCCCAGGTGCACCTGCGGCTGATCAGCGGGGACCGGATCACCACGCTGGAGCTCGATCAGTCGCTGCGGGTGACCCCATCGCCGGCGTTGATGGGCGATCTGAAGGAGCTGCTCGGACCGGGCTGCCTGGGTGCTTAGGCGAACTCCACCCGCACAATCGCGCTGTCCGGCCACAGCCCACGGTCACGCGCCCGCCGCAGCTTCTCCCGCAGCGGCAGATCGCGGTGCACATTGGTCACGCCCGGAATCTTCAGCAGCGGCACGATATTCCACTGCCAGCCGTACCGCCGGTGCAGGATGCCGTTGGCGCGTTCGGCATCGCCGCCCGACAGTATCGTGGCGCGGCCGGTGACGTCCGTCGTCCCGGGTTGCACGCGGCCCCGGTAGTCGCAGACGGCGAGCCGCACCTCAGGGTTGCTGGCCAGCCGCTTGGTCTTTGGTCCCACCTTGGTGCGGAACAGCAGCGCATCGCCGTCGAAAGCGAACCAGATCGGGGTGTCGACGGGAGTGCCGTCGCGGCGGAACGACCGCAAGCGGGCGTAACGGGCGTCGGCCAACCCGGCGTGTGTGGTGGTGTGCATGCGGCCAGTCAACAACTTAGAGTTGACTCGAAGTCAAGCCTGGAAGGTTCGAATGCAACTGACCATCGGAGACGTGGCCCGCGACGCCGGTATCGCGGCGACCACCCTGCGCTACTACGAGCAGATCGGTCTGGTGCCCGCGCCGGAGCGCAAAGGCGGGCAGCGCCGCTACGACGACTCGATCCTGAGCCGGCTCGAGGTGATCCGCCTCTGCAAGTCGGCCGGGTTTTCGCTGGAGGAGATCCAGCTGCTGTTTGCCGACGATGCGCCCGGACGCCCGGCCTCTCGCGCGCTCGCCGAGCGAAAACTCGTCGAGATCGACGCCCAGATAGCGTCATTGGCCCGCGCGCGGGAAGTCATCGAGTGGGGGATGCGGTGCACATGTCCGTCGATCGACGCCTGCAGCTGTGGTGTCCACCCGTGCTGATGGGTGCCCGTCATGCCTCCGTCACGCTATCGTGGCGCTCGCCGTCGAACGCCACGCCGGTGTGACGCTCGAACGACGTAGGCTCACCGATGTGATGTGCGGCGAGCAAGGAGAACGGTGATGACCACAGCCGAGCGTCCGACCACCCTGTGCGAGGCCTTCCAGCGCACCGCAGCGATCGACCCCGACGCCGTCGCGCTGCGCACACCCGGCGGAACCCAGACCCTGACCTGGCGGGAATACGCCGACCAGGTTCGCAAGGTCGCCGCCGGGCTGGCGGGTCTGGGAGTCCGGCGCGGGGACACCGTGTCACTGATGATGTCCAACCGCGTCGAGTTCTATCCGTTGGAGGTGGGCGCGCAACACGTTGGGGCCACGTCGTTTTCGGTGTACAACACCCTTGCCGCCGAACAGCTGACCTACGTCTTCGCCAACGCGGACACCAAGGTGGTGATCTGCGAAGAGCAGCACGTGGAGCGGATCCGCGCCAGCGGCACACCGATCGAGCACATCGTCTGCATCGACGGCAACCCCGCCGGCACGATGACGCTGGACGACCTTTACGCGGCCGCCCCCGATGACTTCGACTTCGAGGCGACCTGGCGCGCGGTGCAACCCGACGACGTCGTCACCCTGATCTACACCTCCGGCACCACCGGGAACCCCAAGGGCGTGGAGATGACCCACGCCAACCTGCTGTTCGAGGGCTACGCGATCAGCGCGGTGCTCGACGTCGAGTTCGGCGATCGGAGCACGTCCTATCTGCCGACGGCACACATCGCCGACCGGATGTGCAACCTATATTCGCAGGAGCTTTTCGGCATCCAGGTGACCACGGTGTCCGACCCGCGTGCGATCGCCGCCGCCCTGCCGGACGTGCGGCCCACGGTCTGGGGTGCCGTGCCACGGATATGGGAAAAGCTCAAGGCCGGAATCGAATTCGTGGTGGCCAACGAGCCCGACGAGGTGAAGCGGGCCGCACTGCAGTGGGCGATGTCGGTGGCCGACAAGCGGGCGGCCGCCATGCTGGCGGGTCAGCCGATGCCTGACGAAGTTGCGGCCGAGTGGGACAAGGCCGACGAGTTGGTGCTGTCGAAACTGCGGGAGAAGCTCGGTTTCGGTGAACTACGGTGGGCGATCTCGGGCGCGGCGCCGGTTCCCAAGGAGACGCTCGGATTCTTCGCCGGCATCGGCATCCCCATCGCCGAAGTGTGGGGGATGTCGGAGCTCAGTTGCGCCGCCACCGGGTGTCATCCTCGCGATGCGCGTCTGGGCACCGTCGGCAAACTGCTGCCCGGGCTCGAAGGCAAGATTGCCGACGACGGCGAGTTCCTGGTTCGGGGGCCGCTGGTGATGAAGGGCTACCGCAAGGAGCCGGCCAAAACCGCCGAAGCCATCGACCCCGACGGATGGTTACACACCGGCGACATCGTGAAGATCGACGCCGATGGATACCTGCGGGTGGTGGACCGCAAGAAAGAGCTGATCATCAACGCCGCCGGAAAGAACATGTCGCCGGCCAACATTGAGAACACGATCGTGGCGGCCTGCCCGATGGTCGGCGTGATGATCGCCATCGGCGACGGTCGGCCCTACAACACCGCGCTGATGGTTTTCGACGCGGACTCGGTGGGACCGTACGCGGCCCAGCGCGGTCTGGAGCCGACACCGCAGGCGCTGGCCGCCGACCCCGAGGTGATCGCGCAGATCGCGGCCGGGGTCGCCGAAGGCAACCAGAAGCTGTCCCGGGTGGAGCAGGTCAAGCGATTCCGTGTCCTGCCGACGCTGTGGGAGCCCGGCGGTGACGAGATCACTTTGACGATGAAGCTCAAACGCAAACCGATCCACGCCAAGTACGCCGCCGAGATCGAGGAGTTGTACTCCGACAAGCCCGGCGACCAGGTACACCAGCCCGCCGCCGCGGCAGCGGCACAACCGGCCTGAGGGGGATGAGGTGACTGCACGGGAGGTCGGTCGCAGCGGAGTGCGAAAGCTTCTGCAGCGCACCGGATTTGTCGACGAGTCGACGACCGCACTGCCCACGGATCCCGAGGCGGTGACCCAGCTGCTGGGCGCCCGATGGTTCGGTGAGCGATTGGATGCGCTGGCCGAGGAGCTCGGTCGCGATCCGGCGAGCGTGCGGGTGGAGGCGGCGGGCTACCTGCGGGAGGTCGCGGCGTCGCTGGACGAGCGTGCCGTGCAGGCCTGGCGGGGGTTCAGCCGATGGTTGATGCGGGCCTATGACGTGCTGGTGGACGAGGATCAGATCGCCGCGCTGCGCCGCCTCGACCGCAAGGCCACACTGGCTTTCGCCTTCTCCCACCGCTCCTACCTGGACGGCATGCTGCTGCCGGAGGCGATCGCCGCCAACCGCCTGTCGTCGGCGTTCACGTTCGGCGGGGCCAACCTGAACTTCTTCCCGATGGGCGGCTTCGCCAAGCGGACCGGCACCATCTTCATCCGCCGGCAGACCAAGGACATCCCGGTCTACCGGTTCGTGCTGCGCGCCTACACCGCCCAGCTGGTCCAGAACCACGTCAACCTCACCTGGTCGATCGAGGGCGGGCGCACCCGAACCGGCAAGCTGCGCCCGCCGGTGTTCGGCATCCTGCGCTACCTGACCGACGCCGTCGACGAAATCGACGGCCCCGAAGTGTATTTGGTGCCGACGTCGATCGTGTACGACCAACTGCACGAGGTGGAGGCCATGACCACCGAGGCCTACGGCGCGACCAAGCGGCCCGAGGACTTCCGGTTTTTGGTTCGGCTGTCCCGCCAGCAGGGTGAGCGGCTGGGGCGCGCCTACCTCGACTTCGGCGAGCCGTTGCCGTTGCGCAAGCGCCTCGAGGAATTGCGCGCCGATCCGTCGGGCACCGAGACCGTCGTCGAGCGCATCGCACTCGACGTGGAACACCGGATCAACCGCGCCACGCCGGTGACGCCGACCGCGGTGGTGAGCCTGGCGCTGCTGGGCGCCGACCGGTCACTGTCGATCAGCGAGGTGCTGGCCACCGTGCGACCGCTGGCCAGCTACATCGCGGCCCGCAACTGGGTGGTGGCGGGGGCGGCCGACCTGACCAACAAGTCGACGATCCGCTGGACCCTGCACCAGATGGTGGACTCCGGCGTCGTCAGCGTCTACGACGCCGGCACCGAGGCGGTCTGGGGCATCGGCGCCGACCAGCATCTGGTCGCGGCGTTCTACCGCAACACCGCGATCCACATCCTGGTGGACCGGGCCATCGCCGAGCTGGCGCTGCTGGCGGCGTCGGAGAACTCGACCGACGGGACGGTGGCGCCGGCGTCCGTGCGCGATGAAGCGCTGAGCCTGCGCGAGTTGCTGAAGTTCGAGTTCCTGTTCTCCGGGCGGGCGCAGTTCGAGATGGAACTCGCCGACGAGGTGCGGCTCATCGGCCCGGTCGAGGACACCACAAAGGACGCCAGGGCCGAGGAGGTGTGCAACCTACTGGAGTCGGCGGATGTGTTGCTGGCGCATCTGGTGTTGCGACCGTTCCTCGACGCGTACCACATCGTCGCCGACCGGCTGGCCGCCCTGGAGGACGAATCGCTGGACGAGGAAGCGTTCCTGGCCGAGTGTCTCGAAGTGGGCAAGCAGTGGGAGCTGCAGCGCCGCATCGCCAACGCCGAGTCCAGATCGATGGAGTTGTTCAAGACGGCGCTGCGATTGGCGCGGCACCGTGAGCTGGTAGACGGAGCCGATCAGGCGGACATCGCCAAACGGCGCCAGGAGTTCGCAGACGAGATCGCCACGGCGACGCGCAGGGTCAACATCATTGCCGAAATGGCGAGGAGGCGGGTCAGCCTCGCAGGTCCGTAGCGACCTTGAGCAGCAACCCGACCGCGACGCCGACACCGGCCCCGCCCAGCACCGCCGGCGCTGCGCTGGCGGTCACCGCCCCGACAAGCAGCAGAGTGACCAGCCCGGCGATAACCGCGAACAGCTTGTGCCGCGGCCACGGGACGCCCGCGACCAGCACATCGCTCCTGTTCAAGGCCGGTTGAGTCATGAGAGTGAGTGTACCCAGCACATCGAATTTCGGCTAATCGAAACATTCGATGCGGGCGCTCTGCGGCATAGAGTGATCGATATGCCGCTACAAGGTGAGTACGCACCCAGCCCCTTCGACTGGTCCCGGGAACAGGCCGACAAGTTCGTGGAATCCGGCGGGTCCGAGGCCGCAGAGCTCAAGGGCAAGCCGATCATCGTCCTGACCACCATCGGCGCCAAGACCGGCAAGCTGCGCCGTACGCCGCTGATGCGCGTCGAGCACGACGGCCAGTACGCGGTGGTCGCCTCGCTGGGTGGCGCGCCGAAGCACCCGGTTTGGTACCACAACGTCGTCAAGAACCCGCGCGTCGAATTGCAGGACGGCAGCGTCACCCGCGAATACGACGCCCGGGAGGTGTTCGGCGACGAAAAGGCCGTCTGGTGGGAACGGGCCGTCGCGGCGTGGCCGGACTACGCCGAATACCAAACGAAGACCGACCGCCAGATTCCGGTATTCGTCTTGACCCCGGTGAGCTGATACGGCCCCGTCGCGGCCATGGCACCATTAACCGGTGTCCGCCGAACTGAGCCAGCACCCGAGTAGGTCGCCGCTGTCCGCGGTTGATATCGACCGCGCGGCGCAGCGAATTGCCTCGGTGGTGACGCCGACTCCGTTGCAGCTCAGCGAGCGGCTCTCCGAGATCACCGGCGCGACGGTGTACCTCAAGCGCGAGGACCTGCAGGTGGTGCGCTCCTACAAGCTGCGCGGCGCCTACAACCTGCTGGTTCAGCTGTCCGAGGAGGAGCTGGCCGCGGGGGTGGTGTGCTCGTCGGCGGGGAACCACGCGCAGGGCTTCGCGTTCGCGTGCCGGTCACTCGGCGTGCACGGCCGGGTGTACGTGCCCGCCAAGACGCCCAAGCAGAAGCGGGACCGGATTCGCTACCACGGCGGTCAGTACATCGAACTGATCGTGGGCGGAACGACCTACGACATGGCCGCCGCGGCCGCGCGCGCCGACGTCGAACGCACCGGCGCCACCCTGGTCCCGCCGTACGACGACCTGCGGACCATGGCCGGCCAGGGCACCATCGCCGTGGAGATACTCGCCGAGCTGGGTGGGGAGCCGGACCTGGTCATCGTGCCGGTGGGCGGCGGTGGCTGCATCGCCGGCATCACGACCTATTTGGCCGAGCGGACCGCCAACACCGCGGTGCTGGGGATCGAGCCGGCCGGCGCCGCCGCAATGATGGCCGCCCTGGCCGCCGGGGGACCGGTGACACTCGAGCACGTGGACCAATTCGTCGACGGCGCCGCCGTGGCCTGCGCGGGGGCGCTGCCCTACGCCGCGCTCGCCGCCGCCGGAGACATGGTGTCGATCACCACCGTCGACGAGGGCGCGGTGTGCACCGCGATGCTGGACCTCTACCAGAACGAAGGCATCATCGCCGAGCCCGCGGGAGCGTTGTCGGTGGCCGGGTTGCTGGAGGCCCAGGTCGAGCCCGGGTCGACCGTGGTGTGTCTGATCTCGGGCGGCAATAACGACGTGTCACGCTACGGCGAGGTGCTCGAACGCTCGCTGGTGCACCTCGGCCTCAAGCACTACTTCCTGGTGGACTTCCCGCAGGAGCCGGGCGCCCTGCGTCGGTTCCTTGACGAGGTGCTCGGCCCCAACGACGACATCACGCTGTTCGAGTACGTCAAGCGCAACAACCGTGAGACGGGTGAGGCGCTGGTCGGCGTGCAGCTGGGATCAGCCGCCGACCTGGACGGTCTGCTGGCGCGGATGCGGGCGACCGAGATTCACGTCGAGACCCTGCTGCCGGGGTCGCCTGCGTATCGCTACCTGTTGCTCTGAGCTTCTGGCGCTTCCGCCCTTCCTTCTGCGCGCTCCTTCTGCCGCCTTCTGCCGCGAAGGTGCGCAGATGTCCGGGTTTTGCGGCGTGTCGCTGGCACGCTGCGCACCCTCGCGGGAGCGGTGTGCCATCGACGCGTTTGCCGTCCTCGCGAAGGTGCGCAGATGTCCGGGTTTTGCGGCGTGTTGCTGGCACGCTGCGCACCCTCGCGGGTGGGCGGGCCCCGGCGCCGGTGGGCCCGGGCCCCCGGGGCAGAGCGGGCCGGGTCAGCGCAGGTATGACGGCAGCGGGGTAGCGGGGTCGAGATCGTCGGCGGGCTGCGCCGCTCCGGCGGCCACCGATAGGGGCACGACGCCGGCCCAGTACGGCAGGCTCAGGTCTTCGTCGTCGTCGGACACCCCGCCGAGGCGAAGCTTCGCCGAAACCTCGACCAGATCAACGGCCAGCACCGCGGTGGCGGCCAACTCGCGGGCATTCGGTGGCCGGCAGTCGCCGGCCCGGCCCGGCCGGATGTGGTCGAGCAGCGCATCCAGCGCCCGCCGCTTCTCGTCAAGATCTTCGACCAGGCGGGCGGTGCCCACCACGACCACCGAGCGGTAGTTCAGTGAGTGATGCATCGCCGAGCGGGCCAGCACCACGCCGTCGACCAGTGTTGCGGTGATGCAGACGGGCATGCCGGCCCAGCGCGCCGCCAGCATCGGGCCGCTGCCCGACGAGCCGTGCAGATAGAGGACTTCGCCGAGCCGCGCGTGCGTGGTCGGCAGCACTACCGGTCGCCCATCGTTGACGTATCCGAGGTGGCAGATCAGCGATTCGTCCAGGATGCGGTGCACGGTGTCGCGGTCATAGCGCGCCCGGTCCCGGTAGCGGGTCGGTGTAGTGCGGGAGGTTGGTCGGTAATCGGTGGCCACAGCTGCGAACCTCTTGCCAGGTAGGTTGTACTAGTACATAATAGTCTTTATGCCAGTACGATATAGCATAACCGGAACCGGCGCGGAGTCCATAGCCGCCAGCGTCGAAGAGGGCATCTCCGACGGCGCCCTGGCACCCGGCGATGCCCTGCCGTCGATCCGCGAGGTCGCGGCCCAGCTCGGGGTGAACGCGAACACCGTCGCCGCCGCCTACCGCCTGCTGCGCGAACGCGGCGCGGTCGAGACCGCCGGACGGCGCGGCACCCGCGTGCGGGATCGGCCGGCGACCACGCCGCGCTCGCTGCTCGGCCTCGCAGTGCCCGCGGGCGCCCGCGACCTGTCGACCGGCAATCCCGACCCGGAGCTGCTGCCCATCGCCACCGCGCAACTCGCCCGCCCGAACACCGGCAAGCCGCTGCTGTACGGGCAGTCGGCGATGTCTGCCGAGCTGGCGAAGTTCGCCCGGAAGGATCTGGGTGCTGACCGGGTTCCGGCCGATTATCTGACGGTGACCAGCGGCGCACTGGACGGCATCGAGCGGGTACTGGCCGCGCATCTGCGTCCCGGCGACCGGGTGGCGGTCGAGGATCCGGGCTGGGCCAACATGCTCGATCTCGTTGCGGCGCTTGGCCTTTCCCCGGAACCCGTCAAAGTTGACGACGAGGGGCCGGTGGTGCTGAGCATGGCGCGGGCGCTGCGGCGCGGAGCGCGGGCCGTCATCGTCACCACTCGGGCGCAGAACCCGACCGGCGCCGCACTGTCCAAGGAACGCGCCGCCGCGCTGCGCAGCTTGTTGGCCGCCAAGACCGGTGATGTGCTGGTGGTCGAGGACGATCACTGCGCCAGGATTTCCGGCGCCCCGCTGCATCCGCTGGCCGGCGCCACCCGTCGCTGGGCGTTCGTGCGTTCGGTATCCAAGGCCTACGGCCCCGACCTGAGGCTCGCGGTGCTGGCCGGAGACCGCCGCACCGTCGAGCGCGTGCACGGCCGGTTGCGCCTCGGCCCCGGCTGGGTGAGCCGACTGCTGCAGGATCTCGCGGTCCGCATGTGGACGGACGAGGCCGCGACGGAAATGGTGCACACGGCCCAGGTCCGCTACACCAAGAATCGCGAGGCGCTGCGGGCGGCGCTGGCCGAGCGCGACATCACCGCGCACGGGAAATCGGGGCTCAACGTCTGGATCCCGGTGCCCGACGAGACGGTAGCGATCACCAGGTTGCTCAGCGCGGGCTGGGGCGCGGCACCGGGTACCCGCTTCCGGATGGAGACGCCGCCCGGGATGCGCATCACCATCGCGGACCTCAAGGACGATGAGATCGACCCGCTGGCCGACGCCATCGCCGAGGCTGTGCACGGTAGCGGGCCCGCGAGTGTGTGAGCTCAGGCCAGCAGCCAGACGAACAGCGCAACGTAGCCGAGGAGGTGCGCCACCGACAGCGCCAGCCCGGCGATCGCCATGGCGCGGCCTTCACGGTTCGCCGGCTCGCAGCGCTGCAGCGCGTTGAGCGCCAGCGGGATGGTGATCAATGACGTCGGGACGAAGAAGAGCAGGTACTGCAGGACGCCGACGGTCAGGCTGAGCAGGGCCAAACCGTTGATCGCCCGCCGCTGCGGCGCGAAGACGGGGAACGCGAATGCCGGGCTGATCGTCGTCATGTCACAAGACCCTCGGGCACGGCGCTTGCCGGATCCTTGGCGGATCCTTGACGTCAGCCGCTGCGCAGCACGGCGAAGGAATGCCCAGGCAGCTCGATGGCGCTGTCGCCGATGTCCGGCGGGTCCCACGCCAGTACCAGCTCACCGGTGATCGGCACCCGCACCGGCTCCGCGCCCAGATTGCAGGCCAGCTGCAGCGTGTTGCGCCGCAGCACGATCCAGCGCTGCTCCTCGTCATAGTCGACCGTCAGACGATCAAGCCACGGGTCGGCGAAGTCGGGCTCGTCGCGCCGCAGTGCGATCAGGTCGCGATAGGTCCGCAGCAGCCGGGCGTGTTCGCCGGAGTCCACCTCGTCCCAGATCAGCTTGGAACGCTGGAACGTCTGCGGGTCCTGCGGGTCGGGAATCTCGTCGGCATCCCAGCCGTGTTCGGCGAACTCGGCCTTGCGTCCGTCCCTGGTGGCCTGCGCCAGTTCCGGCTCGGGATGCGAGCTGAAGAATTGGAATGGGCTGGAGGCGCCCCACTCTTCGCCCATGAAAAGCATTGCCGTGTAGGGCGACTCGAGCACCAGCGCGGCCTTGACGGCGAGCTGGCCGCCGGTCAGGTTCTGCGAGGGCCGATCCCCGAGCGCGCGATTGCCGACCTGGTCGTGGGTGCAGGTGTAGGCCAGCAGCCGGGTGGCGGGGATTCCGGTTTCCTCGGAGGTGTCCAGCGGCCGTCCGTGCCGGCGTCGCCGGAACGACGAATAGGTGCCGGCGTGGAAGAAGCCGTGGCGCAGCGTCTGGGCCAGCGTGGCCAGCGAGCCGAAATCGGCGTAGTAGCCTTGCCGTTCGCCGGACACCGCGGTGTGGATGGCGTGGTGAATGTCGTCGGCCCACTGCGCGGTGATCCCGTAGCCCCCACGATCGCGCGGGGTGATCGTTCGCGGGTCATTCACGTCGCTCTCGGCAACCAGCGACAACGGACGGCCCACTTGCCTTGACAGCCAGTCTGTTTCGGTGGCCAGCTCCTCCAGGATGTGCACGGCGGTGGTGTCCACCAGAGCGTGCACGGCGTCCAGGCGCAGCCCATCGGCGTGGAATTCGCGCATCCAGCGCAGCGCGCATCCGATGATGTAGCGGCGCACCTCGTCGGAGTCGGCGTCGGCGATGTTGATGCCCTCACCCCATGGGTTGCTGGCCGAGGACAGGTACGGGCCGAACTTCGGCAGGTAGTTACCGGACGGCCCCAGGTGGTTGAACACCGCGTCGATCAGCACACCCAGCCCGCGGGCGTGGCACGCGTCGACCAGCCTGACCAGTCCGTCGGGTCCGCCGTACGGTTCGTGCACGCTGTACCAGAGCACACCGTCGTAGCCCCAACCATGGGTTCCGGCAAACGAATTGACCGGCATCAGCTCCACGAAATCCACCCCGAGCTCGACGAGGTAGTCCAGCTTGGCGATGGCGGAATCGAAGGTGCCCTCCGGGGTGAACGTGCCGACGTGCAGCTCGTAGATCACCGCACCCTCGACCGACCGGCCGGCCCAATCGCCATCGGTCCAGGCGGCGGCGTCGGCATCCCATAACTGCGAGCGTCCGTGCACCCCGTCGGGCTGGCGGGCGGACCGCGGGTCGGGCAGCACGGTGGTGTCGTCGTCGAGCAGGAAGCCGTACCGGGCCTCGGGCGGCGCGTCGACGGTCGCGTGCCACCAGCCGTCGTCGGATCGAGTCATCTCGTGGACGGCACCGTCGACGTCGAGGCGTACTCGCTCGGGCTTGGGCGCCCACACCCGGAAATCAGGCATTGTTGCGCTCCAAAAGGACGACCGGCAGGTCGGCGAACAACTGGGCGGCCGAGGTGGGTCCACTGGACATGGCCCCGGTCAGCCGGTCGGTCCACGAGCCCTCCGGCAGCGGCAGCACCGTATCGCCCCAGCCGAGGTCGGCCAGCCGCACCGTCCATCGGGTGACTGCGACCAGGATGTCGGGTCCGCGGCGGAATGCCACCACGTGGTCGCTCGCCTGACCGGCGGCAAGCACTGGGACGTAGTCGCCGTGCAGGAAGCAGTCCGGGCGTGAGCGTCGCAGCCGCAGGGCGGTGGTGACGACTCGAATCTTCGGATGCTGCAGGTCGTCAAGGGCTGCGCGGCGGACGGCGTAGTCGACTTCGCGGCGGTTGTCCGGGTCGACCAGGCTGTCGTCCCACAACTCGGTGCCCTGGTACACGTCGGGGATGCCGGGCACGGTCAGGGCCAGTAGCTTCTGGCCGAGCGCGTCGCTGGCGGCATGCGGATTGAGTTGACCGACGAGTTCGGTCAACGCCCCGGCCACCGGCCCGTCCAGCACGGTGTCCAGCCAGCGGTGGACACCGTCCTCGAAGTCGGCATTCGGATCGTTCCACGTCGTGTGCACCGCTGCTTCCCGGATCGCTTTCTCGGCATAACCGTGCAGCCGCTCGCGCAGCGAATCGGTGACCTCGCCGCTGACGGGCCAGACGCCGAAGATGTTCTGCCACAGGAACTGTCCGGTCGCCGGGTCGGGGGAGGGGGCCTGGACCTCCCAGCGTGCGACGAACTCCGTCCACAACGACGGGACCTGGGAGAGCACGCCGATCCGCGCGCGGACATCCTCGCCGCGCTTGGTGTCGTGGGTGGTCAGCGTCGTCATCGCTTGCGGCCACAGGCGGGCGCGGGTCACCGCACTCTGGTGGAACTCGGCGGCGCCGACACCGAACCGGTGCGGTTCGCCGCCGACCTCGTTGAGTGAGACCAGCCGCGCGTCGCGGTAGAACAGGCAGTCCTCGACGGATTTGGCGGTGACCGCGCCGCACAGTTGCTGCAGACGGGTCGCGGGCTCACCCCCGGTGGCCAGCGCGGCGGCCAGCACTTGCAGAGCGGGGCCGTATTCCGGTTGCGCTGCTTGCGTTTTGGCCAATGCCGTGGGAAGCGTCGCGGCCAGCCCCTGGTAGTCGGAACGGTAGACGTCGATGTGGGTGAGCAGCGCCGCTATCGCATCCGGCAGCAGCGGATCGTCGGCCTTGGCCGTCGCCACGATGCTGCGTCGCAGCCGGGCCAGCTCACTGCCGAGGGTTTCTGTCGCCGCCTGGATCTTCAGCTCGGCCAACCTCTGCGGCATTTCGTCGTAATCGACACCGGCGGATTCGACCAGCGCGGTGAGCGCCGGCGCCCCGCTGGGGTCGACGAACAGGCCGCCCACCTCCCGCAGCACGTCGTAGCCGGTGGTGCCGGCCACCGGCAATGTCGGCTCCAGGGCCTCGTCGACGGCCAGGATCTTCTCGATCACGATCCATGCCTCGGGTCCGAGCAATTCTCGCAGCCACACCAAATAGCCTGCGGGATCGGATAATCCGTCGGGGTGATCGATCCGAACCCCGTCGACGATCCCTTCGTTGACCCACCGCGCGACCTCGGCGTGGCTGGCCTCGAACACCGCACGATCCTCTTGGCGCAGTCCGGCCAGCGAGGTGATCGAGAAGAAGCGGCGATATCCCACCACGCCGTTCTTCCAGCCCACCAGCCGGTAGTGCTGCCGGTCGTGCACCTCCGGTCCGGTCCCGCTCCCGGTACCCGGCGCGATCGGAAAAGCCAGATCACCCAGTCGAAGTAGGTCGCCGTCGACGGTCAGGCCCGCGACGTCGCCGTCAGATCCCAACACCGGCAGGATGATTCGCCCCGATTCCTCCAGGGTCCAGTCGATGTCGAAGAACGACGCATACTCCGAATCCCGGCCGTGCCGCAGCACATCCCACCACCACGCGTTCTGCTCGGGCTTGTCTACACCGACGTGATTGGGTACGACGTCGACGATCAATCCCATGCCGCGGGCGCGCGCCGCGTCAGCCAGCCGGGCCAGGCCCTCCGGCCCGCCGAGGTCGGCGGACACGGTCTCCGGGTTGGTGACGTCATAGCCGTGCGACGAGCCGCTCACCGCGGTCAGGATCGGCGACAGGTACAGGTGCGACACCCCGAGTTCGTCGAGGTAGTCAAGCAGATTCTCGGCGTCGGCAAGGGTGAACGCGAACCCGCTGGACGCGCCGCGCAACTGCAACCGGTAGGTTGCTGATACGGGAAAAGGCATATGTCACAACGTCTTACGTAGGATCAGCACGGAACGTCCGGCCAGCGCGACTTCTTCGCCGTCCTTGACGACCCGTTCGGCTGCGCCGGTCGGGCTGGTGGTGTCGAGCTCCACCGTCCACTGCTGGGCGTAGTCACCGTGGGGCATGACGAAGGTGACCTCCTGGTCGTGGGCGTTGAAGCAGAGCAGGAACGAGTCGTCGACGATGCGCTCGCCGCGCCGGTTGGGTTCGGGCAAGGCTTGGCCGTTGAGGAACACCGCGATGCTCTTGCCGAAGTCGTTGTCCCAGTCCTGCTCGGTCATTTCCTCGCCGGCCGGGGTCAGCCAGGCGATGTCGTGCACTTCTGCGCCGGTGCGTAAGGGACCACCCTTGAGGAAACGGCGGCGGCGGAACACCGGATGTTTCCTGCGCAGCCTCGTCACCCGTTTGGCGAACGCCAGTTGGTCGGAGTTCTTCTCCGCCAACGACCAGTCCATCCAAGACAATTCGGAATCCTGGCAGTACACGTTGTTGTTGCCGTGCTGGGTGCGGCCGAACTCGTCGCCGTGGGAGATCATCGGGGTGCCCTGGCTCACCATGAGGGTGGCCCAGAAGTTGCGCATCTGTTGGCAGCGCAGCTCGACGATGTCGGGATCGTCGGTCGGGCCTTCCACGCCGCAGTTCCACGACCGGTTGTGGCTTTCGCCGTCGCGGTTGTCTTCGCCGTTGGCCTCGTTGTGTTTTTCGTTGTAGGACACCAGGTCGTGCAGGGTGAACCCGTCATGGGCGGTGACGAAGTTGATGCTGGCGCTGGGCCGTCGCCCGGTCGCCTCGTAAAGGTCCGACGACCCGGTCAGCCGGGAAGCGAACTCGCCAAGTGTTGCGGGTTCGCCCCGCCAATAGTCGCGCACAGTGTCGCGGTATTTCCCGTTCCATTCGGTCCACAAACCTGGGAAATTGCCGACTTGATAACCGCCTTCGCCGATGTCCCACGGCTCAGCGATCAGTTTCACCTGGCTGACCACTGGATCCTGCTGCACCAGGTCGAAAAACGCTGAGAGGCGGTCGACGTCATAGAACTCGCGCGCCAGCGTGGCCGCCAGGTCGAAGCGGAAACCGTCGACGTGCATCTCGAGCACCCAGTACCGCAAAGAGTCCATGATCAGCTGCAGCGTGTGCGGGTGTCGCACGTTCAGGCTGTTCCCCGTGCCGGTGAAGTCCTTGTAGTGCCGCAGATCCCCGTCGACGAGGCGGTAGTAGGCGGCGTTGTCGATGCCGCGGAAGTTGATCGTCGGGCCGAGATGGTTGCCCTCGGCGGTGTGGTTGTAGACAACGTCGAGGATCACCTCGATGCCGGCTTCGTGGAACGTGCGCACCATCGACTTGAACTCCGCGACCGCGCCACCGGGCTTGCGGGTGGCCGCGTACTGGTAGTGCGGGGCGAAGAAGCCGAAGGTGTTGTAGCCCCAGTAGTTTCGCAGGCCCAGGTCGAGCAGCCGATGGTCGTGCATGAACTGGTGCACCGGCATCAGTTCGATGGCGGTGACATTGAGCGACTTCAGATGGTCGATGATCGCCGGGTGCGACAACCCGGCATAGGTCCCACGCAGCTCGTGCGGGATGGCGGGATGGGTCTGGGTCATGCCCTTGACGTGCGCCTCGTAGATCACCGTCTCGTGGTACGGCGTGCACGGTGCGCGATCCGATGCCCAGTCGAAGAACGGGTTGATCACCACGGAGGTCATGGTGTGGCCCAGCGAATCGACCATCGGGGGAGTGCCGGTCTCCGACGGATTCTCGGCGGCGACCGCCAGGTCGTAGGAGTACAGCGCCTGGCCGAAGTCGAAGTCGCCGACGAACGATTTGCCGTACGGGTCGAGCAGCAGCTTGCTGGGGTCACACCGCAGCCCGGCGTCCGGGTTGAACGGGCCGTGCACCCGGAATCCGTACCGCTGGCCAGGCGTGACGTTCGGTAGGTAGCAGTGCCAGATGTAGCCGTCGACCTCGTCGAGGTTGATCCGGGTCTCGGTGCCGTTCTTCGCGATCAGGCACAGCTCGACGCGGTCGGCCACCTCGGAGAACAGCGAAAAGTTGGTGCCGGCACCGTCATACGTGGCGCCGAGGGGAAAAGGCGCGCCCGGCCAAACCGTCGCCAGAGCGGGCGACGTGTCGGCCTCGTCAAAAGGACTTTCGTTCTTTCGCTCGGTCGAAGCCATTACTCGACCTTAATCGTGACGCGTCGCGGCCGGAGGTTGTCGTCACCACCAACCGGTGATTGCTGCGATCTGCCGTCCGAGCTCAGGCGCCAGAGTGCGCATGTAGGTCGCGGTCAGGTGATGAGGATCACGGTAGATCAGCACGTTGCCCTCGACGGCGCGGCACAGGTCGGGACGGCAGATCGCGTCGGACAGATCCAGCGGCTTCAGCAGCGGGAACTGCCCGACGAAATCCAGCGTCCCGTTGCGATCGGAGAGCAGCTCGCTGCGTTTGATCCCGCAGGACGTCGAGTTGCCCGCCTTGGCCAGGCAGTCGGCGGGGTTGAACGGTTGGCCGTCCTTGACCAGCCACGGGGTGTCCCGGACCGCCAGGACCGGAATGTTGTTGTCGGAGAACGTCTGCCAGATCCCGATGTAGGTGGCGGGCATCACGTCGCCGGGCTTGATGTTCCACGGTCGGGTCGACGTGGTGAACACGTAGTCGGGGCGGTCGCTGACCAGTTTGGCCATCGTCGTCTCGACCCATTCCCGGCACTGCGGGTACGGGGCGTTGTTGCCCATGATCAGGGGGACCTGTTCGGTGGACAACGCGCAGCCCATCTTGAGGTAGGTCACCACCCGGAAGTGATGCAGCCTGCCCAGCAGGTCCAGCGCGGGCAGCCAGTGTTCGGCGTGCGAGCCACCGGCCAGGGCGATGGTCCGGGGAGCGTTGTCGTCGCCGTAGGTGCAGTTGACGACGGCGGGGTTGGCGAAGTCGCTGATGCAGCCGTCTTTTGTGGAAGCGGGCAAGTCTTCCTGGACCTCGAGCACGGTCGGCCGCATCCGCAGCGACGGCACCCGCACGTGGTTGACCAGCGCCCGTGCACCGGGGTAGTCGTTGGCGCTCAGGCCACTGAGCTCCTTGCCGGCCGCACGTTCGATCACCAGGTGCTCGCGCCAGGTGAACGAGGTCGCGGTCAGTGTGACGCCGAGCAGCGCCACGATCGATCCCAGCGCCATGGTGGGCCGGCGCATCCGCTGGCGCCAGGCGACCGGCGCGGGCCGCGGCGCGTTGGCCCGATAGCGCAGCGGGTCCTCGACGTGCCGGGTGGTCAGGTAGGCCAGCACACCGGATACCAGCAGCACCGCCGCGCCTTCGAAAAAGTTGGCGTCTTTGTGGCCGGTGTAGGCGAGCCAGAAGATGAGCAGTGGCCAATGCCAGAGGTACAGCGAGTAGGCCATCGCTCCGAGCGTGAACAGCGGACCAATCGCGAGGATCCGGCTCGGCGCCGGCATCCGGCCGCGGGTGTCCGGGCGGGCCTGCATGTTCGCCCCGGCCAGGATCATCAGCATGGTGGCGCCCACCGGCACCAGCGCCCACGGGCCCGGGAACTCTTGGACGCCGTCGATCAGTGCGCCGCAGGACAGGATCGCGGCCAGCGCCACCGTGGCGACCACCGTCCGCAACCACATGGGCCACCGAATGACGGGGACCACGGCGCCGACCAGCGCACCGAGCAACAGCTCCCAGCCTCGGGCGAAACTGTTGTAGTAGGCGATCGGTTGATACTGGTTATGCGCGATGATCGCGTAGACGAACGAGGCCACCGTCAGCGCCGTCAACAGCACCACGAAGAAGGTCCGCAGGTGCTTGCCCAGCACTCCGCGCAGCAGATATGCGCTGCCGGCCACCAGGATAAGAAAGGCCAGATAGAACTGGCCCTGCACCGACATCGACCAGATGTGCTGCAGCGGACTGACGGCCTCGCCCGCGCGCAGGTAGTCCGCGGTCGAGTGGGCCAGCTCCCAATTCTGGTAGTAGCCCAGGCTGGCCAGACTCTGGTCGGCGAACGTCTCCCACCGGGTCTGCGGCTGGATCAGCACAGTCAGGAGTGCGCAGCCGGCCAGCACCACCACCAGGGCAGGGACCAGCCGGCGAACCAGCCGCACGACTTCGGTGACCGGGGACAGGGTGCCGGCGAGGGCGGCCCGCAGCACCTTGCCGCCGAAGAAGAATCCGGACAGGGCCAGGAAGACGTCCACGCCGCCCGACACGCGCCCGAACCAGACGTGGAAGGCGGCGACCAACGCGATCGCGATCCCGCGCAGGCCGTCGAGGTCGTGGCGGTAGAAGCCCGAAGAACGGGTCCCCATAGCGCCCGGCTCCCCGCTGGTAGCCGGTCTGGAAGGCGGTGTCTGCGTCTGCATGATCACCGTTAACTTACCGAAAACCGCCACTCGCTCCTGAGCGCTCGTTCGGGCGAGGCGCTCACACTCTCGCTGGACGGCGGCGCCGGCGGCGAGGGAGCAAGTGGCGGCGGTGCGGAGAAGTTCCGTCGGTTACCGGGCGGGGGCGCCGGGAATCGGCTGCACCGGCACCAGCTGCAACGGCGGCGTCGGGACCGCCTGCGCGGGCGCCGGTTGGGCGGGGACCTGCTGCAACGGCGTCTGCTGGCCGGGCAGCTGCGCCGGCGCTTGCGGAGTGAGTGCCTGTTGCTGCAGCGGCGCCTGCTGGGTCGGCAGTTGCTGCACCGGCGGTTGCTGCAGCGGCGCTTGCTGACCCGGAACCTGCTGCGCCGGGGCTTGCAGCGCCGGAACCTGCTGCGCCGGGGCCTGCTGGGCCGGTGCTTGTTGTCCCGGCACCGCCTGGGCCGGGGCTTGCTGTCCCGGCACCGCCTGGGCCGGGGCTTGCTGTCCCGGAATCTGCTGAGCCGGGGCCTGCTGTGCGGGCGCCTGTTGAACGGGCGCCGGTGCCGCCGGCACCTGCGCGCCCAGGATGCGCACCAGGTACGGCGTCATGCCGTTGCTGCGCACCGGCGAGACCTGGACGACATCGCCGACCTCGAGCATCTGACCGTTGCCGAGGTACATAGCGACGCTCTGAGTCCCTTCGGGACCGTAGAAGATCAGGTCAGCTTTGCGGGCCTGTTGCGGCAGCACCCGCTCACCGACCCGGTACATCTGGCCCGACGACCGGGGCAGCTTGAGCCCAGCTCCGGCGTAGGCGTACTGCATCAGGCCCGACGCGTCGAACCCGACGGTGTTGATGCCCGACCCGGTGCCGCGAGTTGGGCCCGTGACACCGCCGCCGGCCCACGAGAACGGCACGCCGCGCTGCGAGAGCCCGCGCGCGATGACGGTGTCGGCGAGTTGCTGGTAGTCCGAGGCCCGAGTGTAGGGATCGGCTGCCGCCAGCCCGGTGGTCGTCACCATGGGTGCGACCAGCATGGCCAGGCCGGCCGCCAAGGCGTAGACGCGTTTCATGTCGTTCCCTCGTTTCCTGGGGCCTCGCGGCCCCTCTGTGCCTCAGCGCGGTGAACCGCGCATCCGCTGCCGTTCCAGACCGGCCGCCACGTCGGGGCCGAGCGCCGCTGGATGACACTTGGTGGGGTGAACGGCCCAGTCAGCCCGTTCTATTCACACCAGTCACTACAGACACTTTGGCAACAGAGATTAGCGAGGGCCAGAGGCGGCAAACATTCTTTGTCGTAACGTGACCGGACGGTGATTAGCAGGGCCAATTCCGTGACGGCAGTTGTGATTTCGGTCTCACAAGTGTTGCCGCGGCGTGATGCTTCGCGGCGGTCTAGTGCCAGTAGTTGCTGCTGAAATCGGTGAGCGCGCGAGCGACCACTGAGGTCAGACTCAGGACGCCGACCGACACGATCGGCCAGAAGCACATGAACCAGCCCTTGACCAACGAAACAATCGGGCCCAGCAAAGCCGCGGTGACCGCTGCGCCGACGCCGCCCCACACCAGCGGATAGATGTAATAGTCGACGCCGAACGGCACCAGTCCGCACTCTTCGCCTTGGCAAACCGTCTCGGTGAAAGCGAACAGTCGCGTCGGCCAACTGGTCATGGTGACCGCGGCGATCAGCAGCGCCAGCAGGACCAACATGGTGACCACGTCCCAGGGAACCAACCGCAGCCTGATGATCCGCAGCTCGGGTTTGTCCTCCGCCAGCTCCACATCAGTTTGTGTGTCCGTGGACTCTTCAGGTGCGGTCATGTCCTGCATGCTTCCCGATGAACGGCTTTTCTGCGACCGATGGGGCGTCGGCGGGGCGTCACGGCTGCATTAGTCTCGGCTTCCATGGCAGCGGCCGGAACGTCCGGATCCAAGCTGACGCCCGCGCAGATCAGCGCGATCGACGCCGCCCATCTGTGGCACCCCTACAGCACCATCGGCGCGGAAGCCGTCGCCCCGGTGGTCGCGGTGGGCGCGCGCGGCACCCGGCTGACGCTCGTTCGGGACGACGAGCGAGTCGAGGTGATCGACGCGATGAGCTCCTGGTGGACCGCCATCCACGGCCACGGCCACCCGGTGCTGGACGCGGCGATGACCGCCCAGCTGGCCACCATGAACCACGTCATGTTCGGTGGCCTCACCCACGAGCCCGCCGCCCGGCTGGCCCAGCTGTTGGTGGAGGTGACGCCGGAGGGACTGGAGACGGTCTTCTTCAGCGACTCGGGGTCGGTATCGGTGGAAGTGGCCGTGAAGATGGCATTGCAGTACTGGCGCAGCCTCGACCGCCCCGGCAAGCACCGGCTGATGACCTGGCGGGGTGGCTATCACGGCGACACCTTCACCCCGATGAGCATCTGTGATCCCGACGGCGGCATGCACTCGCTGTGGACCGACGTGCTGGCCGACCAGGTGTTCGCGCCGCGGGTGCCGCGCGACTACGACCCGGATTACAGCGCGGCGTTCGAGGCGCAGCTGGCCCGGCACGCCGCCGTACTGGCCGCGGTGGTGGTGGAGCCCGTTGTGCAGGGGGCGGGCGGGATGCGCTTCCACGACCCGCAATACCTGGCCGACCTGCGCGACATCTGCCGCCGGCATCAGGTGTTGCTGATCTTCGACGAGATCGCCACCGGCTTCGGGCGCACAGGCGAGTTGTTCGCCGCCGACCACGCCGGCGTGAGCCCGGACATCATGTGCGTCGGCAAGGCGCTCACCGGTGGGTACCTCAGCCTGGCCGCGACCCTGTGCACCGCCGAGATCGCACGCACCATCAGCACCGGAGCGGCGGGCGCCCTGATGCACGGTCCGACGTTCATGGCCAACCCGCTGGCGTGTGCGGTGTCGGTGGCCAGCGTCGAGTTGTTGTTGAGCCAGGACTGGCGGTCGCGGGTCGCCGAGATCGGCGGCGAACTGGTCGCCGGGCTGGAACCCGCCCGGACCGTGCCCGGAGTTACCGACGTGCGGGTCTGCGGCGGCATCGGCGTCATCGAGTGCGAGCGGCCGGTGGATCTGGCGGTCGCCACCCCTGCCGCCATCGAACACGGGGTGTGGCTGCGGCCCTTCCGCAACCTGATCTATGCGATGCCGCCTTACATCTGCACGCCCGTCGAGATCGCCCAGATCACCTCGGCGATGGTGCAGGTCGCACGCCTCGTAGGCTGAACCGCGATGGCATCGATCGAAACGACCTCCCCGCTGGCCTGGCTGGACACGGTGGAGACCCAGCGCCGCGAAGCCGGACTGCGCCGCTCGCTGCGGCCGCGCCCAGCCGTGGCCACCGAACTGGACCTCGCCTCCAATGACTACCTGGGGTTGTCCCAGCATCCCGCCGTCATCGAGGGTGGCGTGCAGGCGTTGCGGGTCTGGGGTGCCGGTGCCACGGGGTCGCGGCTGGTCACGGGCGACACCGAGCTGCATCAACAATTTGAAGCAGATCTTGCCGAATATGTCGGCGCGGCAACGGGTTTGGTGTTCTCCTCGGGTTACACCGCGAATTTGGGCGCGGTGGTGAGCCTGACCGGCGCCGGTTCGCTGTTGGTGTCCGACGCCTATTCGCACGCATCCCTGGTGGATGCCTGCCGGCTGTCCCGGGCGCGGGTGGTGGTGACTCCGAGTCGCGACGTCGGCGCGGTGGAGGCGGCCCTGGCCGCCCGCGCCGAAGAGCGCGCCGTGGTCATCACGGACTCGGTGTTCAGCGCCGACGGCGCCCTGGCGCCGCTGCGCGAATTGCATGAAGTGTGCCGACGGCACCGGGCCCTGCTCATTGTGGACGAGGCGCATGGGTTGGGGGTACGCGGCGGTGGACGCGGACTGCTGCATGAGGTGGGGCTGGCCGGCGCGCCCGACGTGGTGATGACGACGACCCTGTCCAAGGCGCTCGGCAGCCAGGGCGGAGTGGTGCTGGGTCCCCCGGCGGTGCGGGCGCACCTGATTGACGCCGCCCGGCCGTTCATCTTCGACACCGGTCTGGCCCCGGCCGCGGTCGGTGCCGCCCTGGCGGCGTTGCGGGTCCTGCAGGCCGAGCCCTGGCGACCGGGTGCGGTGTTGCAGCATGCCAGGGAGTTGGCCCGGGCGTGCGGCGTCGCCGAAGTCCCGCAGTCGGCGGTGGTGTCGGTGATCCTCGGTGATCCCGAGGCGGCGCTCGCGGCCGCCACGGCCTGCCTGGACGCGGGAGTGAAGGTGGGCTGCTTCCGGCCCCCCACGGTCCCCGTCGGAACCTCCCGACTGCGGCTCACCGCGCGTGCCTCGCTGAGCGCCGACGAACTCGAACTCGCCCGCCGGGTGCTGACCGACGTACTCGCCGCGGCCCGCCGCCCTTGACGGTCCTGGTCGTCACCGGGACCGACACGGGTGTCGGAAAGACAGTCGCCACCGCTGCGTTGGCCTCCCACGCCCGGCAGGCCGGCATGGATGTGGCCGTGTGCAAACCGGTGCAGACCGGCACCCGCGACGGCCATGACGACCTCGCCGAGATCGCCCGCTTGTCCGGAGTCACCGAGTTGGTCGGGTTGGCCCGGTATCCGCTGCCCATGGCTCCCGCCGCCGCCGCCGAGCGGGCGGGGACGCCGCTGCCCTCGGCTGCCGATCTGCGGGGCCTGGTCCGCGGCGTCGACCGGCCCGGACGCCTGACGCTGGTCGAGGGCGCCGGGGGAGTGCTGGTCGAGCTCGCCGACGGCGGCTACACGTTGCGGGATCTCGCGGTGGACCTGGGCGCTGCGGCGCTGGTGGTGGTCGGCGCGGGGCTGGGAACCCTCAACCACACCGCCCTCACCTTGGAAGCGCTTGCAGCACAACGTGTTCCGTGCGCAGGGCTGGTGATCGGCAGCTGGCCGGCGGAGCCTGGGTCGGTGGCGCAGTCCAACCGGGTGGCGCTGGCCAGGCTCGCTCCGGTGCGCGCCGCGCTGCCCGCAGGGGCCGCGGCCATCGGTGTGGACTTCGCCGCCCTGAGCGCCGCGGCGTTCGACCGCGACTGGGTCACGGCGTTGGTCGGCTGATGGCGCATTCGATCGAGCTGCTGTTCGACCCGGACACCGAGGCCGCGATCAGGCGGATGTGGGACAAGCTGGCGGCCGCGGGCATACCCGCCCGGATACCGCCCGGCCGGCCGCACGTGACGGTGGCGGTATCGCAGCGGATCAACGCCGACGTCGACGAGCTGCTTCAGCCGGTGGTGCGGCGGCTGCCGTTGCGCTGTGTGGTCGGGGCGCCGCTGATATTCGGCCGCGGCACTGTCGTGTTGACCCGGCTGGTGGTGCCGTCCCCCGAGCTATTGGACCTGCACGCCGAGGTGCAGCGGCTGTGCGGTCCGCACCTGCTGCCCGAACCGATGGCCAACAGCCTGCCGGGGCAGTGGACCGCGCACGTCACGCTCGCCCGGCGGCTCGACGGCGCCTATCTGGGCCAGGCCGTGGACATCGCCGGGCGACCGGTTCAGCTCGACGGCCACTTCGCCAGGTTACGGCGATGGGACGGTGACAAGCGCGTCGAGTATCACCTCGGCTGACGTCAGCCCCCGAACAGCAGGTACAACCCCATGAACGTGTAGCCGACCATCACCAGCATCATGGTGAGCTGGCCGGTGAGCTGATGGTCCTTGGGCAGCAGCCGCAGCGCCTTGTCGTGCGCAGCGATGACGGCCACGATGTGTCCGGTCACCACGCAGGCCACCTTGATCGTGGACAGCACCGCCGGGTGCGTCGAGAGCACGTAGGCCACGTGTGCGTCCGCCAGGCCGAGCAGGTTCCACCCGCGGCCCAACGGGTCGGCGAGTGCGATCACGGCCTGCTGTCCGCGCTCCACCAGGTAGGTCAGGTAGTGCGCGAAGATGTAGCCGACCACGATCGGAATCAGCGAGTGCGCCATCTGACCGGGCAGGGCTCGGCGCTCCTCGGCATCAACGCCGCCCGTCGCGCGAGCCGCCAGCGTAAACGTCGCCGCCACCACCGAAATGAAGACGAGCAAGCCGGCGGTGCGCAGCGCCGACGAGGTCAGCGTTTCCGGCACGCTATGGACGTCCCGGGCGATCCCGTCGGCGAAATTGCGCCAGGTGGGTGCCGCGGAGAAGCTGTCGAAGGCGGTGGATCCGAGGAGCACCGCCAGCATCATCACCACGCCCGGACGCACCGGCAATGACGGCAGGTGGTCGAACGGATTGCCGACCACGATCTTGCCCGTCTCGGGGTTGCGCCAGAACGGGCAGAGTCGGGACACGGCCATGCTGTACACCCCGAACGGGTCCACCCGGGCGAACCAGCGCTGGCCACACAGCCAGGCCCCGACGAACAAGACCACCGTGTAGACCAGCAGCCATGTCTTGACCGCGGTCAGCGACGCCGAATCCGGGCTGGCCAGTTCCATCCAGACGAACGCGAACAGCCCGAAGGCCGCAGGGCGGTACCCCCAGCGCTCCGGGTACGTCCACCGCGGCCGGCTGAGCCGCTCCGGCAGGCCGCGGCGCACCAGCAGATACAGGGTCCGGACCGGCGAGATCACCCGCCAGACCGGCCCGAAGAACAGCGACACGGCGACCAACCCGACCCACAGCAGCACGTAAAACGCGCCCAGCAGGCCATTGGCCTGGTTCTGCGGCCCCCACACCCCGGCGATCAGCACCCAGACCGCAAAGAGGAACGCCAAACCGCCAACGACCCAGCGCACCACGCGCGAATCGACCACGGCGGTCACCGCGTCCGCCAGCGGGTGTCCCGGTTTGTCCGGATCGAACCGCGGTTGTTTCCAGGCCAGCGCCACCAGCGCGAACGTGAACGTCAGCGCCCACGCCGCGCCGATCAGCGCGAAGGTGTACGGCACCGGAAGATCGTTCGACCCGCCCAGGCCGTGCGCCAGCACCGACACGGGGTGAGCGTCGGTCACGGCTGGACTTGGATGGTGGCGATCGTCCGCTTGAGGTGATGCAGTTCGACGTCCACGCTGCCGGGCACATCGACGCTGAACTCGAACTGTTGGTGCGGTGCCGCCGCAATCTGGAACTTGTGGTCGGGCACCGAGTGCACGTGCAGCTCGTCGGTGGTGTCACTGGTGACGTGCAGGACGATCTGTTGCTTCACCTTGGCCTGCAACGTGGCGTTGGTGGGCGTGACCTGTCCGCCGGCGATCGTGACGTCGATGGTCAGCGGCTGGGCGGGGGACTTGCTGGGCGAGTTGCCGCCGCAGGCGACCAGTGCGCAGATCAGCAAGCCCGCCCACGCCGTGACGAGGGTGCGTACGAGGGTCATCCGGCTACGCCGCTTCTGGCAACGGGTGCTTTTGCTCCTCCACCCGTTTGGGTCGGGTCACCTCACCGTTGATCCGGCCGGCGCCCCAGGTCAGGGCGGCGATCACCATCAACGTGAAGATCAGCACCAGGATCGAGCCCACGGTGAACAACCACTCCGGCGCGCTTGGGTCCCGCTCGCGCTGCAGGATCGTGTTCTCGAACACGAACGGGCGGGTCATCTCCGGCTGGGCCGGCACCTCGGGGGCCGGGATCGCCTCGTCGGCCGGCTCATAGATCGGCACCGCAGTCATGGTGTAGCCGTCCTGCACGCGCAGCAGCGTCTTCCAGGTGCCCCAGACCGGGATGGGCTCGGTGGTGCGGTAGTGCCCGGGGCCGACCCGCTGCAGGCGGTCGATTATCAGACCGCGGTTGTTCTCCATCTTCCCCTGCCAGGACGTGATCGATACCCAGTCGGGGTCGTCCTTGATCATGTCGGGCGGGTTGATCTGGATGTCGGCGGAGACCATGCGCTTACCGGGGTCGCTGGGCAACTCGGTCAGCTTGATGGTGGCGGTGTTCTGGCTCGGGATGAGGATGTGCAGGCCGTTGGCCACCGTCGCGCCGATCACCACCACCGTTGCCGCGACCAGCGAGATGCCGATCGCGCGGCGCGGCAGTGGTTGCCCGGTGAGCACCATGCCGGTCATCGCGCCGCAGACGCCCATCAAGATTGCCACCGGCACCGCCATCGCCAGGGCCTCGCCCCACATGCTGGTCGGCCACGGGTAGTGGTAGACCGCCCCGATCCACAGCGACTCCAACCAGAGTCCGACGGTGCCGACCGCAAGACCGGTGACGGCACCGAAGACGATCGGCCGCTTGAACAACGGGGTCAGCGCCAGGATCTCGACCACCAGAGCGGGCCCCAGGTACAGCGGGAACCAGTTGTGCGGCGCTCCAAGGATCGGACCGACGGTGAACGCGACGGCACCGCGCAGCGCGATCGCGAACAGGGCGGCGATGATCGCCGCGCCCTTGCCCAGCGTCATGCGGGCCACGATCAACGCCAGCGCCGCGACGCCCGCGATCATCATCGGGTGGAATGCCAGCCGGAACTGCTGAACGCCGAAGTCGAATTCGATCTGGTAGACGGACAGGCCGATCAGCAACCCGCCGCAGGACAGGTAGCGCAGAAATTTGACGAACGGCTTCTCCGGCGGCGCGTCCGGAAGGGCACGGCCACCTTCGTACTCCAGCATCAACACCGAGAACAGGGACAGTCCGGCGCCGCCAATCATCATCAAGTGTGTGGGACCCCACAGCGTGACGTCCTGGCCGAAGATGCGGTGCCAAATGTCGTCAAGCGGGAAACCGAGCAGTGCGTACATGCCGCAACCGGCCATCAGGACGCCGCCGACCGGGGCGTGCCAGTTGTCGGTGATGCGCACCGGGGCCGGTCCGGGCTCGTCGAACGGCAGCGCGATCGCGATCATGCCGCCGAGGAAAATGCCGAACAGGCCGATGATGATGAAGTAGTGCGCGGGGTTTGCCAGCGGCCCGGGATCGCGTCCTTCGCCAATGTGCCAGCTGACGTCCCAGATGAAGCCGAACAGGGCGCAGATGATCGAGGTGGTGTACACCAGCACCGGCAGCGCCACCCAGGACGGACGCCTGAATTTCACGCCCAACCAGTCGGCGAACTTCTCCAGCCACATGATGCGCCGGGTGCGGTGCGCCCACCCGATGGCCAGCATGATCAGTGTGATGATCAGCGCAGCGACTGAAAGCCCGATTACCTGGCTCAGTTCGGCACCGCGAGCCGCTGGCGCCTCCGCAACAACTGACAATTCCACCGCGATCGCCTCCCGTTTTGCGCACGGCTGACTAGGACGAAGCTGTAATGCCCCGTTGCAGCGTCAGTCAATCCTGCTTTTCGCTGGAGCTTTTCCGGTTTCGCATCGCTATATACAAGACCACGCCGACGACGATCACTGCAGGTAGAAATGCGGGTATCGCCAGCCAAATGCCGTGGTCGGCCAAATACTCGACGTGCAGGTCGGTCATAAGGAATTCATACCCGTACTGTCGACTTCCAACCCGGCCGGATCGGGGTCATGCCTGAGGGCTCGACGGACGCCCGCACGGCATCCGCAGTCGTCGGGACCGTTACCCTAACCTGAACGGTTTTCCACCCGAGCCGCCCTCAGGGCGCGGCCATCGAACACGGATCGCCCACGTTGCGTGCGATCTAGAAGCAGGGGAGTACCCGGTGACCCAAGCGCCGACTAGACCGACCAGCGATGCCGGCCCGGATGGCACCAGCGGCGACGACATCCTCGCCGTAGCCCGCGAGCAGGTGCTCGAACGCGGCGAGGGACTGAGCAAGGACCAGGTGCTGCGGGTGCTGCAGTTGGCCGACGACCGGCTCGAGGAACTCCTCGCGCTGGCCCACGAGGTGCGGATGCGCTGGTGCGGGCCCGAAGTCGAGGTAGAGGGCATTATCAGCTTGAAGACCGGCGGATGCCCCGAGGATTGCCACTTCTGCTCCCAGTCCGGGCTGTTCCAGTCCCCGGTGCGCAGCGCGTGGCTCGACATACCCAGCTTGGTCGAGGCCGCCAAGCAGACGGCCAAATCCGGTGCCACCGAGTTCTGCATCGTCGCCGCGGTTCGGGGGCCCGACGAACGGTTGCTTGCCCAGGTCGCGGCCGGCATCGAAGCCATCCGCAACGAGGTGGACATCCAGATCGCCTGCTCGCTGGGCATGCTCACGGCCGAGCAGGTGGACCGGTTGGCAGCGATGGGTGTGCACCGCTACAACCACAACCTCGAGACCGCGCGTTCGTTCTTCACCAACGTGGTCACCACGCACACCTGGGAAGAGCGCTGGCAGACCCTGTCGATGGTGCGCGACGCGGGCATGGAGGTGTGCTGCGGCGGAATCCTGGGCATGGGAGAGACGCTGGAGCAGCGGGCGGAATTCTCGGCCGACCTGGCCGAGCTCGACCCCCACGAGGTCCCACTGAATTTCCTCAACCCACGTCCCGGTACCCCGTTCGGCGACCTGGAGGTGCTGCCGGCGAGCGAGGCGTTGAAGGCCGTCGCCGCCTTTCGGCTGGCGTTGCCGCGCACCATGCTGCGGTTCGCGGGCGGCCGCGAGATCACCCTGGGTGACCTCGGCGCCAAGCAGGGGATCCTGGGCGGAATCAACGCCGTGATCGTCGGCAACTACCTGACCACGCTCGGCCGTCCCGCCGAGGCCGACCTGGAGCTCCTCGAGGATCTGCAGATGCCGATCAAGGCGCTCAATGCCAGCCTGTAACCGGTGCTGATCGTGGCTGGCGAGCTGGGCGGTCCGGTGACGGCCGGCGTCTACAACGTCTACACCGGCGAGTTGGCCGGCAGTGCCACGCCTACCGCGGCCCAGCTCGGTCTGGAGCCGCCACGCTTCTGCGCCGAATGCGGGCGCCGAATGATCGTGCAGGTTCGTCCGGACGGCTGGTGGGCCCGTTGTTCCCGGCACGGCCAGGTGGATTCGAACGACCTGGAGGCGCAGCGATGAGCGGGGACGCCGTTTTCGAGGCGCCGCAACCCAAGGGGCCGCAGCCCGACGGGCCGCAACCGGAGACATCGCAACCCGTGGGGCCGGTTGGGCCGCGTACCTCCCGCAACCGCGCCAGCGCCGTCGTGATGCTGGCTCTGGCGGCATGCGGGGTGCCGGTGGGTGCGTTGTGGGCGTGGATCGCGCCGCCGGTGCACGCCGTGGTCGCGATCAGCCGCAAGGGCGAGCGGGTGCACGAGTACCTGGGCAGCGAATCGCAGAACTTCTTCGTGGCGCCGTTCGTGCTGCTGGGCCTGCTGGGGGTGCTGGCCGTGGTGGCGGCCGTCGCCGCGTGGCAGTGGCGCGATCATCGGGGACCGGAGATGGTGGGCGCGCTGACCGTGGGCCTGATCGGCGCGGCGGCCGCGGCGGCGGGCGTGGGGGCATTGCTGGTGCGGCTGCGCTACGGCGCGCTGGATTTCGACACGGTGCAGTTGTCCGACGGCGACCATCAGCTGACCTACGTGCGACAGGCGCCGCCCGTGTTCTTCGGCCACCTGCCCCTGCAGATCCTCGCGACGCTGCTGTCGCCGACCGCTGCCGCCTCGCTGGTCTACGCCCTGTGCGCCACCGGGACCGTCCGCGACGACCTGGGTGCCTATCCGCCGATCAACCGGCCGGCGGCGGTGCTGCCGTCAGTATCCCCGACACCGGTGGCCGAGCAGCACTAGAGCGGGCGGCGGTGGATCTTGCGGCCGGTGATCACCTTCGCCGCGATCACTCCGAGCCGCGCCATTCCGGCGTAAGTCACCGGGTTGAACATGGTGGGCCACTTGGTGCGGATCAGGTGGTCGGTCAGTGGCCGGCCGGCGAAGCGGTCGATGAGCCAGCGCAGCGCCATCGGCGCCGACAGCGGATGCAGCAACATGTGCTCGTTGAATGCGTCGCGGTGGTAGGTGACGCTCGCGCCGCCCGCGGAATACGAGTCGGCCAGCACGTCGATGTCGTCGACGGAGATGAGGTAGTCGTGCACCGCCTGGATGATCAGCACCGGCGGTGTCGGGACCGCGACACCGAGGGTGGTGCTGTCGAAGACGTGCGCCACCGCCGGGGTGGCCAGGATGTCTTCCAGAGGTTCGTCGAGGAAGGTGCCCATGTCCAGGCGCGCCATCTTGACCACGGCCTCGGCCGTCGTCATCTTCTCCAGGCTGAGCAGCAGCTCCCGTCCCGCGTCGCTGGCGTGTTCCTTGATCATCCGGTCCAGGTCCGGATAGGTGTGGGCGAGGGCCGCAACCACCAGAGCCGGCAATCCGGCCAGCAGGCTGCCGTTGAGCCGACGGAAGGTGTTCCCCAGGTTGCCGACCGGGGAGCCCAGCACCGCGCCGACGATGTCCAGCTCGGGCGCGTAGTCCCCGCACAGTTCGGCGGCCCAGGCGCTGGCCAGCCCACCGCCGGAGTAGCCCCACAGCCCCACCTGGGCGTCGGGCGACAGGTTGAACCGCTCCGAGCTCAACGTGGCGCGGATGCCGTCGAGGATCCGGTACCCGGGTTCATAGGGTGCGCCCCACAGGCCGTTGAGGCCTTCGTGGTCGGGCACCGTGACCGCCCAGCCCTCGGCGACCGCGGCCGAGATGAGCAGCAGCTCCAACTGCGCCAGGGACCCGATGGCCTTGGCGCGGCGCCGCAGCGCGTAGGAGGGAAAGCAGCGCGACGTGATGGCGTCGATCGCGCACTGGTAGGAGATCAGCGGGATGGGCTTACCCGGCGCCTTCTCGGCGGGCACCAGCACCGTCGTGACCGTCGCCTCGGGGTTGCCGTGCATGTCCGTCGTCCGGTACAGCAACTGGGTTGCGATGATGCGCTGCGGAATCAGGCCCAGGAACGCCAGCTCGACGTCGCGGGAGCGCAGCACGGTGCCGGGGGCGGCGTGCCGGAAACCGGCCGGGGGCTGATAGAAGGGGTCGTCCTTGGGCAGCAGCGGGCGGACCTTGCGCTGCAGCTCCTCGTGTGGCGGCCGCCCGATCCACTCCGCGCCCGTCGCGCCTACCGCTTTGGCGAGCTCGACCATCAGGCTCCCTTCGAGGCCTCGGCGTGCTCGCGCGCGTTCCTCCCCAGGTGGGATGGCGGCGCCGCCGGCCAGTCAGATTCCAGCACCAGCGCCTGCCAAGCGCCAGCAGTTTCTTAAACAGCTCTTAGACAATGTACAGGTGTCCGGCGGCTGGCCGAAACTAACGCGCGGTGTTGCCCGTCACAAGGCCGCACCCGGCGGGCGCAGCGCGGCGAACTCGTCGGTGACCCGCAGGTGGGAGTCGGTGAATCGGTACAGGGCCGCGGGGCGGCCGCCGCTGCGCCCGGATTGGGCGATGGTGCCGGTCTGGGTGATGACCTTGCGCCGGGCCAGCACCCGCTGCAGATTTGTCGCGTCGACCTGGTACCCCAACGCGGCGCCGTAGATGTCGCGCAGCGTCGACAGCGCGAATTCCTTTGGCGCCAAGGCAAACCCGATGTTGGTATAGGACAGCTTGGCGACCAGTCGGGCGTGCGCGTGGGTAACCATGGGGCCGTGGTCGAACGCCATCACCGGCAGCGAGTCCACCGGATGCCAGCGGGTGTCCGGCGGCAGCTCGGGCGTGGCGGGGGAGGGCACCAGCCCCAGGAAGGTGGACGCGATCATCCGGGTGCCGGGCACCCGGTCGGGATCGGAGAACACCGCGAGTTGCTCCAGATGGGCCAGCTGGCGCACGTCCACTTTCTCGGCGAGTTGGCGGCGAACCGAGCTGTTCATGTCCTCGTCGTTGCGCAGCCGCCCGCCCGGCAATGACCAGGCACCCCGCTGAGGATCCCGGGCGCGTTGCCACAACAGCACGTTGAGCTGCGGTTTGTCCTTCCGGGCGGCGCCGGTGACCGGCCGAACCTGGAACACAACCGCAAGCACCTCATGGGCGGTGCTAGTATGGGGCATGTTTTCGATTATAAGTCGAAAACCTCCTGGGTGCGAAAGGAGTCACCAATGACGGTCCTGGCCCGCACGGTCACGTTCGCTGACGAGATGTCTTCCCGGATTATCGACTCGCAAACCGGCTACACCGGAGTCGAGGGAGACGCGAAGTGGGCCGCCGAGATTCGCCGCCTGGCCGAGCTGCGGGGTGCCACCGTCCTGGCGCACAACTACCAGTTGCCCGCCATCCAAGATGTTGCCGACCACGTGGGGGACTCGCTGGCCCTGTCCAGGATCGCCGCGGAGGCGCCCGAAGACACGATCGTGTTCTGCGGCGTGCACTTCATGGCCGAGACGGCCAAAATCCTCAGCCCGGACAAGACCGTGCTGATTCCCGACCAGCGGGCCGGCTGCTCTCTGGCCGACTCGATCACGGCCGACGAACTGCGCGCCTGGAAGGCCGACCACCCCGGCGCCGTCGTCGTCTCATATGTGAACACCACCGCCGAGGTCAAGGCGCTCACCGACATCTGCTGCACGTCATCCAACGCCGTCGACGTGGTCGCCTCGATCGATCCCGATCGGGAGGTGCTGTTCTGCCCCGATCAGTTCCTCGGCGCCCACGTGCGGCGGGTGACCGGTCGCACCAACCTGCACGTGTGGGCCGGCGAGTGCCACGTGCACGCCGGGATCAACGGTGACGAACTCACCGAACAGGCCCGGTCGAACCCGGACGCGGAGTTGTTCGTCCATCCCGAATGTGGTTGCGCCACATCGGCGTTGTACCTTGCCGGCGAGGGTGCCTTCCCCGCCGAGCGGGTCAAGATCCTGTCGACCGGCGGCATGCTCGACGCCGCACATGAAACCCGCGCCCGCAAGGTGCTGGTGGCCACCGAGGTCGGCATGCTGCACCAGTTGCGCCGGGCGGCACCGGAAGTCGACTTCCAAGCGGTCAACGACCGGGCCTCGTGCAAATACATGAAGATGATCACCCCGGCGGCGCTGTTGCGGTGCCTGGTGGAAGGCGCCGACGAGGTGCACGTCGCCCCCGACGTCGCCGCCGCGGGCCGGCGCAGCGTGCAGCGAATGATAGAGATCGGCCAGCCGGGCGGTGGCGAATGACGAAGGGCCCGGCGTGGCGCGACGACGCCGACGTCGTGGTGATCGGCATGGGCGTCGCTGGACTGGCGGCGGCGCTGGCGGCCCACCGTGCGGGCAGCCGTGTCGTTGTGCTGAACAAGGCAACCCAGACGCGCGGCGTCACGGCGACGCACTACGCGCAGGGCGGCATCGCGGTGGTGCTGCCCGACAACGACGACTCGATCGAAGCTCACGTCGCGGATACCCTGGCCGCGGGCGCGGGCCTGTGCGATACCGACGCGGTGTACTCGATCGTCGGCGACGGCTACCGCGCGGTCGCCGAATTGGTAGGTGACGGAGCGCGATTCGACGAAGCCATGCCTGGGCGCTGGGATGTGACGCGCGAGGGCGGCCATTCGCGCCGCCGCGTCGTGCACGCCGGCGGGGACGCCACCGGCGCCGAGGTGCAGCGCACCCTCGACAAGGCCGGCCGAGTGCTGGACATCCGCAGCGGCCACGTCGTCCTGCTGGTGCTGCACGACGACGCCGCGGTGACCGGCGTCCTGGTCAGCAGCCCGGACGGCCTCGGCGTCATCACCGCCCCCTCGGTGATTCTGGCCACCGGCGGGTTGGGCCACCTCTACAGTGCGACCACCAATCCGAACGGCTCCACCGGCGACGGCATCGCGCTGGCGCTGTGGGCGGGTCTGCCGGTCAGCGATCTCGAGTTCATCCAGTTCCACCCGACCATGCTCTATACGGCCAATGGTGGTGGCCGGCGGCCGCTGATCACCGAGGCGCTGCGCGGCGAGGGCGCGATACTGCTTGACAGTCAAGGCAATTCGATCACCGCCGGGGTGCATCCGATGGGTGATTTGGCTCCCCGCGACGTCGTGGCGGCGGCCATCGACGCCAGGCTGAAGGCGACCGGCGACCGGTGCGCCTACCTTGACGCGCGAGGCATCCCCGGCCTCGAGGCGCGGTTCCCGACCGTGACGGCCGCGTGCCGCAACGCCGGCATCGACCCGGTGCGCCAGCCCATCCCGATTGTGCCCGGGGCGCACTACAGCTGCGGCGGCGTCGTGACCGACGTGTACGGCCAAACCGAGTTGCCCGGCCTCTACGCCGCGGGTGAGGTCGCGCGCACCGGAATGCACGGCGCCAACCGGCTCGCCTCCAACAGCCTGCTGGAAGGCCTGGTGGTCGGTGGACGTGCCGGCAAGGCCGCGGCCGCCCATGCTGTTCGGGCGGGGCGCCCAGACGGGTTACCGCGGCCCGAACTGGCCGTCCACACCGCGCTGCAGCGCGGCGAGCTGCAACAGGCGATGAGCCGCGACGCCTCGGTCGAGCGAGACGCCGTCGGTTTGGAACGACTGGCCGAAATGCTTTGTGCCGCACCAGTTCGCGCTGCGATGAGCCGGCGTGACGTCGAAGACGTGGCGCTGACCCTGGCCGCCCGCGCGGTCACCGCCGCCGCCCTGGCGCGCATTGAAAGCCGTGGCTGCCACCACCGCGCCGAGTTCCCGTCGCCCGCGACCGAACCGGGACGCAGCGCACTGGTCCGGCTGGCAGCCGACGGCAACGCGGTGCAACTGGAAGCGCTGGCGGCGGTGGGCTGATGTTCCTCGACGACGCCGAGCGAGCCGACGCCCGCGAGACGATTCGGCGCGGACTCAACGAGGACCTGCGCTACGGGCCGGATGCCACCACGCTCGCGACGGTGTCGGCCGGCGCGGTGGCCACGGCGTCGATGGTGCCGCGGGAGTGCGGGGTGGTCGCCGGGGTCGAGGTCGCGTTGCTGGTGCTCGACGAGGTGATCGGCTCTGACGGGTACCAGGTGCTGCACCGGGTCGAGGACGGGGAGCGGCTGAAGGCCGGAGAGCCGCTGCTGACCGTGCAGGCCGAAACGCGGGGCCTACTCACCGCGGAACGGACCATGCTGAACCTGGTGTGCCATCTGTCCGGCATCGCCACCGTCACCGCCGCCTGGGTGGACGCGGTCAAGGGCACCAAGGCGCAGGTCCGCGACACCCGAAAGACCCTGCCCGGCCTGCGCGCGCTGCAGAAGTATGCGGTTCGGGTGGGCGGCGGCGTCAACCACCGGCTCGGACTTGGCGATGCGGCACTGATCAAGGACAACCATGTCGCCGCGGCGGGATCGGTGGTCGAGGCCCTGCGCGCGGTGCGTGCCGCCTCCCCGCACCTGTCCTGCGAAGTAGAGGTCGACTCGTTGGAGCAGCTGGACGAGGTGCTGGTGGAAAAGCCCGAGCTGATCTTGCTGGACAACTTCCCGGTTTGGCAGACCCAGATGGCGGTGCAGCGCCGGGATGCGCGCGCGCCGGAGGTGCTCCTGGAGTCGTCGGGCGGGCTGAGCCTCGAGACCGCCAAGACCTACGCCGGGACCGGGGTGGACTATTTGGCCGTGGGCGCCTTGACCCATTCCGTGCGGGTCTTGGATGTCGGCCTGGACATGTAGCTAACCGGTCAGCAGCACGCGCGCCGCCGCCTTTGCGGCATGCAAAGCGGCCGCGTCACCGGTGGTGCGGGACAAAATCAGCGCCCCCTCGATCAGCGAAACCACCGCCAGCCCAACCTGTTCCGCGCGTTCCGGCGACCAGCCGCCGGATCGCAGCCGTTCCTCGATCGCCGCGCACCAGGACCGGAACACCCGCGCCGAGGCGGCGCGAACCTCGGGGCTGGAATGGACCGCCTCGGTGGCGAGTGGTTCGACCGGGCAGCCGTCGCGGTGATCGTTGGCCAGCCCAGCCGCCAGCACGTCGATCCAGCGATCGACGACGTCGGCCACCGGGCGATCGTTGGCAAGGAACTGGCGCAGCAGTTGTTCGATGCCGGTTCCGACGTGGTCGACGACCGCGGCGGCCAACGCCTGCTTGCCCTGCGGGAAGTGGTGATACAGAGATCCGGGTTTGACGCCGGCGTCCTCGAGGATCTGGTTGAGGCCGGTCGCGGCATAGCCCTGGCGCCGGAACAGGGTGGCTGCGGTGTCGATCAGGGCCGCGCGGCTGCGGTCGGGGCGGGGCACATTCCACACGATACTTGCTTTACTTGAGTGATTGCTCAACAATGCTGAAATGAGGCAATTGCAACACACCGAACCCGGCCGCTACGAGTGGCGGGAGGTCGCGGACCCGACGATCGAGCAACCCGGGCAGGCCCTGGTCCACCCGCTGGCGGTGGCGTGCTGCGACCTGGACGTCGCGGTCTCGCAGGGCCGGTTGCCGCTGCCGCCGGGATACGCCGTGGGTCACGAGGGCGTGGCCGAGGTCGTCGCGGTCGGCGACGGCGTGACCAGCGTGCGGGTCGGCGACCGGGTGGTCGTGCCGTTCCAGATCAACTGCGGAACATGCCGCGAGTGCCGCCGCGGGGTCACCGGCTCGTGCGGCTCGCTGCCGTTGCTGGCGATGTATGGCATGGGGCCGATCGCCGGTCTGGACGGCGGCGGATTCATGTCGGACCTGGTGTCGGTGCCCCACGCCGACGCAATGCTTATCCGGGTGCCCGACGGGGTCGACCCGGTGGCCATCGCCTCCCTGTCGGACAACATCCCTGACGGCTGGCGCACGGTGGCGCCGTTCGCCGACGAGCTGGCCGGGCTCGACGCCGCCGACCGCCGAGTGCTGGTCGTCGGCCGGCTGTCGATCGGGTTGTACGCCACCGCGTTTGCCGCCGCGCTCGGCGCGCAGGTCGACTACGTCGACACCGACCCCCAGCGCCTGTCGGCTGCCGAGAAGCTCGGCGCGACTGTGCACGATCGGCCCAAGCCGGCCAAGGAATGGGATCCGTATCCGGTGACGGTGAACACGTCGGCCGATCCGGCGGCGCTGGCCGCGACGTTAGGGGCCACCTGGCCCGACGGCGTGTGCACCGACACCGGGATCTACTACCAGCCCGTCGAGCTGGGTTTGCTACCGCTGTACACCCGCGGTGTGAGGTTTGTCACCGGACGGGTGAACGCCCGCGCCGCCATCCCGCCGGTGCTGGATTTGCTGGCGGCAGGCGCCGACCTCTCGCCGGTGCTTGATCGTGTGGTCGCATGGGAGGACGCGCCGTCGGTGTGGCCGGCGATGACCGGCAAGACCGTCTACACCAGGGATTGAGGCAAGTGGCCGGTCAGGCGATGTCGGCGACGAAGATCGCCATCCGGCGCAGCTGAACGCGCGCCAGGAAGGGCAGCCCGTCGGCGCTGGAGCCGGCTTCCACGATCCGCGGGTTGGTGATGTGCACCGTGCGGCGGGTGTAGTTGACGTCGGCTTCCCCGGCGGCCAGCACGTTTTTCACCCAGTCCGTCTTGCCGTGCCCTAGCGCGATCGCGAGCAGATTGCCTTTGCGGAAGGTCGACACGATCGTCTGGTACTGCTTGCCGGACTTGCGCCCGCGATGGGAGACGGTGGCGGTGCCGGGCAGGTAACGCACGATCGGTTTGAGCGCCGGGTTGAGGTATTTGACTTGCAGGTTCTCGAACCACACCGGGTAGACCATCGGAACGCCTGGTGCGTTGTTGGGGTGCTGATCCTTTGCCGACATGGCGGCTCCACCTTTTCTCCGGCTTGCGCTGTTCAAACGGCAGACTACCGGTCGGATAACTAGTTGAGCTGCTCTGGGACAATGGCTTGTATGAGGCCCATATGACCACATCGACCGCGCTGCCGGCCCGGATGGATTTGCGGGGCCAGGAGTTGACGGCTGCGCGGCTGCGGACAGCGTTGCCGCGCGGCGGCGTCGACGTGGAGACGGTGTTGCCGACGGTGCGACCGATCGTGGCGGCCGTCGCCGAGCACGGGGTCGCGGCGGCGCTGGAATACGGCGCGAAGTTCGACGGGGTCCGTTCGATCATCACCTGCAGCGCGTCGCGGACGTCGCCGTCAAGGCCGCTCAACGCGGCGTCCATCGCGGCCTGCGGCACCAGCACCGCCGAGGGCCGGACCCCGTCGAACTTCGCGCCGTATTCCAGCGCCGCCGCGACCCCGTGCTCGGCGACGGCCGCCACGATCGGTCG
>NZ_LZKQ01000050.1 GCF_001668675.1 Mycobacterium asiaticum | reverse complement strand
GCGGGGTGGAAGCGTAGCGTCGTCGGGGCAGCCCAGGGAGCCCAGGGAGCCCAGGGGAGTATGTGCGTCGTTGCCCGCCTTTCAGCGACAATGTCGCTGAAAGTTGTTTAGCCGCAGCAACTGTCGATGGTTTGTCGCTGCAAGCCGGGCAAAGGTCACTGTCTCAGACGAGGCAAGACACACAAGGGCGGCCAGCTCGGCCGGAATACCGCCCAGCCGGGCTCCCCGGCTCCCGGCCTGCCCGGACTCCCACCAGACCTATCCCGCACCAGCCCATCGCGATAATCGCCCAAGCCGCCAGCACCGCCCAGACGTTCAGCGACATTGTCGCTCCAAGCCGGGCAACGACGCACATACTCCCCTGGGCTCCCTGGGCTCCCTGGGCTGCCCCGACGACGCTACGCTTCCACCCCGCGGGCAACGGGGCGTCCGGGTTCCGAACTCCACTCCGACCACGAACCCGGGAACAGCGCGGCCTCGTGGCCGGCGGCGGCCAGCGCGGCGATCACCACGGTGGCGGTGACGCCCGATCCGCAGTAAGCCCCGACGGGCACGGCCGGATCGATCCCGCGCTCGGACAACATGCGTGCCAGCCCGGCGTCGTCCAGGAACGTCCCGTCGGCCGTCAACAACGTCGCAAAAGGCAGATTCTTCGCGCCGGGAATGTGCCCACCGACCGGGTCGACGGTTTCGGAGTCACCGCTATAGCGTTCCGGTGCGCGCGCGTCGAGGAGCGCCACGTCGCCTGCACCGGCTTGCTCAGCCGTCAAGGTGGGTCGACTGCCGGCATACAAATCCCGCTGCGGCACAGTCACATTCCCGGGTTGCGGGTCCACCGCACCGGTCTCCACGGCGCCACCGGAGGCAACCCACGCGGCCCATCCACCGTCCAGGATCCGCACGTCGGACAGGCCCGCCGCGGTCAGTACCCACCATGCCCGCCCGGAGCCGGCCCTATTCCAGTCGTCGTATACCACCACCGGTACGCCTTCGCGAACTCCCCAGCTCCGCAACGCTTCTTGCAGCTTGTCTCCGGACGGAAGGGGGTGGCGTCCACGCCCGGTGGTGCTGTGATCGGTCAGTTCGTCGTCCAGGGACACATACACCGCGCCGGGTATGTGACCGTCCAAGTAGGCGGGGCGCCCATCGGGAACGTCGAGTCGCCAGCGCACATCGAGTATCGCCAGAGGTCCGCCCGCTCGGATGCGGTCGGCTAGTTCGGCGGGCGCGATGAGCACGGTGTCGCGAGAATTCATCGGTCCACCGTATCCGGCTCGGCGTAGGCTCCTGACGGGTAGCAGCGGCGAACGGGAGCCGGGATGGGCAACACATATCGGGTCGCGCATGTCGGCACCGGTTACACCGGGTCGATCGCGCTCAGACAGATACTGCGCGCACCGCACCTGCAACTGGTCGGCCAGTTGGTGCACAGTCACCAGAAGGCGGGTCGCGATTCCGGTGAGCTGGTGGGCGAGCCGCCCGTCGGGGTGTTGGCAACCGACAGCATGGCGGACTTTTTGGCACTGGACGCCGACTGCGTCAGTTACTTCGGCGCGGTCGCCGGCCGTGCGGACAGCGCCGTCATCGACGATCTGTGCGGCATGCTGGCCAGCGGAAAAAACGTCGTCATCCCGTCGTTTCCGCCGCTGTTTCACCCCGCATCGCTTGACGACGCCATGCGAAGCCGACTCGACGCCGCCGGCCGTCAAGGCAACAGCTCGCTGCTGGCGACGGGAATTGCCCCCGGCTTCACCAGTGACATGCTGGCCGTGCATGCCGCCGGCATGTGCGCGGATCCCGCAAGAGTCGTTGTCCAGGAACGTATCCCGTGCGGCTCCTACAGCGTGCCCGGATTCTTCACGATGCTCGGCTTCGGCCGCACGCCCGAGCAGGACGCGCGGATGTACCCGCCAGGGGCGATGGTTCCACACCTCGGGCCGCCGCTGCGGCTGCTGGCGCAGGGTCTCGGGATGACGGTCGATGCCATCGACGAGCACCGCGACGTGGCAGTGGCGGATCGTCACCACAGCTTTGCGGCCGGTGAGATACCGCCGGGCACCATCGCCAGCGTGCGGATGAGCTTCGACGTCGTCGTCGGAGGTCAACCGCGCATCCGTTATTCGTCGATCTGGTCCATGCCCGAGGAGCCGGTGGAGGACTGGGCACCGGTGATCGCACCCGGCAGCCCCAGCCGGCGGTTCACCCGGATCACCGTCGAAGGGGAACCGCCTGTGCAGCTCGACTTTTCACTCAACGGCGGCGACCTGCCCGGCTCGGCAGCAACCGCGGCGCGGGTGGTCAATGCGATACCGGCTGTGCACCGCGCAAGGCCGGGACTGCTGAGTGCGCTCGACCTCGTCATCGGCGCGGGCGGGTGAGAGGACAGTGCCAATCCTGTACCTACTCACGTGCGCGCTGGCCGTCAGCCTCCTGACCGCAATCCCCGCTGCGGCGCTACCCGACACGAACTGCACCCTGACGACACCGGTACGGGAAGTGCAAAACCTGAGCCAATTGCCAACCGGGCTGAGCAAACTACTCCCACCGATTGCCGACATCGGTGCACCGTTCAACAAGACGGATTCGGTTGATGACCCGAATCTGCCGTTCCGGCGCCTGATTCGGGCCGGCAGCCACGGTGATGACTGGTTCGTCTGGTACGAGCACGGCGGCGTGGGCTATTTCTGGCAGGCCGTGGTCGCGCGGGTGCCGTCCGCTGGGCCTGTGACCGTACTGGCTAGCGCCGGAACCGTTTCCGATGCGCTGTGCACCTTCACCGACGGCGCCTTGGCCGGGCGCGTCCCGCCCTACCCGGCCGGTACCTGGGCGGCCGGCGCTCTGTGAGTCACAACTCCGCCAGCGCTTTCAGCCCCTCAACGTAATGCTGCAAGGACGTGTGAGCCAGGGTGACGCTGACTCTGGTGGCGCCATGTTCGAGCGCTTCACCGATGAGATGACGGGTGCGGTCCGGCTCCTCGAGCGGGTCCAAACGGCCCGGAGCGCCCAGTACCACCTCGAAGCCGGGCGGAAGTTCGAAGCGGCCCAACCATTCTTGTGCCTGCTCCAAAGACACACCGAAGGGTGCCCAGCCGTCGGCCAATGTGACCGCTCGACGCAGCGAGCGCAGCGTGCGGCCGCCGACCCAGATGGGAAGGTGTTCCTGTACCGCACAAGGGTCGACGACCATGCCGCCGAACGAATAGAACTCGCCGCGGTAGGCCGGTTCGGGTGACGACAGAGCCGCGCGCAGCGCCCGCAGGGCGTCGTCACCGCGCGGTCCGCGGTCCTCGAACGGCGCGCCGATGAGGTCGAATTCCTCTTTGAGCGACCCGACGCCGACGCCGAGCACAAGCCTGCCGCTGCTGATCCGGTCCAGGGTGCCGTAACGCTTGGCGATCTCCAGCGGATGGTGATAGCCCAACACCAAGACGTTGGTGGCCAACCGGATTCGGTGTGTCCGGGCGGCGAGATACCCGAACGTCGCCAGAGGATCCCAATAGCGGGTTCCGCGGCGGCCGCGTTCCCCGGCGGGCAGCGCGATGTGCTCGCTGCAGGTCAGATGGTGGTAGCCGAGGCGGTCAGCGGCCTCGGCGATCTTGGCGACGTCCTCGATCGTGGCGTCGATCTCCCAGTCGGTGCTGACGCCGGGGAACATGGTCAGCACGGGTGTCGAGATGGACAGCTTTGCCGCCGAGGTGCTCATCGCGCTAGATTCTAACAGTGCTCGAATTGATTCGAACGCGGCTCGAATGACGAGCTCGGTCCGCCGGGCCTACGGCGAACTGGACCGCGCCCAAGTGGTGTCCGCGCTGCGCGAGCTGGCGCGGCGCAACGGCGTGCAGCGGGTGACGATGCGGGAGCTGGCCGCCGAACTGGGCGCCGCAGCGCCGTCGGTGTACTACCACGTGCCCGGAAAGCAAGCGGCTCTGGATCTGCTCGCTGAATCGGTGCTGGCCGACATTCCAGTCCCGGCCGCCGGTCCGTGGGACGCGCGCCTGGTCGAATTATATTGCGCGGCACGCGAAGTCATTCTCAGTGTGCCGGGTGTGGCCGGGATTCTGCAGACCGGCGCCGGTGGGGAGCGAGCCCGACGGCTCGATCGGCTCAGCCGTGCATTGCTCGCCGAGGCCGGGCTCACCAAAGCCGTTGCCGGCGCCGCACATACGGTGCTGTACACCTACCTGCTGGGCTCGGTGAGCTTGGCGGAGGCACGCGGTCAGCGCGATTCCGGCAGGCGGTTCCGCGCCGGTCTGGATGTGGTCGTCGCCGGTATCAAGGCATCAGAGGGGGAGTCATGACCGTTCCGAGACTGGGTTCGCTGGTGGTCGAAAACCAGGACAGCCAGGCCGATCGTGATGCCGCGGCTGTGCTTGATCCCGACACATTCGTGGTCGGTGCCCCGTTCGACGCGCTCACCAGACTGCGTGCGGAAACTCCCGTGCACCCGGTACAGATGTCCGGACTGCCCCGCGCGTGGCTGTTGACCAAGCACGCCGACGTGCGACTGGTCAGCCGCGACACGGATACCTTCACCAGCAGCAGGGGCAACACCCTCGTCGAGGTCGAGGCCGGCCCCACCTCGGCGATGCTGCCGGGCATCGACCCGCCGCGGCACGTGCACTACCGCAAGCTGATCAATCAGGGCTTCACCGCCCGCAACGTGCTGCGCCTGGAACCCCACATGCGGCAGGTGGCCCGCAGAATCGTCGCCGACATCAAGGACAAGGGTGAGTTCGACGCGGTGCCCGACATTTCCGCCGAGATGTCGCTGCAGGTCATCGCCGACGTACTCGGCGTGCCGGCCGAAGACCGGCTGGAGGTGTTCCGCTGGAGCAATGCGATCGGAACTCTGGGCATCGAGGATCCCGACTACGCGCCCACACCCGAAGCGCTCGGGCAGGCGGCGGCCGAGATGTTCTCCTACTGCAACGAACTCGTCGAGCAGCGACGCAGGCACGGTCTGACCGACGACATTCTGTCCGCACTGCTGGCCGCCGAAGTCGACGGTGAAAAGCTCAACCGCGACCAGCTCAACGAATTCTTCCTGCTGCTGGCGATTGCCGGCAACGAGACGACCCGAAACACGCTGAGCCACGGCATCTTGGCGCTCTCGCAACACCCCGAACAACAGGCACTGCTGTCCGCAGACCGCGACGCCGTCAAGCCCGCGGTGGAGGAATTGCTGCGCTGGGCGACGCCGGTGATGCACTTTCGGCGCACCGTCACTCGGGACGTCGACATCCGCGGGCAGCGAATACCCGCCGGGGATTGGGTGCTGATGCACTATCTTTCAGCCAACCGTGACGAAGAGGTATTCGAGGAGGCCGATCAGTTCGACGTCACCCGCACCGACGCGGGGCATGCCGCGTTCGGGGGCGGCGGCGTGCACTTTTGTCTCGGCGCCCAGCTGGCCCGGCTCGAGTTACGCGTGCTGCTGGAGGAGCTGTATCCGAACGTGCCGGGGCTCACCGTCACCGGACCGCCGGACCGGCTGCGGTCGTCGTTCTTCCATGGGATCAAACGGCTTCCGTGTAGCACCGGCTAGAAGTCGGGGGGGCCGAACCAGCGCCGCAGCGACGATTGCAGATTCTGTCCCGCGGAGGGACCGTATTCATCGGCGGCCCAGGCGACATAACCGTCGGGCCGGATCAGCATCGCCGCGGCGGCTGGTTCGGTCATCGCGGCACGCACGATGTCCACCCGGTGGGACCACCCGGCGGCCGCAACCGCGGCGCCACCACCGCACAGGTCGAGCAATACCGCGCGCCCCTCATGCAACAGTTCAGCAACCCGCCGGCCGCCGTCCAGCGTCAAATCGGGAACCAGCTGCCCGGCCAGTGGGTGGTCATCGCCGACGTCGTAGCGGACGTCCGAACCGGCCAGCAGGCTGGCCATGTGCCGCAAGACCGTTTGCATGCTGAACAGTTCACCCAACAATTCGCGCAGCGCGCCCACCTCCGGACCCGGAGCCATCAGCGCGGTCTGCGCCAGCGAGTGCATCATCACCCGTTGCCCGACCGGGTAGCGCTCGGACTGGTAGGTGTCGAGCAGCCCCGGCGGCGCCCACCCATGGATCTCCGCGGCCAGCTTCCAGCCGAGGTTCACCGCGTCCTGCAGGCCGAGATTCAGGCCCGGCCCGCCGATCGCGCTGTGCACATGGGCTGCGTCGCCCAACAGCAGCACGCGACCGTCCCGGTAGCGCTCGGCCTGACGGGTGTTCCATCCGTTGAGCCGCCGAAGGGCGTGCGGTCCATCACCTTTGGGTTCATTGATCGGAATATCGACACCCAGCACTCGTCGTGCGCTCTCCCGTAGTTCGGCCAGCGTCATCGGAGTGTCCTCAATCGGCGGGCCCACTTCGAAGGTGCCGAACAACGGCCTGCCCGGCTCGAACTCCGCGAACATCAGTGCGCCGCGATCCAGCCGGGTATGGCCGAAACCGAGCCGGCCGAAGCCGGGGATTTCAAGGCCGCCGTGCCCGTCCCGCAGCCCCTCGGGAATGTGCACGTGGGCGAGCCGGGCCACGGTGGGTGAGGTGCTGCCCGGGAAGTCGATGCCCATCGCCTTGCGAACCGGACTGCGCCCGCCGTCGGCGCCGATCAGGTGATCGGCGATGATGCGGTAGTCGCGTTCGGGTGAAGATACCTGCACCGCAACGGATTCGGGTCCGGCCCGCAACCCGGTGAGTTCATGCCCCCAGCGCAGATCGACACCCAGGTCGCGCGCCCGCTTCTCCAGTAACCGCACCAGTCGCGGTTGAGAGATGCGCAGCGCGTACATCGGATTATCGGCCAGACCGAAAAAGCTCAGCGGCATCGCCGCAAACATCCAACCGAGGCTCGGCTGCGGCGGGCCCGGTTCACCACTGAAGGTCTGGTACAGCCCTCGGTGATCGAGCATCCGAACGACCTGGCCGACAAGGCCATTGGCTTTGGGCTCCAAGCTGGGTCCGGGCAGCAGATCCAGCACCACCGGTCTGATACCGGTGAGCGCAAGCTCGCAGGCCAGCATCAGCCCATTGGGTCCGGCGCCGGAAATGACGACCGGGGCGTTCGCCTCGGTCATGAGCGTCGGGCGGGCTCGGGCAGACCGGCGGCGACGGCGGCAAGTCCGTCGCGGATCAGCGTGGTGATCGCGACCGGAGGGTCGGCCGTCGCATAGGCATCCGCGGCGGCGTCGCCGACGGCACGCACGACAGCGACCACCAGGCGCGGATACATGTCGCGCCGGGGATCGGTGCCGGTGCGTTCGGCGACAGCCTCGAGCCACCCGTCGAACAGGTCTTTGGCCACCGCATCGCGGATTTGCGGGCTCAGCAACAACTTTCGGACCTCGGCGAGTTCCCGACGGCTGGGCACCCAGTTCGCCTCACCGTCGAAATCGGCGAAGTCCTCTTCCAGCGGCTTCAGCACGGCGTTGGTGATCGCGGTCCACAACGGTTCGTCGGCGGGCCGGCGGCGCAGCTCGGCGACGCTGCGGCGCATCCGTTCGGTTTGCCGGTAGGCCAGCGCCTCGTATTTGCCGGCGAAGTAGTTGGTGAAGGTGCGCAGGGACACCCCGGCGAGGTTGGCGATCTCCTCCCGGGTGATGTTCTCCAGGCCGCGGTCGAACGCCAACCGCAATGCCGCGTCACTGAGGGCGCGTCTGGTGTCCGCCTTCTTGCGTTCCCGTAGCCCCGCACTGGTCACGAGAACCACGATAGCCGAAATATTGCCTACTGGGCAAAAATGCCTGGCGGGCAGTTATCCTGCGTCGGCCGGGCCGAGCAGCCGCACCTCTTCCAGGTCCAGGGTGGCCTGTAGTTCCCGCAGCACGATGTCGTCGATGCGGCGCTGGTCGCGAAGTTCGGTGATGGCCTGGCGCTTACGGTCCAGCACCCGCAGCCGGATCTCCCGGATCAGGTCACCCTTTTCGGCCAGATGGTTGTTCGGCGAATCATCGGCACCGGCTTCGACGAGCATCGCGTGCTCCTCGTACTCCTTCTGCAGCCGGGCCAAGATCTTGGGCCCCGCACCGAGTTCGGCCGCTACCTCGGGAAGCGCCGCCAACGCCGCTTCGGCGCCGCGGGCGCGGGCCAGCTGTACTTCCTCGGCGCGGGCGACATCCTCGGGTAAGTGGGCCCACCGCACGACGGCCGGCAGCGTGCTGCCCTGTACCAGGACGGTCACCAGAATGACGACCGAGACCACGAAGATGATCAGGCTGCGGTCGGGGAACGGGGCACCGGTGTGTGTTTCCAGGGGTATGGCCAGCGCCGCCGCCAGCGACACCGCCCCACGGAAACCGGCCCAGCTGGTGACACTGCGCTGCCGGAAATCCACGTGAGTGGGCGGGTGTCGCAGACTCTTGTCGATGGCGCGACCCAGCACGGTGGTGAGCTCGACCCACGCGAACCGGGTGAGGACCACCACGCCCGTGACGGCCAAAGCCATGTAGACGGCGTGCCGAATGCCGCCGTGCACGCCGATGATGCCGCGGATGTCGGCCGGGATGTTGACGCCCACGAACACCCACAACGAGCCGTTGAGCAGAAACGTCGTGATGTCCCAGAATGCAAAGGATTGCAGCCGGGACCGGGCGCGAATGACCCGTGGGCTGACATAGGTGATCATGAGCGCCGAGATCAGCACCGCCACCACACCGCTGGCGTGGAACTCCTCGGCGAGCAGGAACGCCGCGAACGGCGTCAACAGGCTCAACGCACCTTCTTCGAGTGGCGCGTCGATGCGGCGCCGCAGCAAGGTGACCAGCCCGCCGACGAACAGGCCCGCCGCGATACCGCCCAGGTAGGAATAGATGAACCGTCCGGTCAGCGCCAACGGGCCGACCGCGCCTCCACCCACGGCGACGGAGACGGTCACGCCGAATAGCACCAGCGCGGTGCCGTCGTTGATGAGGCTCTCCCCGCGCAGCACGGTCAGCGCGCGTCGCGGCAGCTTCTTGGCGAGGCCCGCGACGGCGGCGGCGTCGGTCGGGGAGAGCACCGCACCCAATACCGAGGCCGCGTGGGACTCCATACCCATCGCTCGCGCCGTCCACGACACCGCGACCGCGGTCGCGATCACCAGGCCGACGCTGGTCATCACGATCACTCGGATGTTGGCCTTGATCTCGCGGAAGCTGGTGTTCAGGCTCTCCCAGTACAGGATCGCGGGCAGGAACAGCAACAACACCAGCTCGCCCTGGATGTGGATGTTGCCGAAACGCGGGATCAGGCCGAGCAGCGCACCCAGGAAGATGAGCAGGACGGGGGGACCGACGCGGTACTTCTGGCCCAGGATGGTCCCCAGTACCACCGTGGTAACCAGCGCAACAATGACGATGAGGGCAAACACTTGCCCATCTTTGCCTATCGGTCAGGTGGTGTCGCTACGAGCAGTCGCAGCAGTCACCGCAGTCGCAACAGCCATCGCCGCAGTCGCAACAGCAGCCGTCGCCTTCGCAGCAGGTGTCGCAGCAGCAGTCACCCTCGCACTCGCAGCAGCAGGTGTCCGTGCAGGTGTTCCAGCAGCCTTCCTTCTTCTTGGGCTGAACCCCGGGCGGAATCTCGCCGGGCGCTCCCGGGAAATTGCCGAACGCCTGGTCGCCGAAGTTGATGCCGTCCTGCTGGCCGTGCGGAGTCCCGGAACCCGGGTAGTTGGCTCTCGCAGTGGTGTCGCCGAAGGTGCGCGATACCGCCCGACGCAGCTCTTTGGTCAACAGTCGCCGGGGCAGCCGTCCGTCGGTGAAATCCAGATCGTCGAGTGCCAGTTCGATACCGAGCACCGCGTCGTCACACAGCGCGCGAACCTGCGCGACGGGTGTTTCGGTGGCCGCCAACGGATTCCACTTCCCATGCGCGACGTCGTGGTGATAGTCCTCGACCGCGTCGAGCAGGTGTGCGACCCTCCCGAACAGCTGGCCGATCTCGGCCAGCGGTGCCGCATTGGCCGGGCGACCGGCCAGCACCGCGGTGTGGGCGAACGCCGCGGCCACCGCCGTCTCGGTCGGTTCGGTCACCTCGAGCAGCGAGCTGCCGGGTGCCGCCGTGGCTTCCAGTGCGGTCTGGCGGTCCATCGCTGCGATCAGCACGCCGGCGTCGAAGCCCAACGTGTGGCCGGTATCGGTGCCTCGGCGCACCCAGCGTTCGGCGATGCGGCGCGCCGCGGGCCGTACCGCGGCCACGCCGACCAGACCGTCGTGGTCGTCCACGTGGTCACGGACTTTGGCGGCGGCGAGCGCCAGCGACACCACGGCGGCCAGCCGAACGCATTCGCCGGTTGCCACGTCGGCGCGCTTCATGCCGCGCAGTGGGCACGGCCCGGCGGTGCGGCGTGTTGGTTGACTGTCCGATTGCGCTTCGACCAGAAGCGAGACGATCAAGCCGTCGTAGTTTGTCGCGATCCGGGCGGCTTGCCCGTAGTCGTCGCGTAGCGCCAGGCACAGGCCGCACAACTGAGCTCGCCAGGCCGCGGTGAGTTCGCCACCGAGCCGATGCCGGCACGGCCGAATGATGCCAAACACGCATTGAAGCTACCGGACGGTTTGCTGGCGGGTGCCGAAATTGGCGTTCGGGTGTGGCGCGATGTGTGGGGCGGTGGTGAAAGCTGGTGTGCCGATGGCGCTTTGAACGCGCGCGGCATGCCGGCCCCGGGCGCGCTCGGTGCGCTGGCATGGCCGCATCCGCGCAGTCCAGTTGTATTGCGCTGCCGAAGGTCTCGGCGGGCGGCGGTCATGGGGCTATGGTGCTGGGATGAAGGTCAGGTTGCTGGCGTCGACGGCAGCGTTGCTGCTGCTGGTGGGGTGCTCTGGCGGGAACGGGGCGGCGGCCAAGAACGTCGAGGTCTCCATTGACGACGTGTTGAACCAGAGCGCGATCAGCCGCGACGTCACCTTGGCGGCCGGGGAGACGTTGAAGGTCTCGCTGGGAGCCAATCACAGCACCCCGTACCGCTGGACACCCGATCCGAAGATCGCGGACACCACCGTCCTGAAGCAGACCGGCCACGAGTACATCCACGCGGACACCGACCGGGTTGGTGCCCCCGGTACCGAGGTCTGGATGTTCACCACCCTGCGCCCCGGCAAGACGACCATCGTCGCCAGCTACGGCAGCATCGTGGGCGACGCCGCGCCGACATGCGTCTTCACCGCCAATGTGACGGTGCAATAAGTTCCCGCGCAACAGCTTTGGGATTAGCAGGAAGGATATGGCAGTGCCGGTCGAGACTCTGCTGGAGTTCCACTTCGATCCGATGTGCCCGTTCGCCTACCAAACCTCGGTGTGGATCCGCGCGGTCCGCGAGCAGGTGGGCCTCACCGTCAACTGGCGGTTCTTCAGCCTGGAAGAGGTCAACAGGGTCGAAGGCAAGAAGCACCCGTGGGAGCGCGACTGGTCTTACGGGTGGTCGTTGATGCGGATCGGCGCGCTGCTGCGCCGAACGGACATGGCGTTGCTCGACCAGTGGTATGCCGTGATCGGACGCGAACTGCACGACCGCGGGGGTAAGCCGCACGATCCGGAAGTCGCCCGCCGGCTGCTCGGAGAGATCGGTGTCGATCCGACGAATCTCGATGCGGCGCTTGCCGATCCGACCACCCACGACGAGGTGCGCGCCGAGCATCAGCGGGTGCTCGATGCGGGCGGTTTCGGGGTCCCAACGCTGTTCTTCAACGGGCAGTGCTTGTTCGGTCCGGTGTTGGTGAATCCGCCGACGGGTGCGGACGCGGTCAAACTGTGGCAAGTCGTGACCGGCATGGCAGAGTTTCCGCACGTGTACGAACTGCAGCGGCCGAAGTCGGCGGCGGACGCCGAACTGATCGGCCGCAGCCTGCGGCCCTATCTCGACGGCCGGGACTGGGTCAGCATCAATCGTGGCGAAGTCGTCGACGTCGATCGGCTCGCCGGCCGCTAGACCATCGCGAACGGCGATACCTTGGCCCCAATCGCCAAGGCGCCGGCCAGTTCTCGGCTGGTGTCGTAGTCGAAGATGACGTGCCCGCTCAGCACGTCGATGTCTCGTTTGGCTCGCTGCAGCGGGTTGTCCAAGAAGTGCGCGCTGGCCCCGGAGGCCTCGAGCAGGTTGCCGATCACGCTGCGTGATTCCTTGACGATGTGGGCCGCCGCAAGGCGGGCGTCGGCGCGCACGGCGCGCGGCACCCGATCTCCGGCCGCGATGATCGCCTCGATGCGCTCGATGTTGTCGTACAGCAATCCCGGCAAGGCGCGCAACCGGACACGTGCCTCGCCCAGGCGCGCCTGGGCGATCGGCTTGTCTTTCTGTCGGCTGCCCTCGTAGGCGATGACGCGCTTGCAGAGGCGTTCGGTGAACAGTTCGAGCACGCGTTCGGCCGCTCCCAACGCCGGCATGGCGGCTAGAAAAGACAGTGCGGGCACCATCGGCCAGCGGTACAGGTCGGTGTCGTGCAGGTCCGCTCCGGGTGTGGTGCCGGCGTAGATGTCGGTGACCTTGACCAGTCGGTGCGACGGCACGAACACGTCGGTCACGACGATGTCGTTGGAGCCGGTGGCGCGCATGCCGTCGGTCTGCCAGACGTCTACCACTGTGAAGTCGGTAGCGGGCAGCAGCGCGAGTGCGGGGTAGATCGCGTCGTCGGGCCCGCAGAGGGCGCCGACGATGGTCCAGTTCCCTTCCATCACGCCGGTGGCCCAGGACCAGCGCCCGCTGAGCCGGACGCCACCGTTGACTGGGGTGCCGCGCCCGGTGGGCGCCAGCGGCGACGAGGCGAGGAACGGCTTGCTCGCGAAGCCCTCCTCCTGGGCTTGCCGGTCGAACAGGGCCAGCATCCAGTTGTGCAGGGTGAAGAATCCGGCGGTCCATGCGGTCGAGGCGCAGCCGTGTGCCAGCCGCCGAACCGGTTCCAGGAGGGATCGGAATTCGGCCTGGCAACCTCCGTAACGGGCCGGCCTCAGCAGATCGAAAAGCCCCGACTCGTCCAGGTCGGCGACGGTTTCGGCCGGTAACCGCCGCAGGTTCTCAGCTTGTCGCGCGCGTTGCCGGAGTCGCTCGACGAGGGTATCGGAAGCAGCAGGTATGGCCACGGTCATTTAGACACCATACCTTTTAGTATGGTCAGGGCCGCAGCAGAAAGTCCAGAAACCTTTCGCGTTGCAGCTCTTCCCTCTTGGGTGCAGGCGCGGACAGATGCAGCAATCCGACGCCGGCCGCAAACATGGCCTGAGCACGTAACTCGGCGTCCTCGGGTGCAAAACCAAAGTCGGAGAACGCTTGTCGGACGGCTCTGAGGAGACGACGGTCGGCTGCGCGGACGGCGGCGGCAACCGTTTCGTCGGAGCGGGCCCACTCCCGCATGGCGCGCTCGAGCGCCCACAGCCGGGGACGTACCAGCGAGGCCATCATCCGTGACAGCCGCTCCCTGGGCTCGACATCGCTGATTTGCTCGATCTCACTGCGGTCTTCATCCTTGAGCTGTGCCCAGGACTCGATCAGCGCACGACGGTAGGACGGCATGTCGGCAAAGTGCCAGTAGAAACTGCCTTTCGTCACGTCAAGTCGATTGCACAACCGATCGAGCTTGAGCGCGTTGAGGCCCTCCTCGGCCACGATTGCGTAGCCGGCTTGCAGCCAATCGTCCACCGACAGACGGTTATTGGTCGCCATGAGGCGCAGCTTACGGGTTACATGGGTGCATTGGCGGGAACCCTGGGGTGACTCTCGAGAAAGGATCGTCAATGACTTCGCGGCTCCGGGGCCGGCGTCCGGGCACCCGGTTCGGTCCCTACGAACTGCGGTCGCTGATCGGCACCGGCGGGATGGGCGAGGTGTACCGGGCCCACGACACGTCCAAGGGCCGGATGGTTGCACTGAAGCTGCTGCGCGCCGATCTGGCCGCGGACCCCGCGTTTCAGGAACGGTTCCGGCGCGAATGTGAATTGGCCGCCCGGCTGCAGGAGCCGCACGTCATCCCGGTGCACGACTTCGGCCGGATCGACGGGGTGTTGTTCATCGACATGCGCCTGGTCGAGGGCGAAACGCTACGCGACCTGCTGCAGGCGCGCGGCGCACTGGATCCCGCACAGACCGCGGCGATCATCGCTCAAGTCGCCTCCGCCCTGGATGCCGCGCACGCGGACGGGCTCGTACACCGTGACGTGAAGCCGGAGAACGTGCTGCTGACCGCCGATCATTTCACCTACCTGGCCGACTTCGGCATCGCCCGTACCAGTGCAGATCCGAGGAGGACGGCGGGTGGTTGGCTGGTGGGGTCGTGCGCCTACATGGCACCGGAACGATTCAGCGACGGCTGGGTGGGACCGCAGACCGACGTGTACGCGCTGACGTGCGTGCTCTACGAGTGCCTCACCGGCCAGCCGCCCTTCGAACACGCCGAGATCCAGCAGTTGATCAGCGCGCACATGTTCTCGGTGCCGCCCCGCCCCAGCATCATGCGCCGCGGGATCGGTCGGGCTTTCGACGGGATCGTCGCCACCGGTCTGGCGAAGCAACCCGCGGCTCGATTCACCTCGGCTGGCGAACTGGCGATGGCGGTGCGCGAGGCCGCCGGATCCGGTCTGGCGCCGGCGCCGGTCCCGGCCCCGGTGGGGACATCGACACCGGGTCCGGCGCCGGGGCGACCACCGCGGACCAGGCCGTTCCCGGTCAGCTACGAAAATCCGAGCGACACCGGATACAGTCCCTATCCGCCATCGCAATCCCAGCCCGCTCCTCGTCGCGCCCGGGATCTGGGGCGCACGCCGGCGGTTGTCGGTGGTGTCGCCGCCGTCATGTTGGTGGTGGCGGCGGTCTTGGCGGTTGTACTGGCCGTCAGCAACCGGTCCACCCACGATGTCGCGGCACCGGCACCCTCGGCGCCGACGGCGTCGCCGACCCCCGCGTTGTCACAGCCGGTCGATGGTGCCGACGGGTTGGGCTTCATCGGCCATCCGGCCCGGTGCGACGCCGGAAACCCGCCGGCCGCGGTGCTGCGGACCGCGCAGTCGCTGGCCGTGATCTGCCAGGCCGGCCCGGACAGCTTTTACTACCGGGGCGAGCGCATCCGGGACGGCGCCAACATCGAACTCGCCAACGCGGTGCGGTCGTCCGGTGGCTTCGACGTGACCAACCCCGCCAACGGTGTCCGTTACGAGGTTCGTCCGCAGCGGCTCACCATCCGCAGCGGCGGTCACATCGACTCGGCCGAACCGGTGTTGCAGTACGCCGTGGCAAAGTCGGGGTAAAGAGTGTGCGTGCTTAGCCCGCGCCGAATACGACCCCGGGGTTGAGGATGCCGACCGGGTCGAAGCTTTGCTTGATCCGGCGCATCAGTGCCACCTTCGCCGGGTCTTCAAGTTTGAGGTAATACGGCGTCTTGGCGCGGCCCAGTCCGTGCTCACCCGATATCGCCCCGCCCAATTCCATTGCCAGGGCAAAGATCTCGGTCATCAGCTGCTTGCGCTTGGCTGAATCCTTCAACAGGATGGCCAGGTGCACGTTGCCGTCTCCAGCATGTCCGCACCCGGCTGCCGCGCCGCCGGCAGCTGCCGCCAGATCCCGTGCGGCATTGAGGAACTTGGGCATCGCTGACCTAGGCACCACGGTGTCGATGATGTCATCCGCACCCACGGCCTTGGCCGTCCAGAATGCCTTCTCGCGGGCCTCGACCAGCCGGCGGGCCGCGCCCCCTTCGAGCACATAGGCATCCGCGGCGCCCAGCTCGGCGAGCAGTTCACCGGTGCGCTCGACATCCTCGTCGAGCCGGTCCGACGTCCTACCCTCAAGGGCCACAACGAGATACGCCGCACAACTGTCCCGGATGCGATCCGGAACACCCAATTCGAGATTCTGCGTGTGCACCAGGCCAGCCATGGTCATGTTGTCGATGTACTCGAGGATGTAGGGAGTCAGCCCGCTGGCGAGAATCGCGGGTACCGCGGTCATGATCTGGTCGAAGTCGGCGAACGGGGCGAGCACGGTGGCGCTGTGCGCCGCCCGCGGATGCAGCTTGACGATGATCTCGGTGGCCAATGCCAGCGTGCCCTCGGAGCCGACGATCAGCTGAGTCAGGTCGTAACCCGTTGACACCTTGGCGATTTTGCCGCCGGTCCGGATGATCTCACCGGTCGGCAGCACCGCCTGCAGACCCAGCACGTTGTGTCGCGCGACCCCATACTTGACCGCACGCATGCCGCCGGCGTTGGTTCCGACGTTGCCGCCGACGCTGGAGGACAACTCGCCCGGGTACACCATGTACCGGAGTCCGAATTCGTCGGTCGCCGCGTCGAGTTCGGTCAACGTCACTCCCGGCTGTACCACGGCGACCTGATTGGTGGTGTCGACCTCCAGCACCGCGTTCATCCGCTCGAACGAGATCAGCAACCCGCCGGCCTCGGGCCGCGCCGCCCCGGACAGGCCGCAGCCCGAGCCGCGCGCCGTCACCGGGATGGTGTGTTCTGCGGCGGTCTTGAGCAGTTGAGCGACTTCCTCGGCGCTGGCCGGCTTCGCCAGATAAGCCGGCGCCTGCGGTGGTTGCGTCAGCTCCTCGTCGTGGGAGTAGTCTTCCGGGATCGCATCGCCGGTCAGCAGGTTGTTCTCGCCTACGATTTCCGCGAACCGCGCCGTTATGTCACTCATCGGGCCTGCCCTTCTCGCCGCTATGCGCGGTTCACTTTACGTTCGCAAGCCCTCCCGCGGTGCGAAGGTGACCGGCAACCTGCCCAGCCCGGTCATGCTCGGGTTGCCCAGGTATTGGCGAACGCCGCCGAGATCTACTCGGTACTCCGGAATCCGGTCGAGGACTGCCTTGACCATCACCTCGGACATCGTTCTGGCCAGATGAGATCCGATGCAGCGATGGGGTCCGAGCCCGAAGGCGAGATGGCGGTTCGGCGAGCGGTCCAAGACGATCTCGTCGGGCCGATCGAACTCGTTCTCGTCGTGGTTGGCGGCGAGCCAGCTGATGATCACCCGGTCGTTGCGCCGGAGCCGTCGGCCGTCGATCTCGACGTCGCGAGTCACCGTGCGGCTCAATTGCTGGTTGACCGAGAAAAAGCGCAGAAACTCGTCCGTCGCGGTGCGGTAGAGCTCGGGCTGATTGATGAGTTGGCGGCGGAGCTCGGGGTGGGTGCCCAAGTGCAGCAGGGTGAGTGCAGTTTGTGACGTGGTGGTGTCGACGCCGCCCCCGATGAGGTTCCACAGGATGCCGAGCAGCTGCTCGTCGGTCAGGCGGCGGCCGGCGAACTCGAACTGCAAGAGGTAGCTGGTGAGGTCGTCGTGCGGGTCGGCCCGCCGTGCGGCGGCGAAATCCAGGACGCCCTGCATCATGGCGGGGACCTCGGCGATCGCGTCGGCGTATTCCGCGCTGTCCTGCGGGACGGCCATGACCGAGTGGAAGAGGTTCGCGTACCGTTGCCAGTCGTCGTAGGGCAGGCCCATCAGCTTCATGGTGAGGATCGCGGGGACCGGACTGGCGTAGTCCAGCACCAGGTCCATACGGCCGTCGGCGACATGCCGATCCAGGAAACCGTGGGCGAGTTCGGCCATGAACGGCCGCAACTTCTGGACGGATCCGGGCGAGAAGAACGGCGCCAATCCGTGTCGCAGCTCCTGGTGGTAGGGGCCGTCGACCTCGCCGATGCCCAGGGCGGGTTGGCCTTCCGGGCGGGGGACACCCATCTCGCCTTGATAGTCGATGCCGTCGGTTGCGTCCGGCTCGTATTTGTGCGCGAACGTCTCGCCGTCGCGGGCGACCTGGCTCACCGCCGCGTAGCTGGTGAGAAACCAGAAGCCGCCGTAGTTGGTGTTCCACGCGACCGGGCAGCTGCGTCGGAGCTTGGCGCTCATCGCAAGCTCGTTGAGGTTGAATTCGTCGCTGTGGTGATCGAAGTCGACGATGGCGTCGTCCGGGACGTCCGCGTGGGTGGGGACTCGAGCCATCCAGCTGCCTTCTCTGCCTCTCAAGGCGCAACCGCTGTTTCCGCTATCTTTGCACTATTACGGGCACGGCTGGTAGCGGAGGCTGTAATGGGAACGCAGCGATCGGTTTTCAACCATGTCGGGTTGTGCGTCAGCGACCGCGCGCGGTCGCGGCGGTTCTACGAGGGGCTGCTGGGCTTCGAGTACTGGTGGGAACTCGATGCGCCCGACGACGGAACGGACCGGTTGCTGCAGCTGGACCGTCCGGTCGGGTTGCACGCCACCTACCTGATCCGGGATGGGCTGGTGCTGGAGCTCCTCGACTACTCGGGCCGATCGGTGCATGCCGGGCCGGCCCGGGTGATGGATCATGCCGGCCTGACCCATCTGTCCTTCTCGGTCGCCGATCTGAGCGAGGTGCTGAACCGGGTGGCGGAGTACGGCGGCGTGGTGGTCGGCGGAACCGAGTCGGCGACGTCGGCGATGGTGCGCGATCCCGACGGGCAGTTGTTGGAGTTGCTGTCGGACGGCTGGCTGGCGGGGCTCCCGCCGCGTCCCTGATTTAGACGCGCCACAAGCGCGCCTCACCGAAAAGTCTCAACTACAGCTTTACCCTTTCCCTCGTGACGGTCGGGGAGTGCTTAGTTCTGCCAGGGTTCGAGGTGCTGTCGGAGCTGGATTTCGACTGCGAGATTCCGTGCATCTGCCGGAAGTTCTGCGGCGAAGCAGACCATTCGGCGGACTGGTGGATAACCCTCTCATGCGGGTGCCGATACCCGTTCTGCAACAAGGCATTACGAATATCCAGGATGCGGTTGAGGATCCGCCCGCTGACGTGCCGGCTGTGTTCGGCGGATGACATCGTGATCAGCCGGGTCCGGCGGACCTAGGTCGCCTTACTTTTTCCGGAGCGCCACGATCTGGTTGTTCCGCCCGCCGACGTAGACGGTCCCCACGTTGTCGACCGCCAAACCCCAGGGGTTCTGCAGGCCGGTGAAGTGCAACTCCTCCTGGGTGGAGGAGCCGGCCGGCAGCTTGAGGGTCCGGCTGTTGCCGGTGTCGGTGACGTAGACGGCACCCTGGCTGTCCAGCGTGACGCCGCCTGGCTGCTCCAGGCCGGTAAACGGCAGCGTCACTTGCTTCTTGGTGTCGGTCGGCAGCATCAGCACCCGATCGTTGCCGCCGTCGGACACGTACACCGTTCCGCCACTGTTGACCACCAGGCCGGTCGGAGCGCTCAGGCCGGTGAACGGCACCTCGGTTTGCGCATTCGACCCGGCGGCCAGTGCCACCACGCGATTGTTGGCCGTGTCGGTCACGTACACGGTGCGGCTGCCGTCGACGGAGAGCCCGGTCGGATTGCCGAGATCGCGGAACTGCAGTACTTCCTGCTTCTGCGAGCCCGAGCGCAACACCAGCACCCGCTTGTTGCCGGCGTCGTTGACGTACACCGTGCCGGTATTGTCCGCCGTGACTCCGGTCGGATAGTTCAGGCCCTCGAAGGGCAGGACGACCGGCTCCTTGGCACCCGCGAACAGCGCCAGGATCCGGTTCTTCGGGGTGTCGGCGACGTACACCGTGCCGCCGCTGTCCACTGACAGTCCCTGGGGGTCACGCAATCCGGTGAAAGGCAGGGTCACCTGCTCGAACTCGTCGCCTTTGGGACCGGACTGATTCACGAAGATCACGGTCACGACGGCCACCACCACGGCCAACAGCGCGGCCGAGATTGCCACGGCCTTGCGCCGCCACCAGGGCCGCGCCGGTTTCGGCGGCGTTGGGGGGGGTCGGGCGGCAGGGGGTCGGGCGGCACCGGAGCGGCTCGAGGTGCCGGAGGGTGGCTG
>NZ_LZKQ01000049.1 GCF_001668675.1 Mycobacterium asiaticum | reverse complement strand
GTCGAGGTGGGCCGGTGGGAGCCATTCGGTGTGGCCGCGGGTGTTTTTGCGGGTGGTCCAGCCTTTTTCGGCCAGTCTGTTGTCGGGTCCACACGCGAGGGTGAGGTCGGTGATGTCGGTGCGCCCGGTGGTGGTCCAGCCGCTGACGTGGTGGACCTCGCTGTGGTAGGCGGGTTGGTCGCAGCCGGGGCGGGTGCAGCCGCGGTCCAGGGCGTGCAGCATGAGCCGCTGCGCGGGGTTGGCGAAACGTTTGGCGTGATACAAGGCGAGCGGTTTGGCGTCATCGAAGATCGCCAGATAGTGATGGGCCTGGGCGGCCATGCGGATCAGATCGGCCATCGGCAGCAGGGAGCCGCCGCTGGTGCGGGCGGTGCCGGCGCCGGCCTCGAGGTCTTTGAGTGTGGTGGTGACGATGACGGTCACGGGTAGGCCGCGGTGTTGGCCCAACTCGCCGGAGGCGAACAGGGTTCGGATCGCGGCGGCCAGGGCGTCGTGGTTGCGCTGGCCGGTGCTGCGGGTGTCACCGCGGGCGGTGTCGGCGTCGGGTTCCCCATCAACCCGGGGGGTGTCGTCGTCGGGGTGGGCCATGCCGGGGGCGGCCAGTTTGGCCCAGGCGGCTTCGATCAGCGCCCG
>NZ_LZKQ01000048.1 GCF_001668675.1 Mycobacterium asiaticum | reverse complement strand
GACGTCATTCGGCGTGCGCTGGGCAGTGCGGGTCTGGCCAGTGAGGACATCGCCTATGTCGAAGCCCACGGCACCGGCACGGCGATCGGCGATCCGACCGAGGCCAAAGCGCTGGGGGAGATCTTCGGTGAGCGGCGAAGCGAGCCGGTACGGATCGGGTCGGTCAAGACCAACATCGGCCACACCGGCGCGGCCGCCGGAGTCGCAGGCCTGATCAAAACGGTGTTGGCGATCGAAAAGGGTTTGCTGCCGGCCAGTCTCAACTACGCTGCGGCGCCGCCCGGCACCGATCTGCCGCGCCTGGGGTTACAGGTCAATACCACCCAGACCACTTGGCCCAACTATTTGCGGCGGGCGGGAGTTTCGTCATTCGGCATGGGCGGAACCAACACGCACCTGATCCTGGACCGCGCACCGAAAGCGGCAGTGCCCGCGTCGGATAGCCGCGTACCGGTGCCGTGGGTACTGTCGGCCCGTTCCACCACGGCGCTGCGGAATCAGGTCGAGCGATTAGTCGCCTGGGTCAGCGAGGACAGCGATTTGGGTGCGGTCAACGTCGGGTGGTCCCTGGCGACGACGAGGACGACGTTCCCGCATCGGGCAGTGGTGGTGGGCACCGGTCGGGTCGAGCTGCTTGAGCGTCTGCGCGAACTGACTGTCGCCGAACCCGGCGCGCGGGTGGGCAGAGTCGCCCTTGTCTTTCCGGGACAGGGTTCACAGTACCTGGGCATGGGACAGCATCTGTACGAACGATTTTCGGTCTTCGCGCGGGCGTTCGACGATGTGGCCGCAGAACTGGACCGGCACCTGCGGTTGCCGATCCGTGAGGTGATATGGGGTCGGGACGCGGCGCTGCTGGAAAGTACGGAATTCGCCCAACCGGCATTGTTCGCCGTGGAGGTGGCCCTGGCGGCGCTGCTCGGGTCGTGGGGTGTGGTGGCCGAGGTCGTGCTGGGCCATTCGGTAGGGGAGATCGCGGCCGCACACGTGGCTGGGGTGCTGACGTTGCGTGACGCCGCACGGTTGGTGGCGGTACGGGGGGCGTTGATGGCCGCACTGCCGGCCGGGGGAGTGATGGTCGCGGTGTCGGCTGCTGAGGACGAGGTGGCACCGCTGCTGGCGGACGGAGCGGCCATCGCGGCGGTCAATGGGCCTGACGCGGTAGTGGTTTCGGGGCCCGGCGCCGCCGTAGCCGCCGTCGCCGATCGGTTGGTGGCTCGCGGTCGACGGGTGCATCGTTTGGCGGTTTCGCACGCGTTCCATTCGGCACTGATGGAGCCGATGCTGGCCGAGTTTTCCCGATCACTAACCGGCATCTCGACCGGTCCGCCGCGAATCCCGTTGCTGTCGAATGTCACTGGACAAGTCGCGGGCCCTGGGTACGGTTCCGCCGAGTACTGGACCGACCATGTCCGCAAGCCGGTACGGTTCGCGGACTGCCTCGACGTCGCTGAATCACTCAGCGCCAACGTGTTTGTAGAGCTGGGTCCGGCCGCCGGCCTGACCACCTCCGTCGCGCCGTTGAGCCGGGACCGTCCGGAAGTGGAATCCCTCCTCGACGCGGTTGCCGGGATGTTCACCGCCGGAGTAGCCGTCGACTGGCGCGGCGCGTTCGATGGTCTTCCCACCCAGCCGGTGGAACTGCCGACGTACGGATTCGACCGTCGCCGCTTCTGGGTGGGCGCCACCCCGCAGCCCAGCTCAGAGCATGACGCCGTGGCGCTGCCCGAGCGCCTGCGGCGAGCCGAACCCAAGGAACGGGAGCGGCAGCTGGTCGAGTTGGTTCGCCAGCACGCGGCGATCGTCCTGGGCCATGGCGGCGGCCATGACGTCGACCCGCAGCGCCCGTTCCAGGACCTGGGATTCGAGTCGATGACCGGCGTGGAATTGCGCAACCGCCTGATAGCAGCAACCGGCTTACCACTTTCGCGGACCCTCATCTTCGACTATCCCACTCCGGCGAAGTTAGCCGAACACCTGGGCCGGCAACTTTACGATGAGCCCCCGGGTGAATCCGGCGAGGAAGAAATACGGCGGTTGCTGAGCCACATTCCCATTGGCGAACTGCGCCGGGCCGGCTTGCTCGACAAACTGTTGCTGCTTGCAGGTCAGCCACAAGATGCCAGCTCAACGCCATTTTTGGCAGAGGACGCGATCGACACCCTGAGCCCGGAGGCGTTGATCGCGATGGCGCTCGACAGCGCCGAAAGGACAGACACAGAAAACTGAATTCTGGTTCCTTAAAACTTTTTTGGTGATGCTTAGCCCGGCAAATAAGACGAGTGTTGAATAGCGGGATTTTTTGCGGGACCGTCGACCGCCGATTAAACTCCCCTTTTGGGGAGTGTCTGTGCGGGGCGGACGGGCCAGCAGCAACTGAGAAGGCAGGGTCATGAGCGTCGTCGCGGGTGTTTTCGGTGCGTTGCCACCACATCGCTACCGTCAGAGTGAGATCACCGACCTGTTCGTCGAGTTCCCCGGGCTCAAGGAGCACGAAGAAATCGTGCGACGCCTGCACGCGGCCGCCAAGGTGAACAATCGCCATTTCGCCCTGCCGCTGGAGCAGTATCCGACACTCACCGACTTCGGCGACGCCAACGAGATCTTCATCGACAAGGCCGTCGAACTCGGCATCGAGGCGCTGCTGGGTGCGCTCGACGAGGCAGGTCTGCAGCCGCAGGACATCGACATGATCGCCACCACGACGGTCACCGGGGTTGCGGTGCCCTCGCTGGACGCCCGCATCGCCGGGCGCCTGGGGCTACGCCCGGATGTGCGGCGGATGCCGCTGTTCGGCCTCGGATGTGTCGCCGGCGCGGCGGGTGTGGCCCGGTTGCATGACTACCTGCGCGGCGCGCCCGACGACGTCGCCGTACTGATCTCCGTCGAGCTGTGCTCGTTGACTTACCCGGCGGTCAAGCCGACCGTGTCGGGTCTGGTCGGCACGGCCCTGTTTGGTGACGGCGCCGCCGCAGTGGTAGCCGTGGGCGACCGGCGCGCCGAACAACTGCGCGCGGCGGGCCCGGAGATCATCGACTCCCGGAGTCGGCTTTACCCCGATTCGTTGCACATCATGGGCTGGGACGTCGGATCCCACGGCCTGCAGTTGCGTCTCGCGCCCGAGCTGACCGACCTGATCGAGCAGTATCTGCCCGCCGATGTGGACGGATTCCTCGCCTCCCACGAACTCACCAGGGACGACATCGGTGCGTGGGTGAGTCACCCCGGCGGCCCCAAGGTGATCAACGCGATCACCGACAGCCTGGAACTGCCGCCGGAGGCGCTGGAGCTGACCTGGCGCTCCCTGGGCGAGATCGGGAACCTGTCGTCGTCGTCGGTGCTGCACATCCTGCGGGACACGATCGAAAAGCGCCCGCCCAGCGGCAGCCCGGGGTTGATGCTGGCGATGGGCCCGGGATTCTGCGCCGAATTGGTGCTGCTGCGCTGGCGCTGAGTAAGGGCGCTAAGTAAGGGGCGCGAGCAGACGCTAAAGCGCCCCAAAATCACCGATTTTGGGTGCTTTAGCGTCTGCTCGCGCAATCCACCTGGACCACCAAACCGGGGCGGGGGCTCAGCGCGGCGAAATTCGCGGCGCGAATCCGTTGCTGCGGCAACCGCAGCCGAGTCCTGGCGACCAGCCGGGCCAGCATCACCGTCATCTCGGTGGTCGCCATCACGGACCCGATGCACCGGTGCAGCCCACCGCTGAACGGAATGAACTCGTGCGGTGCCGGCTTGCGGTAGCCCGGTGCCGTCGGATCCCACCGCGATGGCAGGAATTCGGTTGGCTGCGGCCATAATTCGGGTATCCGGTGTGTCACGTAGGCGCTGAACACGATCATCCGTCCCGCGCGGATCCGGTGCCCGTCGAACGACAGATCACGCATCACCCGGCGCCCCGAGATGACGCCCGGCGGATACAACCGAAGCGTTTCGTGCACAACGCCGTTGAGGTAAGTCAGCTTCGCAATATCCCCGGCCGTCGGCGCCCGGTCAGCCAGCACGCGATCCACCTCCTCGGCGGCGGCGTCCCAGGCGCCGGGCAGCGTCAGCAACGTATACGCAGCCCAGGCCAGCGCGCCGCTGGTGGTTTCGAAACCGGCGGTGATCATCGAAACGATCTGGTCGCGAATCTCGTTGTCTTGCAGTATCTGACCCTCGTCGGAGCGACCGCTGAGCAGCACCGTCAGCATGTGGTCGTCCGGGCGGGGCCGGGCGCGGGCGTCGGCGATCTCGGCGTCCATCAGATCGTCGATTCGCTTGCGGGCATCCATCGCGCGGCGCCAGCCGGGGGAGTTCAACCGCCGCTGCATCCGCATCACTTGTGGCGGGCGGTGGGTCAGATCCAGCAGCGGTTGCAACTGCTCACCGAGAAAGTCCGAATGCGCGGCCATCCGGGAACCGAACAGGCTCTCGGCCGTACTACGTCGCACCGCCGACCGGAACTGCTGATACAGATCCAGACGTTGCCCGACCCGCCAGCCGTCGATCATCGCGTCGACGGTGTCCACCATGGTCTGCACGTATTCCTGAATCTGCCGGTGCCGCAACCCGGGAGCCACCACGCTGCGCCGTCGGCGGTGGTCCTCGCCATCGCTGACGATGAGCGCGGTGGGACCGTCGACGGGGGCCAGGGTGTCGAACGTCCCCCGCCAGCTGAAGGCGTCCGCGTTGGCGAACACGAACTTGTTCGCCTCGGCGCCCAGCAGATAGGCGAAGCCGTGCCGGCCGATGCCGGCATTGATCACCGGGCCACGCCGGCGGTACGCGGCGAGCAGCGCTTCCCCGGGCGGGTAGGTCACCGGCTTCATTCCAACTCCTCCGACAGGTCCAGCCAGCGGCCCTCCGTCACCGCGACCTCGTCTTCGAGGGACCGTAATTCACCTGTCAAGCGGGTGATGCCGACGTGGTCGGACTGATCGTGCTCGGCGAGTTCGGTGTGCTTGGCTGCGATCCGCTCCGCCAGGCGGGCCAGCTGCCGGTCGAGGGCGGCGAGCTCTTTTTCGGCGGCCCGGCGCTGCGCTCCCGACTTCGCCGCTGGCCGCGAGACCGCTTGCGGTGCAACCGAGTTGGAGCGGCTGGATAGCTGCAGGTACTCGTCGACGCCGCCGGGCAGATGTCGCAACCGGCCGTCCAGAATGGCGTACTGCTGATCGGTGACGCGCTCGAGCAGGTAACGGTCGTGGGACACGACGATCAGGGTGCCCGCCCACGAGTCGAGCAGGTCCTCGGTCGCGGTCAGCATGTCGGTGTCGACGTCATTGGTGGGCTCGTCGAGCAGCAGCACGTTGGGTTCGGACAACAGCGTGAGCATGAGCTGCAACCGCCTGCGCTGACCACCGGAGAGCTCACCGACGCGGGCGGAGAGCTGCCCGCGGGCAAACCCGAGCCGCTCCAGCAGCTGCGCCGGGGTGACCTCACGCCCCTCGACCTCATAGCCCCGCTGCAGCCGCCCGAGCACGTCGGCGATGCGTTCATCGGCCAGCGCGGTCAGTTCGTCCCCCTGCTGATCCAGCACCGCCAGGCGCACGGTCTTGCCGCGCTTGACGCGTCCGCTGTCGGGCTCGACGGTGCCGGCGATCAGCCCCAGCAGGGTGGACTTGCCGGCGCCGTTGGCCCCGACGATGCCGGTGCGCTCACCCGGCGCGATGCGCCACTCGACGTCGCGTAGCACCTGTCGCCCCTCGAACGAGACGGAGACGTCGAGCAGATCGATGACGTCCTTGCCCAGCCGGGCGGTGGCCAGCTTGGCCAGTTCCACGGTGTTACGCAGCGGCGGAACATCGGCGATCAGCTGATTGGCGGCCTCGATCCGGAACTTCGGCTTGGACGTGCGCGCCGGGGCGCCCCGGCGCAGCCAGGCCAGTTCCTTGCGCATCAGGTTCTGACGCTTCGCCTCGCTGGCAGCCGCTTGCCGGTCCCGCTCGACCCGCTGCAGCACATAGGCGGCGTACCCGCCTTCGAATGGCTCGACGATGCCGTCGTGCACTTCCCACGTGGTGTCGGCCACCTCGTCAAGGAACCAGCGATCGTGAGTCACCAGCAACAAGCCGCCGCTGTTGCGCGCCCAACGCTGCTTCAAGTGGCCGGCCAGCCAGGTGATGCCTTCGATGTCGAGATGGTTGGTGGGTTCATCGAGCGCGATCACATCCCACTCGCCGATCAGCAACCGCGCCAGCTGCACCCGTCGACGCTGGCCCCCACTCAACGTGGAAACCGTTGCGTGCCAGTCGATATCGGAAACCAGCCCGTCGACCACATCGCGCACCCGGGCATCGCCCGCCCACTGATGTTCGGGTTGGTCACCGACCAGCGTCCAGCCCACCGTATGGCTGGGATCGAGGTTGTCGGCCTGGCTCAGCGCGCTTACCTGCAGGCCGCTGCGCCGGGTCACCCGACCCGAGTCCGGCCGCAGCCGGCCGGTGAGAACGCCCAGCAGGCTGGACTTGCCGTCCCCGTTGCGGCCGACGATGCCGATGCGCGCGCCCTCGTTGACGCCCAGGGTGACCGACTCGAATACCACCCCGGTCGGATATGCCAGGTGTATCGCCTCGGCGCCGAGCAGGTGTGCCACCGGACTGACGCTACCGATCGCACTGAGCGAACCACTTACCGCCGGACCCGGCAAAGTGCAACAATGTCAGCCGTAAGGCAATGACGATGCAGGAAGCCGGTGCAAATCCGGCGCGGTCCCGCCACTGTCATCGGGGAGCGACCCTCAATAGCCACGGCGAAAGCTGGAAGGCGAGGCGAACGGCGATCCGAGAGCCAGGACACTCGCGTCATCGCATCCTGCGACCCGGGGCGGTGTACCCCGAGAGAGCTGATCGACGTCAATGTCACCCTTTGATCGGGTGGTCCACATCGTGGCCACCAGTTGACCGCCCCCATTTGGATGGCCGCACCGCCAGAGGTGCATTCAGCGCTGCTGAGCAGCGGCCCGGGACCGGGACCGCTGCTGACCGCCGCAGCGGCCTGGAACGCGTTGGCCACCGAATACGCCGAGGCGGCCCAAGAACTCACCGCCCTGTTGGCGTCGGTCGACGCCGGCGCCTGGGCAGGCCCGACGGCGCAGGCATACGTTGCCGCGCACGCGCCGTATCTGGCCTGGCTGACGCAGGCCGGTGCGGACAGCGCTGCCGTGGCCGCGCAACACGACGCTGCCGCGACCGCCTACACGACCGCGCTGGCCGCCATGCCCACCCTGCTTGAACTGGCCGCCAACCACGCCACGCACGCCGCGCTGACGGCGACGAATTTCTTCGGCATCAACACGATCCCGATCGCCCTCAACGAAGCCGACTACGTGCGGATGTGGATTCAGGCCGCCACCGTCATGAGCACGTATCAGCAGCTCGCTTCCGCGGCGTTGGCGGCGGTGCCGGCAAACATCGCGGCGCCGCAAATCGCGAAAGCCGATGCGCAACAGGTCGGTACCGCCGAAGCCACCCCGCTGCCGCCCGACCGGCAGAACGAGTTCATGCAGTGGCTGCAGGACATCGGGTTCGTCGACTTCTACGACGAGATCATCCAGCCGTTCATCACCTGGCTTTCCGAGCTGCCCTTTTTCCAGGCCCTGTTCTCCGGATTCGACCCTTACCTGGTCATCCTGGGTAACCCATTGACCTACTTCAGTCCGTTCAACATCGCGTTCGCCCTTGGCTATCCGATGGATATCGGCACCTACGTCCTGTTGCTGTCGCAGATGTTCTCGTTCGTCGCACTGGATCTGACGGCGGCCTTCGCGTCGGGGAATCCGGCGACGATCAGCTTCACCTTGTTGTTCGTCACGGTGGAAATCATCGGCACGGTGATCACCGATACCATCGCGCTGCTCAAGACGCTGCTCGAGCAGACACTGGTGCTGATCACCGTCCTGGTGCCGATGCTGACCGCGCCATTGGTACCGCTGACGGCGGGCGCGGTGCTGGGGCCGCTCGGCATCAAGGGTCTGGCGGCCTTGGTAGCGGTGCCGCCACCGCCACCGCCCGTCACACCGGCGACACCGCCATTGGCCGCGCTGGCTCCCAGCGTTCCGACGTCACCGTCGTCGCCGCAACCACCGGTCGAGGCGACGACGCCGTCGGCCACCGTGGACGCGCCACCTCCGCCGGCCACCGCACCGCCGCCGACGACCGGAACGGGCCTCGGATTGGGGCTCGGATTAGGGATGGAAAACCTCGGCTACATGGTGGGGGGCCTGAGCGCAGACGCCCGCCGGGCCACCGGCAGCGGCGCGCGCAAGAAGGCGCCCGAACCCGACACGGCAGCGGAGCCCGCACCCGCGGCGACACCGCAGGAGCCGGCCGGCTCACCGAAACGGCGGCGGGCGAAGGTCGTACAGCCCGGCCGCGGCTACGAATACATGGATTTGGACCCCGACATCGATGCGCCGGCCGCGTCGAATCAGCGCGCGGGCGCCCAGGGATTCACCGGTACCGCGCGGCGGCACACGGCGTCGGCGGCGGGATTGGCGACCGTGGCCGGCGACGACTTCGGCGGCAGCCCGCAAACACCCATGCTGCCGGGCACCTGGCCCACCGACCCCGCCGAAAGTCCCTGACAACAGGCCAAACGTACGGAATTCTGCCGCAAACCCAGCCAAGGCCGGCTACCTGAGCGGTAGCGTCATTCTGCGGCGACGTGGCCGCGTGATGGGAGACGACCATGAAGCGCTGCATCTCCGGAGGATTGGTCGCCATGCTGACGACCGCAGGACTGATCGCCGCGGCTCCGCCGGCCGGTGCCGGTTGCATTTATGGGGGACTCGCGACCATCAGCCGTTGCGATGGTCCGGTGGAACCGGACGGGACCTGGCAACGTTGCGTGGTGTTCGACACGCCGAGCACCGGCCCGACGTATCGAGCACCCGACCGACGCTGCGACACGATGGGTCCTGACCTGCACCCTTGGGGTTTCGCATTCAATGACCCGCCGACGCACATCGATGATTGAGGCCTACTGAAGCCTGAGACCGTCGGCGCTGCACGTGGGAAAATTGTGACCCAGACCACCCGCTGGGGCGGATGTGCCATGATTGCCACGCTGGTCAAGGCCCAACTGAGGGAGCGTTGAGGAGCCGTGGTGGATCTCAATTTGTCGATGGTCACGCGACCGGTCGGGCGACTGGTGGCCACCGCTCAGAATGGACTCGAGGTCCTGCGACTGGGGGGACTGGAAACCGGGAGCGTGCCGTCGCCGTCGCAGATCGTGGAAAGCGTGCCGATGTACAAGCTTCGGCGCTACTTCCCGCCCGACAACCGGCCCGGGCAGGCACCGGTGGGCCCCCCGGTGCTGATGGTGCATCCCATGATGATGTCGGCGGACATGTGGGACGTCACGCGTGAGGACGGCGCCGTGGGCATCCTGCACGCGAGCGGACTGGACTGCTGGGTGATCGATTTCGGCTCACCCGACAAAGTCGAGGGCGGCATGCGCCGCAACCTGGCCGATCACATCGTCGCATTGAGCCAGGCCATCGACACCGTCAAGGACACCACCGGGCAGGACGTGCACCTGGTCGGCTATTCCCAGGGCGGCATGTGGAGCTACCAGGTCGCCGCCTACCGGCGCTCGAAGAACCTCGCCAGCATCGTGGCGTTCGGTTCGCCGGTGGACACGCTGGCCGCTTTGCCGATGGGCATCCCGGCCAACTTCGGCGCCGACGCCGCCAACTTCATGGCCGACCATGTTTTCAATCGGCTCAACATCCCAAGTTGGATGGCGCGCACCGGTTTTCAGATGATGGATCCGCTCAAGACCGCGAAGGCCCGCGTCGATTTCGTGCGTCAGCTGCACGACCGCGAGGCGCTGTTGCCCCGCGAGCAGCAGCGCAGGTTCCTCGAGCGCGAAGGCTGGATCGCCTGGTCCGGCCCGGCCATCTCCGAACTGCTCAAGCAGTTCATCGCCCACAACCGGATGATGACCGGCGGTTTCGCCATCAACGGGCAGCTGGTGACGCTCACCGACATCACCTGCCCCATCCTGGCGTTCGTCGGCGAGGTGGACGACATCGGGCAGCCGGCCTCGGTGCGCGGCATCCGGCGTGCGGCGCCCAATACCGATGTCTACGAATGCCTCATCCGCACAGGGCATTTCGGCCTCGTCGTCGGATCCAAGGCCGCTCAACAGAGCTGGCCCACGGTCGCTCAGTGGGTGCGGTGGATCTCCAGCGGCGGCGACAAACCGGCCAGTATCAATGTCATGGTCGAGCAGCCGGCCGAACACACCGACAGCGGTGTGGCGTTCAGTTCGCGTGTCGCGCACGGGATCGGTGAGGTCTCCGAGGCCGCCCTGGCCATCGCCCGCGGTGCGGCCGACGCCGTCGTCGCAGCCAACAAATCGGTGCGCACCCTGGCCGTCGAAACCGTCCGGACGCTGCCGCGGCTGGCGCGGCTCGGACAACTCAACGACCACACCCGAATTTCATTGGGCCGCATCATCGATGAGCAGGCGCGTGATGCACCGCAGGGTGAGTTCCTGTTGTTCGACGGCCGCGTGCACACCTACGAGGCCGTCAACCGCCGGATCAACAACGTGGTCCGCGGACTGATCGAGGTCGGGGTACGCCAGGGCGATCGGGTGGGCCTGCTGATGGAGACCCGGCCCAGCGCGCTGGTGGCCATCGCAGCCCTGTCCCGGCTCGGTGGCGTGGCCGTATTGATGCGCCACGACGCCGATTTGGCCGCCCAGGTCCGGCTGGGCGGGGTCAGTGAAATCCTGACCGACCCGGCCAACCTCGAGGTCGCCCGACAGTTGCCGGGCCAGATCCTGGTGCTGGGCGGCGGGGAGACCCGCGATCTGCATCTGCCTGACGACGCGGACGTCATCGACATGGAACAGATCGATCCCGACGCAGTGCAGCTGCCCGCCTGGTACCGGCCTAATCCGGGGTTCGCGCGGGACCTGGCGTTCATCGCGTTCAATACGGCCGGCGGCGAATTGGTGGCCAAACAGATCACCAACTTCCGGTGGGCGCTGTCCGCGTTCGGCACGGCGTCCACGGCCGCGCTGGACCGCAGGGACACCGTGTACTGCCTGACGCCGCTGCACCATGAGTCGGCACTGCTGGTCAGCCTGGGCGGGGCGGTCGTCGGCGGCACCCGCATCGCGCTCTCGCGGGGCCTGCGTCCGGATCGGTTCGTCGCCGAGGTGCGCCAGTACGGCGTGACAGTGGTGTCCTACACCTGGGCAATGCTCCGCGACGTGGTCGACGACCCGGACTTCGCGTTGCACGGCAACCACCCGGTGCGGTTGTTCATCGGTTCCGGTATGCCGACCGGGTTGTGGGAGCGGGTGGAAGACGCGTTCGCCCCCGCCCACGTCGTCGAATTCTTCGCCACCACGGACGGACAAGCCGTGCTGGCCAACGTGTCCGCCACCAAGGTCGGGTCCAAGGGGCGTCCGCTGCCGGGCGCCGGCCGCGTCGAACTCGGCGCCTACGACGCCGAGCACGACCTGATCCTGGAGGACGACGACGGGTTCGTGCAGGTTGCCGAGACCAATCAGATCGGCGTGCTGCTGGCCCAGTCCCGCGGCCCGATCGACCCGACCGCATCGGTCAAGCGCGGTGTGTTCGCCCCCGCCGACACCTGGATCTCCACCGAGTACCTGTTCTACCGCGACGCGGACGGTGACTTCTGGCTGGCCGGCCGGCGCGGAGCGGTGATCCGCACCGCACGCGGCATGGTGTACGCCGAGCTCGTCGTCGACGCGCTGGGCTGCGTCGGCGCGGTCGATCTCGCGGTGACCTACGGGGTGTCGGTCGGGGACCGGCAGCTGGCGATATCGGCCGTGACGCTGCGCCCCGGTGCCAGCGTCACCGCCGCCGACCTGACCGAAGCGATGGCCGCCATGCCGGTGGGGCTCGGCCCCGACATCGTGCACGTCGTGCCGGAGCTGACGCTGAGCGCGACCTTCCGTCCAACGGTCAGCGCGCTACGGGCGGCCGGGGTACCGAAGTCCGGACGGCAGGCCTGGTATTTCGACGCCGCCGGCAAGGAATTCCGCAAGCTGACGCCCGCGGCCCGCACCCAGCTGAGCGGCAAGAAAGCGACCAAGGATGCTTGACGAATGATCGACGACGCCCTGCTCGAAATTCTGGTCTGCCCCGCCGACCGGGGGCCGCTGCTACTGGTCGACGACGGCCGCGAGCTGTACAACCCGAGGCTGCGGCGCGCCTACCGCATCGACGACGGCATCCCGGTCCTGTTGGTCGACGAGGCCCGCGACGTCGGCGACGAGGAGCACAACCGGTTCACGGCGTAAGACCGTCCGGCAGTTCCCCGGTGAGGTAGCGCTGCAGATTCGGCGCGATGGTGCGCGCGATCTGGTCGGTAGGCAGTGAGGCAAACGGCTCGATCTTGACGATGTAGCGCGCCATCACCACCCCCATCAACTGGGAGGCGACGAACTGAGTGCGGATCATGCCCGTCCCCGCCGGATTGTCAACGCGCGAACCCACTTCCGCGCTGATCACCTCCTGCAAAAACGAGCGCGCCAGGCTCACCTCGTCGCCCGCGATCAACGACCGCAGCGTCGCGATCAGTCCAGCACCCAACTCGGAATCCCACAGCGGCAGCAACAGCGACGGCAGCCGATAGCCGAGGTCCTCGACGGGGATCTCCCGCAGTTGCGCGATCACGATCATCGGGTCGATCGGGAGGCGGATCGCGGCAGCGAACAGTTCCTGTTTCGTGCCGTAGTAGTGGTGCACCAGCGCCGCGTCCACTCCCGCGGCCTTGGCCACCGCACGGATCGACGTCCGATCAATCCCGTTGCGCGCAAACAGTTCTCGCGCGCTGACCAGTATCCTCTCGCGGGTATCGGAGTTTCCGGCGGGCCGTCCCGGGCGTTTGCGCTTCGTGGTTTCGGCCACCATCAAGGCGTCCTGCGCCGCAGCGTCGCGGCGGCAAGACACATGGACGCGACGGCAAATCCCAACACGACAGACATGTCACGCACGGTAGTCGCCGTCAGACCCGAATGCGCACCGACCTGCTGCAAAGCCTCAAGTGCATAGCTGGCCGGCAGGACGTTGCTGATCCATTGCAGCCAGTCCGGCATCGCCGACCGCGGCACGAGCACGCCGGCCAGCAGCAGCTGCGGCACCATCACCAAAGGGATGAACTGCACCGCCTGAAACTCGGTGCGGGCGAACGCGCTGAACAGCAGCCCTAGTCCGACACCGAGGATGGCGTTGGAGATGGCGATCACGAACACCCACGCTGGGTTGCCCGCGGTGGTGAAACCCAACAGCCAGAACGAGACCGCGCAGGCCACCACAGCTTGCGCTACCGCGGCAGCCGAGAAGGCGGTCCCGTAGGCCATCAGCAAGTCGAGACGTCGCAGCGGCGTGGTCAGGATCCGTTCCAAGGTTCCCGACGCACGCTCGCGCTGCATGGTGATCGAGGTGATGATGAACATCACGAACAACGGGAACAGGCCCAGCAGGATCAGGCACGCGTTGTTGAACGGTGTGGGGGCGCCCGGTCGATGCGGGGCATCCTGAAACATGAAGTACATCAACGAGATCACCACGACGGGCACCACCAGGATCATCGCGACGCTGCGGTGATCGGCACCCAGTTGGCGGACGATGCGCGTCGTGGTGGCCGCGTACGGTTTCAGCTGCTGCACCGGGCTCAGCCGGCTCTGGGACCCGCCAGCGGCTCGGTGCTGCGCCGGATGACAGACAGAAACGCTTCCTCCAGTGACGTGCATGACGTTTCCTCTCGTAGTTGGGTCGGGGTGGTGTGCGCCACCAGGTGGCCGTCGCGCATCAGCAGCAGGTCCGCGCAATGATCGGCTTCGTCCATCACATGGCTGGACACCAGCAATGTGGTTCCACCCTCGGCCAGTTCACTGAATTGTCGCCAAAGCTCAACGCGCAGAACCGGGTCCAGGCCGACGGTGGGCTCGTCCAGCACCAGCAGGTCGGGCTGGCACACCAGCGCACACGCCAGGGACGCCCTGGTGCGTTGGCCGCCGGAGAGGTTGTCGCAGACGGCGGTCCGGTGATCGGTGAGCCCGACCCGCTCGATGGCTTCGTCGGCGGCGTGGCCCTCGAACCCATACAGCGATGCGAAGTAACGGACATTGTCGATCACCCGCAGGTCGCCGTAGATGGTCGGGTCCTGGGGCACGTAACCCACCCGGCGGCGCAATGCGGCCGAGCCGGCGGGATGGCCCAGCACTGTCACCGTGCCCGACGCGACGATCTGAGTGCCGACGATGCTGCGGATGAGCGTGCTCTTGCCGCAGCCGGACGGTCCGAGCAGCCCGGTGATCGTGCCCGGCGCGATGCGCACCGAGAAGTCGTGCAGCGCAGGTCGTTTACCCCGGATCACCCGTAGATGCTCGATACTCACCGCCGGTTCTGTGATGCGTCGCACTAATTCATCACGTGATGAAGTCATCATGTGATGAATACTCGACCTGTTGGCGTGCCTTGTCAAGAGGCCGGGCACAATCAGTCCGATGAGCGCATCCCGACCGGCCACGGAACTGTCGGTCGACCCGCTCGCCGCCGCGCGCCGGCTGCTCGGTGCCGCCCTGACCGGCAGGGGCGTGCGCGCCGTGATTGTCGAGGTCGAGGCGTACGGCGGCGTGCCGGACGGTCCGTGGCCGGATGCCGCGGCGCATTCCTACCGGGGGCGCAGCGCCCGCAACGCCGTCATGTTCGGGCCGCCCGGGCGGCTGTACACCTACCGCAGCCACGGCATCCATATCTGCGCCAACGTCTCGTGCGGCCCGGACGGCACGGCTGCGGCCGTCTTGCTCCGGGCGTGCGTCATCGAGGACGGCTTGGACGTCGCCCGAAGCCGTCGCGGTGCGGCGGCTCGGGACGCGGCGCTAGGACGCGGGCCGGGGAACCTGTGCTCGGCGCTGGGAATCACGATGGACGACAACGGGATCGACGTGTTCGATCCCGCCAGTGCGGTGACGGTGCAGCTATGCGCGCCGCTGACCGCGACCGCGGGTCCGCGGGTGGGGGTCAGTCAGGCCGCGGACCGGCCCTGGCGACTGTGGCTGGCGGGCCGGCCCGAGGTGTCGGCGTATCGACGCAGCCCACGGGCGCCGGCGCCCGGCGCCAGCAACTAGGTCCGCTGCCGGGACGCCGCCCGGTACCCGGGGTCGAGGCGGCGTACGGCGAACACGAATGCCAGCGCGATGAACGGCGCGATCAGACCGTAAACGGCGGCCGGCGTGGCCATTTCGGCGTTGTTGAGCAGTTGCGGACTCATCGCTATGCCGACCGCCACCACGGCGTTGTGCAGACCGATCTCCAAGCTGATCGCGATGGATTGGCGAGGCTCCAGCCGCATCCAACGGGGCGCTAGATAGCCGACCGTCAGGCTGATCGCGCAGAAGGACACGATCGCCAGGCTGAGCACACCGAGGTTGCGCAGCAACGTCGACCGGCCGCCCGCCACCCCGGCAAACAGGGCGACCACCAACAGGACCGCAGCGACGACCCGGACCGGATTCTGCAGCCGCCGCGCCAGATCCGCGAAGCGGTGCCGGATCGCGACCCCGATCGCGGTGGGGATCAGCACCACCCCGAACACCCCGAAAAACTTGTCGAACTGCAGCGGGATGAACCGGCCTTCACCGAGGAACCAAGCCATCGAGGCCGCCAGGATCGCCGGTATCGCGAAGATCGACAGCACGGCGTTGACGGCGGTGAGCGTGAGATTGAGGGCCAGGTCGCCGTTCACCAGGTGGCTGAGCACGTTGGCCAGCATCCCGCCGGGGCAAGCCGCCATCAGCATCAGCCCGACCGCCAGATTCGGCTCCAGATTCAGGCCCTCGGCGATCAGCAAGCACAGTCCGGGCAGCACGACGGCCTGACACACCAGGGCAACCGCCAGTGGGCGGCGTAGCTTGGCGGCACGCCGGAAATCGTCAACGGTCAGCGTGAGGCCGAGCGCCAGCATGACCGCCACGACCACCAGCGGAAAGAATCGATTGTCCATGTCGTCCCGCAAATTACTGCACGACCGACGGCCCGGCGCCACGTCGAGCGCGGGCCGCGGCCGTTGACCACGCACGCCCCGCTGGAATCATCCTGAGCGAATGGCAGGCATCCGGGGCGCACGTCCGCGCGGACATCCTGGGAGACTCTCAGTCATGGGAAACGGGATCCTCGACGAGTTGGGCTGGCGTGAGCTGATCGCGCAGTCCACCGACCTCGACGCGCTCGCCGCCGAGGCGCAGCGCGGTCCGCTGACCGTCTACGCCGGCTTCGACCCGACCGCGGCGAGCCTGCACGCCGGGCACCTGGTGCCGCTGCTGGCCTTGCGACGCTTTCAGCGTGCCGGTCACCGGCCGATCGTGCTGGCCGGTGGTGCCACCGGGATGATCGGCGACCCGCGCGAGGTCGGTGAGCGCAGCCTGCATGAGGCCGACACCGTCGCGGAGTGGACCGAACGCATCCGGGGTCAGCTGGAGCGCTTCGTGGACTTCGACAACTCGCCGACGGGTGCGATCGTCGAGAACAATCTCGAGTGGACGGCCAGCATGTCGGCCATCGAGTTCCTGCGCGACATCGGCAAGCATTTCTCGGTGAACGTGATGCTGGACCGCGACACCGTCCGGCGCCGCCTGGAGGGCGAAGGCATCTCCTACACCGAATTCAGCTACATGCTGTTGCAGGCCAACGACTACGTCGAGCTGCATCGGCGGCACGGCTGCTCGCTGCAGATCGGCGGGTCGGACCAGTGGGGCAACATCATCGCCGGAGTCCGGTTGGTACGCCAGAAGCTCGGCGCCGCTGTGCACGCACTCACCCTCCCGCTGGTGACGTCCGCCGACGGCAAGAAGTTCGGCAAATCCACCGGCGGCGGCAGCCTATGGCTGGACCCGCAGATGACCAGCCCGTACGCCTGGTATCAGTACTTCGTCAACACCGCCGATGCCGACGTGATCCGCTACCTGCGCTGGTTCACCTTCTTATCGGCCGACGAACTCGCGGAGCTGGAACAGGCCACCGCCGAGCGGCCACAACAGCGCGCCGCCCAGCGCAGGCTGGCCACCGAACTGACCGTCCTGGTGCACGGCGAGACGGCCACCGAAGCCGTCCAACACGCCAGTCGGGCGTTGTTCGGGCAGGGTGAGCTGGACCGTCTCGACGAAGCGACATTGTCGGCGGCCCTGCGCGAAACGTCGGTCGCCGAACTCAAACCCGGTGAGCCGCAGGGGATTGTCGACCTGTTGGTGGCCACCGGGTTGTCCGAGAGCCGGAAAGCCGCGCGACGCACCATCGGTGAAGGTGGCGTGTCCGTCAACAACATTCGCATCACGAGCGACGAATGGTCGCCACAGTCAACGGATTTCCTACACGGCCGCTGGTTGGTGCTGCGCCGCGGAAAACGGAACGTCGCGGGAGTCGAACGGCTGTAGCATTCAGCGGGGTCTCACCGCGAGGGGGGAGGGGGGCGGCGATGAGACCCCGCTGAGAATGTGGGTTGTTATCTCCTTGCTACGAAACCAATTCTGCGGCCCGGCCGCCGCTTCAGCTATCCCATTTCCGGCTGGTGGGCGGGGGAAATTCGGTTCGCCCGTTCGGCTAGGAGCGACGTCCACCGATCGGAGGACACGCCTTAGTGTGCAAAGCTTTACCTCATCGTGTCGTGTATGTGACAGTCGTTCAGCACTGTTGTCACGATGACCGCACCCGCGATCGCTTTCCGACTGCTGGCGCTTGCCGCAGGCGTGTTCGGTGTTTCGGCCAGCGTGGCGGCGCCGATACACGCGGACATGTTGGGGAACGCCTTCCTCAACGGCCTGACCAATGCCGGCATCCCCTACAGCCAGCCGGAGACCGCTATTGCGACGGGGCGTTCGGTCTGCCCGAGGGCGTTCCAGCCGGGCGGCAACTTCGACACGATCGTCTCCGAAATCGCTGAGCTCAACGGCATGTCGCAAGACCGGGCCGCAGCGTTCACCATTGTGGCGATCGCCACATACTGTCCCGCCTTGATAGCGCCGATGCTGCCGCACCGACTGCAGGCCTAACCCACGGCGTTGTTTGTGAGCCTGATGGGCCTACCCGTAACCTCTAGCGGGTGGTCGATGACAGGCGTGGAGGCAATGAGCGGCGACCTCGACCGCCATCGGCCGGCGCCCCCCGGCGCTCCGGGCCGGGCCGGGCCCGCCCTGCCCAACCGCGGCACGCGACCGCCGACACCGTCGCGGCCGGACCGCCTATTCCCGACGACATCGACGCCCGGCAACTGGCGCCCGATGTCCGTCGGGAGCTGAGCACTCTGGACCGGACCACCGCGGACACGGTCGCCCGCCACTTGGTCGCCGCCGGCGGCCTGCTCGACGAGGACCCCGAGGCCGCCCTGAGCCATGCGCGCGCCGCCCGCGTTCGGGCCAGCCGGATCGCCGCGGTCCGGGAGGCCGTCGGGATCGCCGCCTACCACTGCGGCGACTGGGGACAGGCGCTGGCCGAATTCCGCGCCGCACGCCGGATGGGCAGCAAGTCCGCGCTGCTGGCGCTGATCGCCGACTGCGAACGCGGTCTGGGTCGACCGCAGCGCGCCATTGACCTGGCCCGCAGCCCCGAGGCGGCCCAGCTCACCGGCGACGACGCCGACGAGTTGCGCATCGTCGCGGCCGGGGCGCGGGCCGACCTGGGTCAGCTCGAACAGGCCCTGACGGTGTTGTCCACCCCGGCGCTGGATCCGGCCCGCACCGGCTCGACGGCCGCGCGGCTGTTCTATGCCTACGCCGAAACACTGTTGGCGCTCGGACGCGGGGACGAGGCGTTGCAGTGGTTCCTGCGCTCGGCCGCTGCCGACGTGGAAGGCGTGACCGATGCCGAAGACCGGGTCAACGAACTTGGCTGACACGAAAACAATTGCGCAGCAATACGATTGCTTGCTGCTCGACCTCGACGGAACGGTCTTTCGCGGGCATCGGGCCACCGAGGGCGCCGTCGAGTCCCTGGATGCGATAGACAGCCGGAAGCTGTTCGTCACCAACAATGCTTCGCGCAGCGCCGACGAGGTCGCCGCACACCTGCGTGAGCTGGGGTTCACCGCCGACAGCGACGACGTGGTGACCAGCGCGCAGAGCGCGGCCCACCTGCTGGCCGCGCAACTGCAACCGGACGCGAAGGTGCTGGTGGTGGGCACCGAGGCGCTGGCCGACGAGATCGCTGCCGTCGGTCTGCGTCCGATCCGACGCTTCGACGACGAACCCGACGCCGTCGTCCAGGGACTGTCGATGGAGGTCGGCTGGTCCGATTTGGCCGAGGCCGCCCTGGCCATTCGGGCGGGAGCGCTGTGGGTGGCCGCCAACGTCGACCCGACACTGCCGACCGAGCGGGGCCTGCTGCCCGGCAACGGATCACTGGTGGCCGCGGTGCGGACCGCCACCGGGGAGCAACCTCAGGTCGCGGGCAAGCCGGGGCCACAGTTGATGAAGGACGCGGTGGGCCGCGGTGATTTCCGGGCGCCGCTGGTGGTCGGGGACCGGTTGGACACCGACATCGAAGGCGCCAACGCCGCGGGTCTGCCCAGCCTGATGGTGCTCACCGGGGTCAATTCCGCACACGACGCCGTATTCGCCCCGGCCGAACAGCGGCCCACCTATATCGGGCATGATCTGCGGTCGCTGCACGAGGATGCTTCGCTGTTGAGGGTGGGGCCGCAGGCGGGCTGGCGGGTCGACGTCGACGACCACACGCTGACCGTCAATGCGACCGACGAGGACCCCGCGGACGAGCTGGCCGTGGTCCGCGTGGTGGCCGCCGCGGTCTGGGACGCGCCCGCCGAGGTGGGAATAAAAGCCGGTGACGATCAGGCCCGCGATGCGCTCAAGCGCTGGTCCCTATTAGCGTAGGAGCGCAATGACTATCGATCCTGACGAGATTCGCGCGGAAATCGAATCCTTGGTGGCCCAGTTGCCCGAGGACGCCGACGCGGCCGACGGCCCGTCGCTCGAGCAACTCGAAGACATCGCCCGCCGCCTCTCCGAGGCGCACGACGTGCTGCTGCGTGCCCTGGAGTCGGCGGAGAAGGGCTGAGTGGGCGCATGCCGCGGCGTGCCCGCGTCGACGCCGAGCTGGTTCGGCGGGGTCTGGCACGTTCCCGTCAGCAGGCAGCGGAACTGATCGGGGCCGGCAAGGTGCGCATCGACGGCCTGCCCGCGGTCAAACCCGCCACCGCCGTCGCGGTGACCGCGGCGCTGACCGTCGCCGACGACGGGGAACGTTCCTGGGTGTCGCGCGGGGCGCACAAGCTGATCGGGGCCCTGGACGCCTTCGGGATTCCCGTCCACGGCCGGCGTTGCCTGGATGCGGGCGCCTCCACCGGCGGGTTCACCGAGGTTCTGCTGGACCGCGGCGCCACCGAGGTGGTCGCCGCCGACGTCGGGTACGGGCAATTGGCTTGGTCGTTGCGCAGCGACCCCCGCGTGGTGGTCGTGGAGCGGACCAACGCCCGGGACCTGTCCCCGGAGGCGATCGGCGGACCAGTCGACGTGGTGGTGGCCGACCTGTCATTCATCTCGTTGGCGACGGTGCTGCCCGCGCTGGTTGGCTGCGCTTCCCCGGACGCGGATATCGTTCCCATGGTGAAGCCGCAATTCGAGGTCGGGAAGGGCCAGGTCGGGACCGGCGGCGTGGTGCGGGATCCTGCACTGCGCATCGATGCGGTGCTGGCCGTGGCGCGGCGAGCCGAGGAGCTGGGCTGGCATCCGATCGATGTGACGGCCAGCCCGCTGCCGGGTCCGGCGGGCAACGTCGAATATTTCTTATGGCTGCGCGCTGAGAGCGACCGGGCGCTGGCCGGGGACGTGTTGACTGACGCCGTGCAACGTGTCGTCGAGGGGGGCCCGCAGTGACTGCCGAACGCACCATCCTGATGGTCGTCCACACCGGCCGCGACGAAGCGACCGAAACCGCCCGGCGCGTGGAGAAAGTGTTGCACGACAAAGGGATTGCGCTGCGGGCACTGTCCGCGGAAGCGGTCGACAAGGGCACGCAGCGGCTCGGGCCCCATGACATGCGGGCGATGGGCGTCGACATCGAGGTTGCCGACGCCGACCCGATGGTCGCCGAAGGGTGCGAACTGGTGCTGGTGCTCGGCGGCGACGGCACCTTTCTGCGTGCGGCCGAGCTGGCCCGCAACGCCGACCTTCCGGTGCTGGGCGTCAACCTGGGCCGCATCGGCTTCCTGGCCGAGGCCGAGGCCGAGGCGATCGACGTCGTACTCGAACATGTTGTGGCGCGGGACTATCGGGTGGAAGAACGGCTCACCCTCGATGTCTCGGTGCGCCAGGACGGCGAGATCATCGATCAGGGCTGGGCGCTTAATGAGGCCAGCTTGGAGAAGGGGCCGCGGCTCGGCGTGCTGGGCGTGGTCGTGGAGATCGACGGCCGACCGGTTTCCACATTCGGCTGCGACGGCGTGCTGGTGTCGACCCCCACCGGGTCCACCGCGTATGCATTCTCCGCGGGCGGGCCGGTGCTGTGGCCGGACCTGGAAGCAATTCTGGTGGTGCCCAACAACGCTCACGCGCTGTTCGGCCGGCCGATGGTCACCAGCCCCGATGCCAGCATCGCGATCGAGATCGAGGCCAGCGGTCACGATGCGCTGGTGTTCTGCGATGGTCGCCGCGAGATGGTGGTGCCGGCGGGCAGTCGACTCGAGATCACCCGGTGCAACACCCCGGTGAAGTGGGCGCGACTGGACAGCGCGCCGTTCACCGACCGCCTGGTCACCAAGTTCCGGTTGCCGGTAACAGGTTGGCGCGGACGGCAGTAGCTCGTGCTCACCGAAATAAGGATCGAATCGCTGGGTGCCATCAGCGTTGCGACCGCCGAGTTCGACCGCGGCCTGACAGTGTTGACCGGTGAGACCGGTACCGGCAAAACCATGGTGGTAACCGGCCTGCACTTGCTGGGCGGCGCGCGGGCCGACGTCACCCGGGTGCGCTCCGGTGCCGAGCGCGCGGTCGTCGAAGGTCGTTTCACCACAAGCGATGTCGATGATGCGGTGACGGCCTATCTCGACGAGATACTGGATGCTTCGGGCGGTGAGCGGGACGAAGATGGCAGCGTGATCGCGTTGCGCACTGTCAATCGTGACGGGCCGTCCCGGGCCTATTTGGGTGGCCGTAGCGTACCCGCGAAGTCGCTGAGCGGTTTCACCACACAGCTGCTCGCGCTGCACGGGCAGAACGATCAGCTGCGCTTGATGCGCCCAGACGAGCAGCGCGGTGCGCTGGACCGCTTCGCCGGCGCCGGGCCGGCGCTGGAGCGCTACCGCAAGCTACGCGACGCCTGGCTCACCGCGCGGCGCGACCTCAACGACCGCCGCGACCGGACCCGTGAGTTGGCCCAGGAGGCCGACCGGCTCAAGTTCGCGTTGAACGAGATCGACACCGTCGACCCGCAACCGGGGGAGGACGAGGAGCTGGTCGCCGACATCCTTCGGTTGTCGGAGCTCGACACGCTGCGTGAGGCGGCGGCGTCGGCGCGCGAAATGCTGTCCAGCTCCTCCGAAGACGGGTTGGGCGCGGCCGACGCGCTTGGCCGCGCCCGGGGCGCGCTGGAATCGGCGGGGGACGCCAGGCTGCGGGCACTGGCCGATCAGATCAATGGCGCACTGACCGTGGCGATGGACGCCGCGGCCGAGTTGGGCGACTACCTGGACGGGCTGCCCGTCGACGCCAGCGCATTGGAGTCCAAGCTGACCCGCCAAGCCCAACTCCGCACACTGACCCGCAAGTACGCCGCCGACATCGACGGGGTTTTGCAGTGGGCCCAGGACTCGCGCAACCGGCTGGCGCAGCTCGACGTGTCTGAGGAGGGTCTGGCCGCGCTGCAACGTCGGGTGGACGACCTGGGCCGCGAATTAGCCCAGGCCGCAATCGAACTCAGCAAGGTGCGGCGCAAGGCCGCCAAGAAGCTGGCCAAAGAGGTGACCGCGGAGCTGGCCGGCCTGGCAATGGCCGACGCTGAATTCACCATCGGTGTGGCCACCGATCACGCCGAACCGGACGATCTGGCTGCTTTGGCCCTGCCCGACGGGCCGGTCCGCGTGGGCGCCGATGGTGTTGACGTCGTCGAGTTCGGCTTTGCCGCCCACCGCGGGATGTCGGTACTGCCGCTGGCCAAGAGCGCATCGGGCGGTGAACTGTCCCGGGTGATGCTGGCGCTGGAAGTGGTGCTGTCGGCCTCGGCCACCGGCACCACGATGGTGTTCGACGAAGTGGACGCCGGGGTAGGCGGCTGGGCGGCGGTGCAGATCGGCCGGCGGCTGGCCCGGCTGGCCCGCACGCACCAGGTCATCGTCGTCACGCATCTACCCCAGGTAGCCGCCTACGCGGACGTGCATTTAGTGGTGCACAGCCAGGGACCCAAAGGCGCCAGCGGCGTGCGCCGCCTGAGCGCTGACGACCGGGTGGCCGAGCTGGCCCGGATGCTGGCCGGCCTGGGGGAGTCCGACAGCGGCCGCGCGCACGCCCGCGAGCTGTTGGAGACCGCGCAGAACGACCGGGGCTGAGCTTCTATTTCATGAGCGCGCGCTCGTCCGTTGCGAGCGTGCCGCTTCGCCCGCGAGCGTGCCCCTTCGCCCGCGAGCGTGCCCCTTCGCCCGCGAGCGTGCGTAGATGTACAAGGACACGCCGTCGGGGCTGACATTCTGTGCACCTTCGCGGGAAGGGTGTGGGTCCGGGTGGTCCTGAGGCGGCCCCGCGCTGGCCCGCGCCGGCCCGCTCCGGCCCGCTCCGGCCCGCGGCCGGAACTACCCGCGAGCGTGCGTAGATGTATAAGGACACGCCGTCGCAGCTGACATTCTGCGCACCTTCACGCGAACACGGCGCGAAACGCCTGCAACAGACCCGCGATACAACTGTGACAGTTGTGACGCTTTTAAACTTCTGTGACAGATGTTACGGCGCGCCTCCCCGCTGCAGCCGACCTTCGCCGACAGAATCGGCTCCCATGAAGATGTCAGCGCTTCTAACCCGCAACACCGTCCGGCCCGGTCTGATCGGCACCGCCCGCGTCGACCGCAATATCGATCGACTGCTGCGCAGGGTATGTCCCGGCGACATCGTGGTCCTCGACATCCTGGACCTCGACCGCATCACCGCCGACGCCCTGGTCGAAGCTGACATCGCCGCGGTCGTCAACGCCTCACCGTCCGTCTCGGGCCGGTACCCCAACCTCGGACCCGAGGTACTGGTCAACAACGGGGTCACGCTGATCGACGAGACCGGGCCCGAGATCTTCAAGAAGGTGAAGGACGGCGCCAAGATCCGCCTCTACGAAGGCGGCGTCTACTCCGGGGACCGCCGGCTGATCCGCGGCACCGAGCGCACCGACCACGACATCGCCGACCTGATGCGCGAGGCCAAGAGCGGGCTGGCCGCTCATCTGGAAGCCTTCGCCGGCAACACCATTGAGTTCATCCGCAGCGAGAGCCCGCTGCTGATCGACGGCATCGGCATCCCCGACATCGACGTCGACATGCGCCGCCGCCACGTGGTGATCGTGTCCGAGGAGCCCAGCGCGGCCGACGACCTCAAAGCTCTCAAGCCGTTCATCAAGGAGTACCAGCCGGTGCTCGTCGGGGTGGGCCAGGGCGCGGACGTGCTGCGCAAGGCCGGCTACCGTCCGCAGCTGATCGTCGGCGACCCCGACCAGATCAGCACCGAAGTCCTCAAGTGCGGCGCCCAGGTGGTGCTACCCGCCGACGCCGACGGGCACGCCGCCGGGCTGGAGCGGATCCAGGACCTCGGGGTCGGGGCCATGACATTCCCCGCCGCCGGCTCCGCGACCGACCTGGCCCTGCTGCTGGCCGACCACCACGGCGCGGCGCTGCTCGTCACCGCCGGCCACACCGCCAACATCGAAACGTTCTTCGACCGCACCCGCTCCCAAAGCAACCCGTCCACCTTCCTCACCAGGTTGCGCGTCGGCGAGAAGCTGGTGGACGCCAAGGCGGTAGCCACCCTCTACCGCAACCACATTTCCGGCGGCGCCATCGCGCTGCTCGCACTGACCATGCTGATCGCCATCATCGTGGTGCTGTGGGTGTCTCGCACCGATGGTGTGGTGCTGCACTGGATCGTCGACTACTGGAACCGCTTCACCCTCTGGGTCCAGCACTTGGTGTCGTAAATAAGGACGTGAGTTCATGATCTCGTTACGCCAACATGCGATCTCGCTGGCCGCGGTGTTCCTCGCGCTGGCCATCGGCGTCGTGCTCGGTTCGGGCTTCTTCTCCGACACCGTGCTGTCCAGCCTGCGTAACGAGAAGCGTGACCTCGCTGCCCAGGTCAGCACGCTCAACGATCAGCGCAACGCACTCAACGAGAAGCTAGGCGCGGCAAACTCTTTCGACGCGCAGGTGCTCGGCCGCATCGTGCATGACGCGCTGGCGGGCAAGACCGTGGTGCTGTTCAGGACCCCGGATGCCAAAGACGACGACGTCGCCGCAGTGTCCAAGATCGTGGGACAGGCCGGCGGGTCTGTCACCGGCACCGTGACGCTGACGCACGAGTTCGTCGAAGCCAATTCCGGGGAGAAACTGCGCTCGGTGGTCAACTCGTCGATCCTGCCCGCCGGCACCCAACTGAGCAGCAAGCTCGTCGACCAAGGGTCACAGGCCGGCGATCTGCTCGGCGTCGCCCTGCTGGCCAGTACCAATCCGCAGGCGCCGGCCGTCGACGAGACGCAGCGCAGCACCGTGCTGGCCGCCCTGCGCGAGACGGGCTTCATCACCTACCAACCCAACGACCACATCGCGGCGGCCAACGCAGCGGTGGTGGTGACCGGCGGCGGGCTGCCCGCGGATGCCGGCAACCAGGGCGTCATCGTCGCGCGGTTCACCGCGGCGCTGGCCCCGCATGGCTCCGGCGCGGTGCTGGCCGGCCGGGATGGATCGGCCGGCGGCAGTGCCGCTGTGGCCGTGGCGCGTGCCGACGCCGGCATGGCCGCGGCGATCAGCACCGTGGATGACGTCGACAGCGAACCCGGCCGGATCACCGCCATCCTGGCTCTGCACGACCTGGTCAGCGGCGCCCGTCCTGGTCACTACGGCACCGGGCATGGAGCAACGGCGGTGACCGTTCCGCAGTAGCACCCACTAGGGCGTGTTTGCCGCGGCGGCGCGCGGCGGATGTTAGGGTGGGTTTCCGTGGGTCGGCAGGCCCAGCTGGTAAAGGCTAGACAACTTATGCCCTGCCCGTCTTCACGGAGGTCGCCTCTTTGCGTAAGCATCCGCAAACCACCACCAAGCACCTCTTCGTCAGCGGTGGTGTCGCCTCTTCGCTGGGCAAGGGCCTGACGGCGAGCAGCCTGGGACAGTTGCTGACCGCCCGCGGGCTGGCGGTGACGATGCAGAAGCTCGACCCGTACCTCAATGTCGACCCCGGCACCATGAACCCGTTCCAGCACGGCGAGGTCTTCGTCACCGAGGACGGCGCGGAGACCGACCTCGACGTCGGGCACTACGAGCGATTCCTGGACCGCAACCTGTCCGGCTCGGCGAATGTCACTACCGGACAGGTGTATTCGACCGTGATCGCCAAGGAGCGCCGCGGTGAGTACCTCGGCGACACCGTGCAGGTCATCCCGCACATCACCGACGAGATCAAGCGGCGGATCCTGGCGATGGCCGAACCGGACGCCAAGGGGCGTCGTCCCGACGTCGTGATCACCGAGATCGGCGGCACGGTGGGTGACATCGAGTCCCAGCCGTTCCTGGAAGCCGCCCGCCAGGTCCGCCACTACCTGGGCCGCGAGGACGTATTCTTCCTGCACGTGTCACTGGTGCCGTATCTGGCGCCCTCTGGCGAACTCAAGACCAAGCCCACCCAGCACTCGGTGGCCGCGTTGCGCAGCATCGGTATCAGCCCCGACGCGCTGATCCTGCGTTGCGACCGCGACGTCCCCGAGGCGCTGAAGAACAAGATCGCGCTGATGTGTGACGTCGACATCGACGGCGTCATCTCCACGCCGGACGCGCCCTCGATCTACGACATCCCCAAGGTGCTGCACCGCGAGGAACTGGACGCCTTCGTCGTCCGCCGCCTGAACCTGCCGTTCCGTGACGTCGACTGGACCGAATGGGACGACCTGTTGCGCCGCGTGCACGAACCCCACGACACTGTGCGGATTGCGTTGGTAGGCAAGTATGTTGATCTTTCCGACGCCTACCTGTCGGTCAGCGAGGCGTTGCGCGCCGGTGGCTTCAAGCACCGCGTCAAGGTCGAAATCCATTGGGTGGCCTCCGATGACTGCGAGACGCCCAGCGGAGCGGCACACGCCCTGGCCGACGTGCACGGGGTGCTGATCCCCGGCGGATTCGGAATCCGGGGCATCGAAGGCAAGATCGGCGCGATCCGGCACGCGCGTCAGCGCGGACTGCCGGTGCTGGGACTGTGTCTTGGCCTGCAGTGCATCGTGATCGAGGCGGCGCGCTCGGTTGGTCTGACCGAAGCGAATTCGGCCGAGTTCGAACCGGAAACACCCGACCCGGTGATCTCCACAATGGCCGACCAGGAGCAGATCGTGGCCGGGGAAGCCGACCTCGGCGGCACCATGCGACTGGGCGCCTACCCGGCGGTGTTGGACGCGGATTCGATTGTGGCGCAGGCGTATCAGGCTACCGACGTGTCCGAGCGGCACCGGCACCGCTACGAGGTCAACAATGCCTACCGGGAGAAGATCGCCGAGAGCGGCCTACGGTTCTGCGGGACCTCACCCGATGGGCATTTGGTGGAGTTCGTCGAATATCCGCCCGAGCAGCACCCCTTCATCGTCGGCACCCAGGCGCACCCGGAGCTGAAGAGCCGGCCGACCCGGCCGCATCCGCTGTTCGTCGCGTTCGTCCGGGCGGCCATCGACTACCAGGAGGGCGAACTGCTCCCGGTCGAGATTCCTGAACACCACGAGCAGCATGCGCCCAACGGCAACGAGCATCGAGACAGCATCGGCCAGTCGCTACCTGAACCCGCCACCCGTGGGTGAGCACGATTTCCAGACAGTCTCGTCTGAAACCCTCTACCAGGGAGCAATATTCGCGCTGCGCCGCGACCAGGTGAGCATGCCGGGCGGCAACGTCGCCAAACGGGAAGTGCTCGAGCACTACGGCGCTGTCGCCATCGTCGCGATCAACGACGACAGCGAAGTCGCGCTGGTCTACCAGTATCGGCACACCTACGGCCGCAGGATCTGGGAGTTGCCGGCCGGACTGCTCGACGCTCCCGGGGAGCCGCCCCACGACACGGCGGTTCGCGAGCTCGAGGAGGAAGTCGGGCTGCGCGCCGACACCTGGCAGGTGCTGCTGGACGTGAACACCGCACCCGGCTACAGCGACGAGTCGGTGCGCGTCTACCTGGCGACCGGGCTCACCGACATCGGGCGGCCCGAAGCGCATGACGAAGAAGCCGACATGACGATGCAATGGTTCCCGCTCGCCAAGGCCGTCGAACTGGTGCTGAACGGTGAGATCGTCAATTCCATCGCGATCGCCGGGATTCTGGCGGCGCACGCCGTCACCAGTGGCAGCGCCGAACCGCGGCCGCTGGACACCCCGTGGATCGACAAGCCGGAGGCGTTCGCCAAGCGCAAGGCGGGTCAGTGACGGCAGCCCTGACGCTCGATGCGCAGCTGCAGGGATATCTCGACCATCTGGCGATCGAGCGGGGCGTGGCGGCCAACACGCTGAGCTCGTACCGGCGCGACCTGCGCCGTTACTCAAAACACCTGGCGGAGCGCGGGATTCACGATCTGGCCAAGGTCGGCGAAGACGACGTCAGCGACTTTCTGGTGGCGCTGCGACGCGGAGATCCGGAATCCGGCGCGGCGGCGCTGTCCGCGGTGTCGGCGGCGCGGGCATTGATCGCGGTGCGCGGACTGCACCGATTCGCCGCCGCCGAGGGCCTGGCCGAGTTGGACGTGGCGCGGGCGGTGCGACCGCCGACGCCGGGGCGGCGACTGCCCAAGAGCCTGTCCATCGACCAGGTACTGGCGCTGCTGGAGGCCGCCGGCGGTGAGGACGCGTCCGACGGCCCGCTGACGTTGCGCAACCGGGCGCTGCTGGAGTTGCTGTACTCGACAGGGGCGCGGATCTCGGAGGCGGTGGGCCTGGACGTTGACGACATCGACACGCACGCACGCTCAGTGTTGTTGCGCGGCAAGGGCGGTAAGCAGCGACTAGTGCCGGTGGGCCGACCCGCCGTGGCGGCGCTGGACGCCTATCTGGTGCGCGGCCGGCCCGATCTCGCCCGCCGCGGGCGGGGCACACCGGCGATCTTCCTGAATGCCCGCGGCGGCCGGTTGTCCCGCCAGAGCGCCTGGCAGGTATTGCAGGATGCCGCCGAGCGCGCCGGCATCACCTCGGGAGTGTCGCCGCACATGCTGCGGCATTCGTTCGCCACGCATCTGCTGGAGGGCGGCGCCGACGTCCGGGTGGTGCAGGAACTCCTGGGCCATGCGTCGGTGACCACCACGCAGATCTACACCATGGTCACCGTCCACGCGCTGCGGGAAGTGTGGGCCGGCGCCCACCCGCGGGCCACCTAAGTTGGCGCGAGCAGACGCATAAGCCCCCGACACGCCGAGCGTGCGGGGGCTTATGCGTCTGCTCGCCCAACCACAACCTAGCCCCGGTACGTCGATTCCAGCACCAGGTCGGACACCAGCGACTGATACTCCAAATGCGCCTTGTGTTCGGTGGTGTCGAACAGCTTGCCCTGCTGCTCGCGCATATATGCGCGATACTTCGGCGCGCCGGGCACCCGGACGTTGTCGGCCACAACGATCGACCCGGGATGCAGCCACCCCCGATCCAAGATGCTCTGCAAGTCGGAGAGGTAGGCGTCCTTGTCATGATCGAGGAACAGGAAATCCACTGTGTCGGAACCGAATCCGTGCTCATTGGCCAAGGCGTCCAGGGTACGGCCGCCGTCCCCGATGGTGCCGACGACACACGTCACCCGGTCCGCCACACCGGCGTGACCCCAGATGCGTCGGGCGTTGGCCGCGTTCGCATCGGCAAGTTCTACGGAGTACACCTTCGCGTTCGGAGCCGCGCGGGCGATCCGCAGCGCGCCATAGCCGACGTAGGTACCGAGTTCCAGTGCGACAGCCGGATTCGCGCGCCGCACCGCGGCATCGAGGATGGCGCCCTTCTCGTCACCGACGTTGATCAACATCGACTTCTCATAGGCGAATTGGTCGATCTTGGCCAGCACGTCGTCGATATCACCCGCCCGCGCGTTACCTAGGACGAAGTCGACGACGGCCGCTTCCCGTCCGTCACCGATCTGTCCGGTCTTGGTGATGTTGCGTGCACCGGCGGCCATCCGCCATACCGACCACCGCAGCAGGGGTATACGCCGTCTGAGGTCCATGGGCTTCACGATAGGCGCCCTGATGCCGCGCGATTCGCCCAGTCTGGAGGTCCGAGTGGCCTATGAGTATTCGATGAGCACCGCTGAGCGCCCCGTCTGAGGTTGCTTTCTGTCACCTCGGCACGGCATGTTTGGCAATAGGTGCGCCGGAAAGTCTGGTCGGCAACTCGGTTCGGAGCGGGTCGAGTGTGTTTCGACTGGAAGGTGAATCCGTGTCAAGCAAACAGAGCAGCATGTCGGACCGCTCACAAGCGCACGAGGTCGACCCCCTGACCTATACCGGCCGATTGGGCGGCGGTTTTCGGGCGGATGTACGGCGAAAGCTGCCCTCTTACGTCAGCGACTACAAGGACGGGCTGCATTCGAAAGTCGTAGCGGCTGTCAGTTTTCTCTTCTTCGCCTGTCTTGCCAACGCTATAGCCTTCGGTGGCCTCACCAGTGTCATGACCCACGGTGAGATCGGCATCGTGGAGATGATTGTGGCAACCGCCTTCGGCGGAATCCTGTTCGCGCTCTTGGGCGCCCAACCCCTGACAATTTTGGGCGGCACTGGCCCCATTGTCATCTTCACCGGCCTGCTGTACACGATGTGCCAGCGTTTCGACCTCCCTTTCTTGCCAATCTATGCCTGGGTAGGAGTCTGGTCGGGCATTCTCATGCTCGTCCTCGTGGTGACCGATGCCAGCGCTCTCATGAAATTCTTCACCCGCTTCGTGGACGAGATCTTCGCCGTCCTCATCGCCATCATCTTTATCTTCGAAGCAGCGCGCTCCGTGATGTCGCCCTTCACCGCGTCACCGCGCGACGACGCGACCGCCCTGATGACTCTGGTCCTTGCACTGGGAACATTTTTGTTGGCCCGTACCTTCAAGACTTTCCTGCAGACCAGGTACGTCCAGCGCAGGTTCCGCGAATTCGTAGCAGATTTCGGGCCCACCATCGCCATAGCGCTAATGACAATGTTCGCCTTAGCGCTGCCGGAGGTAAAGGTGGCGGACGTCGACATCCCCGAGCATTTCGGCACCACCACCGGCAGGTCCTGGCTCGTCGACATGTTCTCGGTGCCCGCCTTGGTGATTTTCGCCTGCCTCGGGCCAGCCATCTTGGTCACCGTTCTGCTGTTTCTCGACCAGAACATCACGACTCGTCTCGTCAACAGCCCTTCGAATGCCCTTCGAAAAGGTGGTGGCTATCACCTGGACCTGGCTGTCGTCGGTGTCATCACCGCGGTGTGCTCGGTGTTCGGTTTGCCATGGATCGTTGCGGCCACCGTCCATTCCCTCAACCACGTCAAGAGTCTGGCGGACACCAAACGGCAGGACGGCGATTCCGGTGCCGAGCGCATCCTGGCTGTCCGAGAAAATCGGGTTTCCCCGCTCGCCATTCATATTCTGATTGCGGCCTCGCTTTTCATGCTGCCGCTCATCAAGAAAATTCCGACCGAGGTTCTTTTCGGCCTGTTCCTGTTCATGGGTTTCGCCACCCTCAACGGAACGGAATTCTATGAGCGGTTGAAGCTGTGGTTGACGGACCGCAACCTGTACCCCAATACCCATTATGTTCGTCATGTCCCCTGGAAGGTCATCCACCTCTTCACCTTGGTCCAGGTTCTCTGTCTGGTGGTGTTGTGGATCCTCAAGAGCAGCCCGGCGGGGATCTTGTTCCCGTTATTCATCGCGATGCTGGTGCCCTTGCGCCTTCTACTCAACAAGTGGTTCCAGCCAGAGCATCTGGCATTGCTCGACGCCGATGAGCAAGCCGGCGATGACAGCATGGGGGATTTCCGGCTTTGAGTTCGAGCTGGCGATCCTCATCTGAGGCAGATTTCCGCGCAGAATGATTTGCCCGCGGGTCTCTCGGCCCAGGCGCACCCAGCCGTTAGACTTTCCTGCGATGTCCACGCTGACGCCCGCCACCACCTGCTGCAGGCGGGCATGACCGATCACCCCGACAGCGGCCCGGAGCTCGGCCTGACCGGCCGGCCGCCGCGGGCGATTCCTGATCCCCAGCCGCTCGTCGCGCACGGACCGGCCAAGGTCGTGGCGATGTGCAACCAGAAGGGCGGCGTCGGCAAAACCACGTCGACGATCAACCTGGGCGCCGCGCTGGCCGAATACGGCCGCCGCGTGCTGCTGGTGGACATGGACCCGCAGGGCGCGCTGTCGGCCGGGCTGGGCGTGCCGCACTACGAGCTGGAAAAGACCATCCACAACGTCCTGGTCGAGCCGCGGATCTCGGTTGACGACGTGCTGCTGCACACCCGGGTCAAGAATCTCGATCTGGTGCCCAGCAACATCGACCTGTCCGCCGCGGAGATTCAGCTGGTCAACGAGGTGGGCCGGGAACAGACGTTGGCCCGGGCGCTGTATCCGGTGCTCGACCGCTACGACTACGTGCTCATCGACTGCCAGCCCTCGCTGGGTCTGCTCACCGTCAACGGGCTGGCCTGCGCCGAGGGCGTCGTCATCCCCACCGAATGCGAGTTCTTCTCACTGCGTGGGCTTGCGCTGCTCACCGACACGGTCGACAAGGTCCGCGACCGGCTCAACCCCAAGCTCGACATCAGCGGCATCCTGATCACCCGCTACGACCCGCGCACCGTCAACTCCCGCGAGGTGATGGCCCGCGTCGTGGAGCGGTTCGGTGACCTAGTGTTCGACACCGTGATCACCCGTACCGTCCGATTCCCGGAGACCAGCGTCGCGGGGGAGCCCATCACCACCTGGGCGCCCAAATCCAGCGGTGCCCTGGCCTATCGCGCGCTGGCCCGCGAGTTCATCGACCGATTCGGCGTGTGAGCGGCGAAAACACAGGTCACGCGGCACCCGAGAACGGCTCCTCGGATGGCTTTCAAGTTCGGCTGACCAACTTCGAGGGGCCGTTCGACCTGCTGCTGCAGCTCATCTTTGCGCACCGCCTCGACGTCACGGAGGTGGCGTTACACCAGGTCACCGATGACTTCATCGCCTACACCAAGGCCATCGGCCCGCAGTTGGAGCTCGAGGAGACCACCGCTTTCCTGGTCGTCGCGGCGACATTGCTCGACCTGAAGGCGGCGCGGCTGTTGCCGACCGGGCGGGTGGACGACGAGGAAGACCTGGCTCTGCTGGAGGTGCGCGATCTGCTGTTCGCGCGGCTGTTGCAATACCGGGCGTTCAAGCACGTCGCGGAGATGTTCGCCGAACTCGAGGCGACCGCGCTACGCAGCTATCCACGGTCGGTCTCGCTGGAACAGCGCTTCGAGGGCCTGCTGCCCGAGGTGATGCTCGGCGTGGACGCCATGCGGTTCGCTGAGATCGCCGCGGTCGCCTTCACTCCGCGGCCGGTGCCCACTGTGGCCACCGGGCACCTGCACGTGCAGCCGGTCTCGGTACCCGAGCAGGCCAGACACATCCTGACGATGCTGGAAAGCCTGGGCAGCGGGCAATGGGCGTCGTTCTCGCAGCTCGTCGCGGACTGCACGGTGCCGGTCGAGATCGTCGGGCGCTTCCTCGCGCTGCTCGAACTGTATCGGTCGCGGGCGGTAGCATTCGACCAGTCCGAGCCCTTAGGCGTGCTCCAAATTTCCTGGACCGGCGAGCGACCGACCGCCGAATCCCTGTTAGAAGTGCGAGACCAATGACCGACCCGCGGGGCGACGATGCAGAGCGAAGCGATGAGGAGGAGCGTCGCTCAATGAACGGCCTCGATGCGGGCATCCCGGACATCGCCGAGCCCGCAGAGATGGAGCCCGACGAACTCGGTCGGGTGTTGGAGGCGCTGCTGCTGGTGGTGGATTCCCCGGTGACGGCCGATGCGCTGGCTTCGGCGACCGGCCAGCCTGTCTATCGCGTCGCCGCCAAGCTGCAGCTTCTCCACGAACGGCGCAAACCGGGCGCGGGTGTAGAGCCGCCATCCCTCGCCGGTGTTGCGCAGGTCGATGCCGCTGTCACGTTCGGTGAGCTCATCGGCCATGAGCTGC
>NZ_LZKQ01000047.1 GCF_001668675.1 Mycobacterium asiaticum | reverse complement strand
CAAGGCCGCAACCAGCGCGCTCAGCGCGGCCGAGTACGTCCAGCCCACGCTCGAGTTGTGCGGCCAGTGCTCGCTGAAATACTCAATGTCACGTTCGACGATCCCCGGGGTGTTCTGTCCGAAGAAATTCGTGGCGTTGAGCACGCTCCACTCGTCGCGGTTGGTCTGCGAGACCACCGAGGGGATCACAGCCGACCGCGCGAGCGTGAAGGCTTCGACGGCGGCCTGCGTCACGTTGATCTTTTCGGCCGTCCAGCCGACCAGCGTCTGCAGGCCGGCGTTGAGGCCGGTGACCGCAACCGTCGACTCGACCGAGCCCACGCCCTGCCACTGCGCCGCGGTGGCCAGGTTGTTCAACGTGGAAAGCCCGGCCGACAGCTCCTTGTTGGCCGTCTCGGTCACCCACACGACATTGTTGGCAATCACGGACGCGGGGGAACCCGCTTCAAAGATCGCCGCGACCACCTCGGGTGGCCCGGTCCACCGGGGATCCGGCATCTGCTCGTCCTACAGCCCCATCGCGACCGCGTTGGCGCCCTCGGCGGCGGTGGCGGCGGCAGATGCCAGGCCCTGGGCGCCGGAGAACGCGACTCGCTGGCCGATGTGCTCCGCCGACGTCGCGAGGTAGGCGGCGCCGGCGGCATTCAAGGCAGCGGCGAACGCGATCGAGTCGGCGTCTGCTGCCATCGGCAGGACCCCGGTGAGTGCGGCGGCACCGGCCGCGGTGGTCGCGGCCATTTCCTCGCTGAGCCCTGCCTCAGCGGCCGCCGACAAGTCAACGGCACCCGGCACCATGCCGAACATCCCAGTCATATCTGCCTCTCGATCCGTCGCGACCTGCCCGAGCGGCCGCAAGTTGCGCTGAGTCTAGGGTGGCGGCCCTCGCGTGTCGATTCAGGTCTGCAGGTCTCCTACCAGGACTCCCTCCATCACTCCGTCGGTGGTGACCAACAGACCACGGCCGGGCGGCAGCTGCTGCGCGCTGGTTCGGCCGAACACTTTCACCGCCGCGGGGTCGTTGTCCATGAACAGCGTCGGCGCCCGCGAACCCGTCATCTTCTGCAGGAACGGGTTGGTAACCGCGACGCCCGCCCAGTTGCCGGGCAGCCGCGAGGCGATCACATGCAAGCCGATCTCGCGGCTTCGTTCGATCAGGCCCCACAACGGCGCGGTCGCCGCGTTCTTGCCCAGCAGACCGTGCGGTCGTAGTTCCTGTTCATCGTCGATCAGGACGAAGTGGTGAGGACCGTCCCAGTCGCCGCGACTGAGCAGCTCTTCCTGGCTCAAGCCCGACGGCGGCAACCGGTCCCACAGCAGTTCAGCCAACTCGGCGATCACGGTGTCGATGTCATCGGCGGTGTACGCGTAGGCCCGCACATGATCGCCTTGGATCTTGCCGATCAGCGAGGTCTTGGGGTCGATGATGGTGATCTGCGCCTGCTCGGGAGTGCACCGCGCCACCACCGACTGGCCGATCGCAGCCAGGGTGGTCGTCTTGCCGCACGACTGACGTCCGACCACCAGAAGGTTGGGCACCACGCGAGCTGGCAGCACCACCGGCTGCAGGGCGGTTTCGCCGATCCCGAATGGGATGTTCAGCGGATCTGCGTGCCCGGCACCGGCGACGAACGCGGTGGCGACCTCGGCCAGCCCGATCCGTTCGGGCAGCCGCGCCAAACTCTCCACCCTGCCCACCCCGGTCACGCCCGCGATCAGGGTCCCGATGTCGCGCGTGCCCACCCGGTCGCCGGCCGCGCCGATCACCTCGGGCACCCCGATCAACAACTCGAAGCCCTCCCGGGTGAGTCCGAACCCGGGGCGGTCCAACGTATTCCGGGCCGCCTTCTTACGTTCGAATCCCTCACCCATCTGGGTCTCGTCGGGATTGCTCAGCCGCAACTGGATGCGCGCGTTCGACACGTTGACCAGCTGCTGCTTCTGACCCACCAGCCAGGCGGTCGCGCTGGTCATGATGTGCACCCCATAGGACAGTCCCTGCCGGGCGATCGCGATGGCACGCTCGCCCATGGCGGCGTCCTTGTCGTAGAGGTCGCTGAAGTTGTCGATGACAAGGAACACGTCACCGAACTTGTCGTCGGGATCGGTGCCGCCGCCGGTTGGACCGTCCACCCCGAACCGCCGCTCCCGAAATTCTGAGACGTCGATCTGGTACCTCTTGAAGGATGCCTCGCGGGCCAGGATAAGACCCTCGATGGAGGCAATCGTTCGCGAAACACCTTCTGCATCAGTGGGACTCACCACCGACGCCACGTGTGGCAGGTCTTCGACGGGGAACAACGACGCGCCGATACAGAAGAAGGTGACCCGCTCGGGCCGGTACATCAGCGCCGCCGAGGTCATCAGCGTCATCAATGTGGTGGACTTACCGCGTTGCGCCGTCGCGACGACCATGATGTTGTCGGTTTCGGCGTTGACCACATGCACCCGCTGGTCATGTTCCTCCGGGATGTCGACAACGCCCAACGGGAACACCAGACCGGGGTTACGCCCATAGTTGACATGCCAAGGCCTGCCCCGCCAGCGCGCCACCAGCGCGTCGATCGGTTCGCTGACTTCCAGTGGGGGAAGCCAGATTTGGTGCGGTGGTCGCGCGGGGTGCGAAATGAGCGATTCGCGGACGACGTCGACCAGCTTCTTCTTGCGGAAGCCGTCGGGATGGAACAGGAACTCGTCCGGCTCAGCGGGTTCGTCGGCGACAGCCAGCGCCGCGCTGTCGGAATCACTGAGCGGTTGATACGCCCAGGTATAGGCCCGCGGCTGGGAAAAGCTCATGGCGACCGTCTGGTTCACCTCCGTCACCCGCTTTGGCACGACGAACGGCGCGGACACGTAGAAGCAGCGGAACTGGTCGAGGTCACGCGGTCCGACTTTGAGCAACGCGTAGCCGTTCTCCTGCGACGGGAGATGCAACGCGGCGTCGCTGCCGATGACGTCCCGGGAGTCCTCGGCGGTCTCGGCGCGCAGCGCAACCCGGAAAGCGATGTTGCTCTTGGCTTTACTGAGCGACGATAGATCCAGCCGCTGGCCGCCCAGGGTGAAGAAGACGTTGCAGCCGCGGCCTTCCTGCCCGATGTGGATGACCAGGTCGATCCATTCCGGATGGTGAATGAACAGTTCGAGGTATTCGTCGATGATCACCAGCAGGATCGGCACCGGCTCCAGGTCCCGGCCCGCCAGGCGCATCTCTTCGTACTCGTTGGCGTCACGGGCGCCGGCGTCCTTGAAAAGCCGGTACCGCCGCGAGATTTCACCATTGATGGCCTTCCGCATTCGCTCGGCCAGGTGCCGGTCGTCCTTGCCCAGATTGGACAGCGATCCGGCTACGTGCGGAAACCCTTGCAGGTCCTGGGCTGCCGACTCGAACTTCATGTCGACGAAGATCACGATGAACGATTCCGGCGAGTGGGTCAGTGCGATACCGCTGCACAGAGACAAGAAGTACTCCGACTTGCCCGACCCAGAGGTCCCGATCACGACGGAGTGGAATCCGTAACCGCCGAAGTCCTTGGCCCGCAGAATTACATACTGTAGTTCACCGCTCTGTTTGACGCCGACCGGCACCATCGCCCACCGCGGGTCCCCGCGACCGCGGCTCTCGGCCCATAATTTCTCGACATCGAGTTCTCTCGGATCACTGATGCCGAGCGCCCGAAGTAGTTCACCGCCTTGGCTTTCGGTTTCGGACAGCTCGTCGGCGCTCATCGGGGACCAGCGGGCCAGCGCACGCGCATACCTGTTGGCGGTGCTGCCGGCGAGCGTGTCGGCCACCGCGTAGAAGGCGTTGCGGTGGCTGAGCCTGCCGGCACGCAACGCGAATCGCTGGCTCTCGTCGGTGAAGCCGACGCCGACCCCGACCCGGGTTGCCAACCGCAGCACGGTGATACCGGCCATGCCCTTCTGCCCGGTCACCCCTTCCCATTGTTCGGGTGTGCCGACGTTGTCATCCACGATCAGCCAATGCGGTCCCAGCGCCGACGACACCTCGATCGTCGACGGCATCGAGGTCGGGCTCGCCGTCGCCGGTGGGGTCCATGGTCCGCGGCCTTTGCGGTGTAATTCGGCATCGAGCGCCTCTTCCAGTTCCGTGGGCGAGGCGAACACCAGCCGACGCAGCCCGCACGCATCGAACATTTCGTCATGTTGATTGTGCGGCAACCAGACCAGCCACTGCCAGTGCTCGGGATGCCGGGTTACCACCATGAGCTTGAGATCGTGCGGGCTGTGGTAGACCGCCAGCGCGCACAGCATCGCGCGCATCAATCCGTGCAGCTCGATCGGGTCCTCGGCGATGAAACTGAACCCGGGTTTTGAGCGCAGGCTCAACACTTTTCCGATACCCCGGATCTTGCTCTGCTCGACAATGAAATCCCGTAGTGCTCCGCCGGTCACGGGCTCCAGCTCTTCGCCGATCGGGACGTCGGGCCACTGTAGTGAGACCGCTGATTCGCTGGCTTGCTGTACCCCGACACCGAGCCGCACGTCCAGGAAATCCGGATCGGTGGGGCGCCGTTCCCACATGCGGGGGCCGCCGATGAGGGTGTCGAACCGTTGCGGGTCCGCGTGGACGAACAGCTGGGACCGCCGCTGCTGATGGGCGGCGCGTTGTACTTCTTCGCGGTCGTCGTCGAGTTGGCGTAGGTAGCTGCGCCGCTGCTTTTCCTGTTCACCCCAGGTGATTCGGCGTCCACGGCCGAAGCGTCCGCCGAACATCAGTGCGCCGAAGCCGACCAAGCCGACCATCGGGAAGAACCCCGACTGCAGCGACCGGACGCCGGATGCGTACATCACGACCAGGGTGCCGATGATTCCGACCAACAGGGCGGGCAGGGCGATCATCAGCAGGATGTTGCGGGGCTCGCGCTCGGGCAGTGCCAGAGGCGCAGCCACGGCCACCCGTACCGGTGGGACAGTCGTTGGCTGCGCGCGCTTTCCGCGGACGAACCCTCGTTTGGACATGGTCAGTTTCCCGGTTCGTCGGAGTCAGGAATGGGTGCTACCGCGCCTCCTGCGGCTACGGCATCGCGCGCGATCAGGGCGGCGTCCCGAGCGATTGCCGGGCCAGGGGCGAACGTGCGCACAATTGGCCAGGGGGCTTGGACGGCGTGCCGAGGATCCAGACCCAGTGCTTGCAAGGTCCGTTGATCCGGCTCGATGCCGTACCGGACCCCCTGTGGTGAAAGCCAATACAGGCTTTCCCGGCTGTCGGAGACGGCCGAGCCACTGGTGGTTGCGACGAAGTTGGCCGCACCGTGCAGGATCAAGGTCTGGTGCGCCTCAGCCGATTCGGGATTCCGATCGTCGCGCACGAGGTGCACCAGCCGGGAATCCATGCCGTCCGGGACCGGCAGGCCACGTCCGGAGATGACGGTGATCCTGGCCTGTGGATCGGTGGCCTGCTTCTCCCACGCGACACATGTGACGGGATTGGCGGACGTGTCAACGAAATTGAGCTTGCCTGAGGGGTAGTAGTCGACGTCGAGCACATCCACTACGGGGATGTGAACGAGTTTGTCCGGTGCCACTAGCGTCGGCGCAATTGACCCTTGCGAGTCACCGGTCCGCAGTAGGTCGGCGACGAATCCGGTGATCTTCTGCACTCCGGTGGGCAGCAGCACGTAGAAGCCGTTGACCGCCCCGCCGGCGTCGCGGGACTCCAGGACGCTACCCACCTTGGCGCCGGGTAGCCACCGCGAAGGACTGCCGGCTTCCGGAATCATCGGCAGCACAAGGGGTTCGGTCGACGGCATGGCATCGAACAGCGCGTTGGAGATTTCGACCGGATACGTCGCGCCGGGATCGAGCCCCAGGTTGAATGTCACCGATCGGTCGGCCGGATCGACCCGGGATCGCTGTCCGCCCCAGATCACATAGGTTGCGCCGCGGTGGGTCACCAATACCGCCCGTCCCGGTTCCAGGGCCGCGGCCCTACCCGCCGGTGTGAGAGACCCCGCAATCGATGTCACCACCGGCGTGGCGGTGCTGGCGCGGGAACCCTGCCGTTGGGCGGTGTCACAGACCGCCCAAGCCGAGACGGCGCCGCCGGTGACCGACAGCGTGTCCGGTACACCGGGAATCCCGATCATCGGGCCGGTCGGATACTTGGCGATTTCATTGGCGGTCACCCACGTGGGGGCGACCGCATTGCCGACCGCCAGACGCGCCGAGGTCAGATTGAGTGCGGGGTAGAGGCGTCCGCCGATCCTGGCGTAGATCGCACCGGTGTCGCGGTTGCCGATGACGGACGACTGCGCGACCAACCCGGCAGGCTTCATCACGTGCAGCAGGGCCATCCACCCGACACCGATCAGCACCAGCACGATCGAGAGAGCCACTGCCGCTTGCTGTTTGCGGTCATCGTGCTTCATCCGCACGGAGAACCTGGTGATGGCGGCCCGCAGGCGTCGGTTGTAGAAAAGGTGCCCTGAACTCTGGTCGCGGTTCGACAGATTAAGTGGCACAGTCATTCTCCTTCCGGCGGGTGCGCACGGATCCTTCCGTACGTCGCCGACGTCACTGCAGGCGGCCGCCGTACCGTGCCTGGTTGTCGGTTTCAGCCTCTTCGCGCAACGCTGCGATGGCGAGGTTCAATCTGTCGGCCAGTTCGTTGGGGGAGTAGCCGACCATCACGTCAGGATGCAGGCTCAACTTGAGCAACCGTCCGTCCGAATTTGCCACAGCGTAAACGTCTCCCAGGTCAACGCTGTAGGTGACGGCTTCGGCTTGGGCGACAATCGCTTCCCACTTGTCGGCCGCCTCGCTCAGTGAGCGCAGCACCGATTCCACGAGGGCCCTGTCGCCTTCGGCGCTGAGGTCGGTGATTTCACTGCGACCCGGCCCCGACACCCTGACAGTATGTCGACGCCTCTTACCAGCGTCAATTCAAACCTGGGGACCGCGTTCGGGCGGTGTAGCGGGCGGCTCGGCACCCGCTGCGGCACTGAGCTTCTTGAACCAAGCGAAGTGGTAGTTCGCCGATATCGCGTCGCCCGCGACGCGGGCCTCGGTCGCGGCCAACAACATGCAGTTGAGCAGCTGCGCCAATTCGACGTCGGGATACTGAGCCAACACCTGATAACGCAAGGTGTCCAGGTGAACCCGGAGCAGGTCGGCTTCCTGTTCGACGATTTCGGCACCGCTTGCGGCGGCCTTTGCCAAGGTGTGCACCAGCCGCGGCAAACCCTCGCGCCAGTGCGTCGCGGCGCCGAGCTCCCAGTCCAGGTCGTCGACGACCGGCAGTTCGAAAGGTTCCACCGACGCCTCGATGTCGTCGGATTCGGCCGGCCAATTCGCTGACTCTCCCGGTGCGTAGGTCGCGGCGCGGGTTGTGGCACCGAGTAGCTCGGCGGCCCGACCGCTGCGCCGCTGGGGTTCGGGAAGCCGTAGCCCGGCCGGGATCGCGATTCCCGGCGGTATCCAGCCATGCGCGAGGTCGGTGACCAGCAGCGTCGTACCGTCCAGCGGCTCCCCGATCGCCCAGTTCACCCGCGGTTCCTGGCGCGCAACGAAGGCCAGCAGTTGGTGCAGCCGCTGCTCACCGTCGGCCGCCTCGTCGGCGCCGGCCGGCACCGGTGGTGGCGGCATCTCGTCCCGGATGGCCGGAATGACCTGCGTTTTGTGCAGATCGATTCGCGGGGGCACATGGTCGACCGGCGGGGCCGCGTCCCGAACGGCCGGCAGCACCTGCGTCTTGTCCATGTCGGCACGGCCGCCGCCGTTGCCGAGCGGGGGTGGCGCGGTGGGTCGCTGCTTCAGGTGTCGCAACTGGCGCATCGTCGAATCGACTCGCCGCACCGCTTCGGCGCGGGCATCGTCGATCACCTGGGCTTCGGCGGCACGGCGCGCCGAATGCGCGAGTTCCGAGCGCCGGACAGCTCGCAGATCATCGTTGGCCGACTTGGCAATGCGCTCCAGGTCGGCTCTGAGATAGTCTGCGAGCGTTGCGGTTTCGGCGTCAGTCAGGGACAACTCGGGCGGCCAGAGCCCGCCGATTACCCAGGGGGTGCAGTCGGGTGGAGCGCTGAAAGTCGGAACGGTCAAAGATTCCTGGGTCGCTCTGCGCAACCGCTCACGCGCCGTTCTGCGACCGAAGATTCCCACCGGCTAAGCGTACCGGCATCCGGTCGGTCCCGATTGCGGCAGCTCCGCACGGTGACCCACGGTGAATTGTGTGGCTCGCTATCGGTGGGTAGCGTGTGGCCATGGCCGATTCTGCGCTGCAGCAGCAACTCGACGAGGTACGCGCACTGCTCGGCCGCGCGCGAGAGTTGTTCGGCGCCAACCCGATCGAGCCGCCGGTCGATATCGTCCCCGAACCCGACGCCGCCAAGACCTGGCTGCCTTAGGTCTCCAGCCTCAAACCCGGGCCCGAAGCTGGTGTGCCAACAGCTTTTCAATCGCCGCATTGAGATCGGACGCCGTCGGAACCTCCGCTGACGGACTGTGCCCGGCCGCGACGATCTCCGCGCGCACTTCCAGTAGTGCTTTGAGGCACGACACGTCGGCGGTCAGCACGATCGCCTCCGCGAGACTTTCGGCGTCCGTCTCCATCGCCGCTTCGCTCAGCGCGACACTGTGCAGGTACCCGCCCCGGCAGGAGCGCACCAGGATGTGCCCGCTCGGGTGAACGGTGTCGAAGGCAGGGTTGGCTTCAGTCATCGGTGCCGCTGAGGTTAGTCATCCGTCGACAATGCCGCCGAGTTTGTCGGCGGCTTCTCGTTCGTGGCGCTCCCACATCGCCGCGGAGGTGTGCAGTCCCTCGGCGATGTCGGCATGCTCGTCGGCTTGCTGCTCGTAGCACTGGCGTCTGACCTCGAGCAGTTCCCGGCCGGCCTCGCGGAGTTCGCCGAAAATCGGACCCAGCGAGTCCAGGCTCGCCTGGATTGCGGGGTGCGACGACGGCACGGCCCGTAGTTGCTCCGAGGTCGCCCGGTGCCGGGCAGCGGCTTCCCGTAGCTGCGCCGGCACCACATGGATTCGATCTGCCATAGCTGCCTCCTTGGTGTGGGCCTATCAGGCTGTGATGGCCGACGGTCGGGTCGGGGTGGGTAGGTCGACGTCTGGTGGGGCCGGTCCCGACGGCTGAGCCACCGGGGGAGGCGGATGTTGCCAGCCTAGGAAGCTTGGTCCGGCGACCGCTGAGATGTGCTGAATCTGGCCTTCGAGCAGGGCCTTGCTGCGACCGAGGGCAAGCGCGTGCCGATCGGTGAACATGCCGATGTCACCGGGGACGACCTGCGCCGGGTCGATCGGGTGTGCGACCGCCGTCCCCGGTGGCGGGATGGTCATGCCCTGTTGCCGGAATGCCTCCGCAATCGGTGTTCCACCCGCCGCAGCCTTGATCGCGGCGGCCAGCTGGGGACTTGCGGCCGTCACCGTGTCCCCGTTGGGCAGCGTCACGGTGGTAGGACCCGACGACGGTGCCTCGGGTGGGCCGGACGCAGGGTCGCGTTCCTCGTCACGGGGATCGTCGTCGCCGCCGCCGCTGGGGTCGTCGGGCTTGATCTTGTCCTCGTGGCGGTGGCGGTCATCGAGGTCGGGGTCGGTGAAGGCGCCGTCACCCAGCGCTCCGGAATCCCGGCCGAGCCCGCCGCCGGACAGGCCCGGCAGCTGCAGGCCGCTCGGTGCGCCCCAGGACGGCATGCCGCCGCCGGCCGGTGCGGTCGCGCCGCCCCCACCAGGCGCCGCGGGTGCCGCGGTTGGTGCGATCGGCGTCGCGGCTTCTGGCCGGGCTGCGCCCGACAGCCCCGGGTCGTCGAACCACAAGGGGTCGAGGCCTGGATCAGCGTCCGGTGCGGGTAGTTGGCCTCCGGCGCTTGGCTGCGCGGGTGCCGACGCGGGCCGCGGATCACCGGGTGGTGCCGGTGACGCCGAACCGCTCTTCGACGCGTTGTACAGCGACGTCCACGCGGCCATCAAGGCGGACTTTGACGTGCCGTCCAGACTCGCGGTCGCGACGACCTCCCGGATGTCTCTCAGTTTGCCGATCAGGAACCGTTGGAAGTCCCGGGCGCCGGCGGGGGTGTCCAGGTCCGTGCGCACCGCGACCGCCGACTCGAGTTCCTGCTGCAACTTGGTGAGCGCATCGCGTCCCTCCACGTTCGTCAGGTGGGCATTGAGGATGGCCGAGATGACTTGCAGGTCGAGTTGAGATGTCGCCGAATTCTGGTGCGCCAACGCGGTTTCGGCTTGGGCGATGGCTCTGGCCGCATCCCCCTCGGTGCGGGTGGGCAAACCGGCGGACGGGGGCATCCCTTGCGGTGAGAACAGCTCGGGATGGCGTTGGCGGATCTTGGCCAGGATCGCATCGAGCTCTGGTACGGACGTCGCGGGCATCAGTGCGGTGGTCACTTCGGCGGCCGTCAGCCCGGTCATCCAGGCCTGCGGGTCCCCGGTGCTTTGTTGGATGCGCCGCATGGCGTCGACGAGGTCCTGGTAGGTCGTCATCTAGGTGATCCGCGCGCCGCCCGACCACTTCATGCCGCGGGACAGTACCCAGGCGCGGCGGCCCGAACAATTCACCTCGAACCGTAACCTGGTCTCAACCCCGGTACCGGTCTTGCAGATCCTGCAGCACAAGGCTTTTCGCGTGGCTGACCTCTCGGGCGTTGGTCACGATCGCGGCGATCTCACGCTGCTTATCCACCAGGAACCGCTGGTATTCGCGCGATCCCAGTGGCGTGTCGGCGGCGAGCTCAGCTTGCTGGGTGCGCTCGATCTCGGCGGCGATCGCGTCGAGTCGCTGGATGCTGTCGAGCATGGCCCGATGTGCGCTGGTCAGGACCTCCAATAGGGTGCGGTCTGTCTCGGCGCTTGCGCTGTACTTACCGGCCAGGACGTTCTGTCGCTCCCGGAATGCGGCCATCGGGGACCCCGTGGATTCCGACATTCAGCCTTCTCTCACCATGGCAGTCACCAGGGCCGCCGTATCTGCACGTTGCTGCCCAGTCGGCTGATCCGCACCGACGCACCCGAGTAGGGAGCCTCGACCACCAGATTGTTCCCGATCGCCATCTGCACGTGCCCGGCGTGCGGAAACACGAGGTCGCCGGGCCGTACCTGCGAGCGCGGCACTGGGGTGCCGTCATTGATCTGTTGGTAGGTGGTGCGGTCGAGGTGCACACCGGCCTGCGCGTACGCCCATTGGACCAATCCGGAACAGTCGAACCGGTCGGGCCCGGTCGCGCCCCACACATAGGGACGGCCGAGGCGCGACAGAGCAGCCCGGACCGCGCGGCCGGCGCGGCCGGGCGCCGACCGCAGGGCCGGACGACGGTGCGATGACCGATAGCGCAGCGCCCGCAGAGCCGCCAGACGCCGCCGGGCCTGACCCCTGGCCGCGACGACGTGCGCGCGCTGTGCGCGTAACCGTGCCACCCGCCGGCGCAGCGCCTCGCGCTGGGCAAGCGGTGTTGTCGCCGCGACCGCGGCATCTGCGCGGGCCTCGTCGACGACATTGCCGGTCAGCCCTCGTGCCGTCGCACGATCCCGATGCGCACCGGCAAGGATCACCGCCAACGCGTCGTCCGTCCGACCGGCCGACACCAGCGCCGCGTGAACACGATGCACGGCACCCTGGTAATGCCCTTGTCGCACAAGGCTGTTCGGATCGCCAGACATGTCGAGTGGGATTTGGTCGCGCGCCATCGCCGGCACCGGATGATCGTCGGCGCCGGCGAACAGCTGATGGGCGCGGGTCAACGTCTCGACCTCGGACGGACTCACTGAGCTTGCTCACCGTCCTGGTCCGCCGGCATGTCTGGGGCCGACTGCGCGCCCTGCACGGAATCGATGAAAGCGCGCACCCGGGGGAGGACGGCTTGGGAAATTACGCCGCGGGTGCGGATGTCCCACACCTCGTCGGTGCCGATGCCGATCATTGCCGCGACCACCGCGTCCGGCAGAGCCGACCGCGCGCACGCCTGCTCGAACTGAGCACTCAGGCTTGACGGCAGGCGTTGCAGCAGGGCGCTGCGGGTGTCCTCGAGCGCATGCAGGTGTTCCATCAAGCGGGACGCCGATTCACCGCCGGAGTTGATGGCCAACCGCCATGAACTGGCGGCCAGCATCTCTGCCTTGACGCACTGTGCGATCACGTCCTGAATATACGACTCATATTCGTTTGATGTTTTCGCCGGCAGCCGCTCGATGAAGGCTTCGAGCGTTTCGCGCTGCGCTTCGGCGTAACGGGCAAGGACATCGGTGTCGTCGTGACGTTGGACGACGGGATCTCCGCCTGCGGGCGCGGTCTGGGCCGGTTGGGCCGCGAGCAACCGGCTCAGTTCAGCCTCCGGGTCGGCCGCGACCACCAGCCGCGAATAGGTGCCGGGCGGCAGACCCAGACCGTTTTCGACCTGTTGAACTGTGCTTTTGTGCGGTTTGCGGACGCCGCGCTCGAGATAGCTCAGTCCCATGATGCTGACGCCGGTGGCGGCGGCCAGGTCGGCCAGCGACCAGTCCCGCGACTCGCGAAGCGTCCGAATCGCCGCGCCTGCCGACTCACGGCTCACGGCTGGCTCCGGCCATGCCCCGGATATTACACAGCGACGCAGTCAACGTCGGCCATATACGTTTCCGTCGCTTTTCTCTTGTGCGTTCGCCACGGTTGTGTATACGCTTTCGTCTCCGTTTCGTTCTTGAAGGAGGCCGGCATGACCAACCCCTGCGCAACCAACCCGGAACTCTGGTTCGGTTATCCCGACGACGACGGCGGCGACGGGGCCGCCAAAGCTCGGGCCTACGAGCGGTCCGCCACCGAGGCCCGCGTTCAATGCCTGCGCCGCTGCCCGCTCGCACAGCAGCGGCTGTGTGCCGAACGGGCGATCAGGCACCGCGAGGAATGGGGCGTTTGGGCCGGCGTCAAGCTGCCGGGCGGTCAGTACCGCAAACGCGAACAACTCGCCAGAGCCCACGACGTGCTGCGCCGGATCGCCTCGGGCGAGATCAATCCCAGACAGCTGCCCGAGAACGCCGCGTTGTTGGCGCGCCGCGAGAACGACGCCGTCCCGGTCACCGCGGTGGTGGTGCACCTGCCGACCGCCCGGGCCGAGGCAGGCCCCCGCTCGGCGGCCTGATGCGGCCGCGGTCAAATCCGTTGGATATCAGAGCGGTAGTGCAGGGTATACGGGGGACGACAGGGGCCCCGTACGGGCCGAGGCAACTGACCCAGAGGCGCTCTCATGACCTTCGACCTGACCCCCACCCAAGCGCAACACGACCTGGCGCGTCGAACCCACGAGTTCGCCGAAGAGGTCATCCGCCCGGTCGCCCTGCACTACGACCAGCGCCAGGAGTTCCCCTGGCCCGTCCTGGAGGAGGCGGCGCAGCGCGGCTTCTACAGCCCGCTCTTCTACCGCGACCTGATCGGCGACCCGACCGGCATCTCGCTGCCGATGTTCATGGAGGAGTTGTTCTGGGGCTGCGCCGGAATCGGTTTGGCCATCGTGATGCCGGCGTTGGCGCTCTCGGCCATCGGCCAGGCCGCCTCGCCCGAACAAATGCTGGAGTGGGCTCCGGAATGCTTCGGGACGCCCGGTGACCTCAAGCTGGCCGCGCTCGCGATCTCCGAACCCGAGGGTGGTAGCGACGTCCGCAACCTGCGGACCACCGCTACCCGCGACGGGGACGACTGGATCATCAACGGCCACAAGATGTGGATCGGCAACGGCGGCATCGCCAATGTGCACGTGGTGAACGCGGTCGTCGACCAGGAACTCGGACACCGCGGTCAGGCCCTGTTCGTGGTGCCCGGCGGGACGCCCGGGCTCGAGCTGGTGCGCAAGCTGGACAAGATGGGCTGCCGCGCATCGCACACCGCCGAGCTCAAATTCAACGATGTCCGGATCCCGGGCGCCAATCTGCTTGGCGGAGAGGACAAACTCCAACACAAGCTGGCCAAGGCCCGGGAGGTGGTCGCCGGCGCCAAGAAATCCGGATCGGCGACACTGGGCACCTTCGAGCAGACCCGCCCGATGGTCGCCGCGCAGGCGATCGGGATCGCGCGTGCGGCACTGGAATACGCCACCGCATACGCGACCGAACGGGAGGCGTTCGGCGGACCCATCATCGACCACCAGGGGGTCGCGTTTCCGTTGGCGGACTTGGCGACTCAGATCGACGCCGCCCGGCTGCTGACCTGGCGCGCGTCCTGGATGGCGGCCAGCGGCGTCCCCTTCGAACGCGGCGAGGGCTCGATGTCCAAGCTCGCCGCCAGCGAGGTCGCGGTCAAGGCCACCGAGCGCGCCATCCAGACGATGGGCGGCTGGGGTTACATCACCGACCACCCGGTCGAGAAGTGGTACCGAGATGCCAAGCTGTACACGATCTTTGAAGGGACCAGCGAGATTCAGCGCATGGTCATCTCCAATGCGCTGGGCTCGGCGGTGGACACCCCGCCGCTGCATGTGACCGTCGAACCGACCGGGGGACCGCTGAACCGGGTGTTCGGTCGCGGCACTCCGCTGCGGTCCCGCGCCGCGGATCGCGCCCTGGCGCTCAAAGACCGGGTGCCGGAGCCGATCATGCGCGTCGCCATGAAGGCGTTGCAGCCGCCCAGAAAGTAGGCCGTGGCGGCGAGTAGGGTCGGCGGTATCGGCGCCAACTGCCGCAGTTCTTGGAGGGCCGGCGATGAGCAACCTCGAAAGCACGCCGGACGAGGTTGCCTGCGGCGCAGTCCAGGCCGCGTCGCGGCCCGCGGTGGAGGTGTTGCATCCGCGTGAGGTGCCACTGGGCGGGCCGCGAGCCATGCGGGTCCAGCGGACCCTGCCGCAGCGGGAACGCTCGCTCATCGGAGCCTGGTGCTTCGTCGACCACTACGGTCCCGCGTCGGTGCGGATGGATGTCCCGCCGCATCCGCACACCGGCCTGCAGACGGTGAGCTGGTTGTTCCGCGGGGAAGTGGAACATCGCGACAGCTCCGGTGTTCATGCCAGGGTGCGGCCGGGCGAACTGAATCTGATGACGGCGGGCGCGGGCATCTGCCACTCGGAGGTCTCGGTGGATTCCGCGGCGTTGCACGGGGCGCAGCTGTGGGTGGCGTTGCCCGATGCTGCTCGCGACACCGGCCGCGACTTCGCGCACTACCGGCCCGAACCGGTGGCGCTGACCAGCGCACGGGTCCGGGTGTTCCTCGGTGAGTTGATCGGAAGCCGTTCGCCCGTAAGGACATTCACCCCGCTGGTCGGCGCGCAGATCGATCTCGACGCACACGCCGCCCTGGACCTGGAGGTCGACCCGACGTTCGAGCACGGTGTGCTGTGCGACCAGGGCGTGGTGGAGATGTGCGGGGCCGGCCTGGGCGTTGCCGATCTCGGGTACCAGGAGCCGGGGCATCGCCTGCTGCCGCTGCGCAATCTCGGGGAACGACCGGCCAGGGTTCTGTTGTTGGGCGGCGCCCCTTTCGGGGAACAACTGGTGATGTGGTGGAACTTCTTGGGACGCAGCCACGACGAGATCGTCGAATATCGCCGGCAGTGGGAGGAAGCCGACGACCGATTCGGCACCGTGCAGGGCTATCGCGGTTCGGTCGACCGGCTACCGGCCCCGCCCATGCCCACCACTCGGCTATTGCCCAGGCCATTGCCCGGGTCCGCATCGAAACCGAAGGAGCACTCATGACCGTCGACAAGACCGGCGCAGAAGTCACCGTCACCGAGGAGGACCGCAAATACACCATCTCGATCGACGGCAAGGTCGTCGGGCTGGCCGACTACGCCGACCGCGGCGAGCAGCGCGTCTTCCACCACACCGAGATCGACCCCGAGTTCGGCGGCCGCGGCTTGGCGACGCTGTTGTTGGAGCAGGCGCTACAGGACACCAAGTCGGAGGGGAAGCGCATCGTCCCGGTGTGCTCAATGGTGGTGACGGTGCTCAAGAAGCACCCGGAGTACGACGACATCACCGACCCGGTGACGGCCGAGGTCGTGGGCTGGGTCAACACCCAACCGAACTAGGGCTCCTTCTGGTCCCAGGTGGTGGGCAACATCGGGATCGTCGGTGAACCCCCGAATGAGTCGGAGGGGAGCGAGATCAGGCCGGTGGCGTCGGCGTCCTCCTTGGCGACCGTGCCACCGAAGCCCATGGTTCCCGCGCCACGACTCGACGCCGCGACCGAAGGCTCCTCCGCCGGGGTCGCATCAGGATCGTCGAAGTCCATGAACTCGTCGCCGTACTGAAACTCCGGCATGGTGTCGGTGCGTCGCCGCCGGGCGCGCCGTTTTTCGCGCGCCGAGACACCCGCGGCGGCCGCCGGAATGCCTTCCGCCGGCGCCTTGGCTCCCGTCCGGTCCCGCAGCGTGGGGGTGAAGCCGCCGCCCGGATCGAAACCCGGCACGGCGTACGGCACCAGCGGGCCCGCGGCTGCGGGCGTGGCCGCGGTGGGCGCCGGTGCACCTGCGCCGGCCGCCGAGGGAGCCGGTGCCGCGGCGGAGGTCACCCCGCTCGGCGCCAGACCGGCCAGCGGCAGGACCACCGAGTGCCCGGTCAGCGCCACCGCGGCCGGAACCGCTGCCTCGCCGGCGGCCGCCACCGCGGCCGGTCCCAGCGCAAGGAGTTGCTGACCGACGCCGGCCACCACCCCGAGGGTGATCGCCAACAGTGGTTGCAGCAGCAGCTGCGGATAGGTCAGCGCCGCACCGACATTGGAGAAGACCTGATAGGCGACCGCGGACAGCAGTGGACCCCAGGTGACTAAGGCCTGGGACGGATTCGTCAGGAAGTCGGTGAGCAGTTTGACGCTGTTGCCCAGGGGGTCCTGCAGGAAATCGGTGATCGGCCCGAACAACTGCTGGACGTAGTTGATGTAGCCCTGCAGCAGCTGGGTGATCAGGTCCGAGAAGTTGAGTTGGGTGCCGGCGTCGGCCGCCGGTCCCGCGGCCGCCATCTGGGTGGGCGCCGCCGCCTGCGTTTTGAGCACCGCGGGCGCGGGCACGGTCTGCGGCACTGCGCCCAACACGGCCGAGGACACCGCGTCGTAGGTGCTCATCGTGGTGGCGGCCTGGACCCACATCCGCACGTAGTCGGCCTCGTTGACGGCGATCGGAATCGTGTTGATACCGAAGAAATTGGTGGCGACGAGGACGCCGTGCACGACGTGGTTGGCGGCCAGCTCGGCCAGGGTGGGCATCGCCGCCAGCGCCGTGGCGTAGGCGGCCGCCGCGGCGGCCTGTTGAGCCGCGGCGGCGTCGCTTTTGGCCTGCGCCTGCGCCAACCAGCCCAGGTACGGCGCATGGGCGAGGACGTACTCCGCGGCGCTCGGGCCCTCCCAGGAGCCCTGTGCCGCACCCAGCACGGCGAGCAGTTCCGCGGTCGCGTCGGCGTACTCGACGCCCAGCGCCTGCCAGGCACCCGCGGCCGCCAGCAGGGCTGCTGGACCCGGACCGCTGGACAACAGCGCCGAGTGGATCTCGGGCGGTGCGGCCATCCAGATGGGAGCCGCCATCACGGCTCACCCACCGAATGCGCAATCCCCACTCTTACATTGTGTAGGCAAACCTAACTAGCCCATACCCCTCACCGGCATAGTGGATACCCCCTACCCGCATGCGCGGTGCTCTGCTGCAGCGCTGCGCGCGACCGGTTACCTGCCGTTGCGATCGCGGTGTTTGCAGCCCGGCCAACAACAGGGTCGGCGCTTGCCTTCCTCGAGCTCTTCCTGGGTCCGCCGGATGCGGCGCTCGCGGGTCATCTGCTGTTTGGCGTCTTCGACCCAGCAGATGAACTCGTTGCGCGCCAGCGGCGTGATGTCCTGCCATAACGCAAGGGCAGTGGAATTGGCGATCAGCGCATCGCGCAGGTCAACGGGCAGTTCGTGCACGACCCCACCGGGCACCGTCTGGCTGTTCACGCCGCCAGATTACCGATGCGGCGGCATCATTCGTCGTCGTCGTCGCCGAACCGGGGTCGGGAGTCGTCCCGCTCACCGAATGACGACGCGCGCCGCGGAGCCTGGTGGCCGTACACACCTTCCGGGTAGGCGGTCTCGGCGTGCTGGGTGAGGTCGACGCCACTCTTCTCGTCCGCGGCGCTGACCCGGAACCCCATCACCCGCTCGATCACCTTGGCCAGCACGTAGCTCGTCGCGAAGGCGTACAAGCCGACCACCACCATCGCCAGCGATTGTTTGCCGAGTTGTCCGAGCCCGCCGCCGTAGAAGAGCCCTTTCGGACCGCTGGTCATCACCGCGGTGGCGAACAGCCCGATCAGCAGCACACCGACAACGCCGCCGACGAAGTGCACGCCCACGACATCGAGCGAGTCGTCGTAGTTGAGCTTGAACTTGGCCAGGATGGCGAACGAGCACACGATTCCGGCCGTGAGTCCGACGACGGCGGCGCCGAGGGTGTTGACCTCCCCGCACGACGGCGTGATGGCTACCAGACCGGCGACCACGCCGGAAGCCGCACCGAACGTCGTGGGCTTGCCGTCCCGGACCTGTTCCACTGAAAGCCAGCCCAGCATGCCCAAGCAGCCGGCGACCAGGGTGTTGAGGAAGATCGCGGATGCCATCCCGTTGGCCGCCAGCGCGGAACCCGCATTGAAGCCGAACCAGCCGAACCACAGCAGCCCCACACCGAGGAGCACGAAGGGCAGGTTGTGCGGGCGCATCGCCTCCACCTTGAAGCCGATGCGCGGGCCCAGCACCAGCGCCAGCGCGAGCGCCGAGGAACCGGACACGATCTCCACGACCAGGCCGCCCGCGTAGTCGAGCACGCCCATCTTGTACAGCCAGCCGGTCGGCGCCCACACCCAGTGGGCGATGACCGCATAGACCGCCACCGACCACAGCGGCACGAACACCATCCACGCCGCGAACTTGGCGCGGTCCGCGATGGCGCCGCTGACCAGGGCCGCGGTGATGATCGCGAAGGTCAACTGGAACGTGGCGAACAGCAGCTCTGGCACCTTGTCGTGCAGGGTGTCCGGGCCGATGCCGCTCATGCCGGCGTGCGCCAGGCCGCCGACGAAGCCGCCGGCCCCGCCGTCGGAGAAGGCCAGGCTGTAGCCGACGAGCAGCCAAGCCACCGTGACCAGCGGGATGGAGATGAAGCTCATCATGATCATGTTGAGCACGCCGGTCGTGCGCACCATGCCGCCGTAAAAGATTGCCAGCCCGGGCGTCATCAGCAGCACAAGGGCGGTGCTGGCAAGCAACCAGGCGGTGGCGGCGGGGTCGATGTTCAACTCTTCGGCTCCCTCGGTCGTCGCGTTTTCCAGATAGACCGTAGACGGCGCCGCATCCGCTCCCGGCGAGCAGACGCAAAAGCCCCTTATTTCGGCCACGAAATGGGGCTTTTGCGTCTGCTCGGCAACAAAAAACCCCGGCGCGAAGCCGGGGAAATCTGTGGGCGAAGGGGGACTTGAACCCCCACGTCCCGAAGGACACTGGCACCTGAAGCCAGCGCGTCTGCCATTCCGCCACTCGCCCGAAACAACCGGAGGACCATATCACTGTAGTAGCCGCGCGCCCCAACCGTGGGAGTGGCCCCCGGGCCGCACAGGTCTCTGAACGGTATCGATGTGATTCTCAGAAATCTCACGGTGACGCCGGATCACACAGTCCCGATACGATTGGGGTTGAAACGCCACGCGGCCGCATCGATTGCCGTCCGCCGACGATCTTCTTCAGAACACGAGTGAGGCGAGCGCGCGAGAATGGGTAGCCAACGAGGGCTAGTTCAGCGCATCGAGCGCAAACTCGAAGCGACCGTGGGTGATGCGTTTGCTCGTGTGTTCGGGGGATCGATCGTTCCCCAAGAGGTGGAAGTCCTGCTGCGCCGGGAAGCCGCAGATGGCGTCCGGTCGCTGCCGGGAAACCGCCTTTTGGCACCCAACGAATACATCATTACCCTCAGTGTGCACGACTTCGAGAAGTTGGGCGCTGACCCGGAGCTCACGTCGGGCGCTTTTGCCCGGTACCTGGCCGACTATATCCAAGAACAGGGGTGGCAAACGTATGGTGATGTGGTCGTCCGGTTCGAGCGGTCCTCGAACCTGCATACCGGCCAGTTCCGCGCCCGCGGGACTGTCAACCCCGATGTCGAGCCCCGCCCGACGGTTACACATTCCGCCCCGCCACAATCAGATGATGCGTTTGGCGCAGAACCAGGAGTACGACCGATGACTGACAATCCGAGCTACCGCGGTCAGGGGCAGGGGCGGCCCGACGAGTACTACGACGACCGCTACCAGCAGGGTGGCCCTCCGGGGTATCCGCCCGAGGCCGGCGGCTACCCGCCCCAGCAGGGTTATCCGCCCCAGCAGCCCCCGCAGGATCAGGGCGGCTACGGCGGTCAGGGCTACGACCAGGGTCCCCCGCAGGGCGGCTACGACCAGCGCGGCGGCTACCAGGGCGGCTACGACCAGGGCTCCGCACCCGGCGGTTACGACCAGCGCGGCGGCTACCAGGGCCAGGGCGGTTACGGCGCGCCCGGCGGCTACCCGGAACAGCGCGGCTACCAGGACCAAGGTGGTGGCTACGGCGCCCCCAGCGGTTATGGCGAGCAGGGCGGCGGGTACGGCGACCAGGGGCAGGGCAACTACGCACCGACGTACGAGGCGCAGCCTCCCATCGCCCCGCCCGCTCCGCCGGCCGGTGGCTACGGCGGGCCGGGCGGCGGCTACGGCCAGGACCAGGGCTACCAGCAGGGCGGCGGCTACGGCCAGCCGCAGGGTCAGCCCCAGGGCGGCCAGCCCGGTTACGGCGGCTACGGCGACTACGGACGCGAGCCCGCCCGCCAGGACGACGGCGGCTACGGCGCCCCGAGCGCACCTGCAGCACCGCCGGAGCCGCAGCGCCCGTCATACCCCGACCAGGGCGGCGGCTACGGCCAGGACCAGGGTTACCAGCAGGGCGGCTACCGACAGGACTACGGCAGCAGCGGCGACTACACCCAGTACGCCGAGACCGCGGCGCCGGGCGGGTACGCCCCGCAGGGCGGCGGCTACGGCGAGCCGGCCGGCCGCGACTATGACTACGGCCAACCGCCGGCACCCGACTACGGCCAGCAGGCCGCGTCGGACTACGGACAGGTCGGCGGCGGGTACGGCGGCTACGGGCAGGGCGCCTACGGCTCGGTCGGCGCGCAGGTCACCCTGCAGCTCGACGACGGCAGCGGCCGTACCTACCAGCTACGGGATGGCTCAAACATCATCGGACGCGGCCAGGACGCGCAGTTCAGGTTGCCCGACACCGGCGTCTCCCGCCGGCATCTGGAGATCCGCTGGGACGGCCAGGTCGCATTGCTGTCCGATCTGAACTCCACCAATGGCACCACCGTCAACAACGCTCCGGTGCAGGAATGGCAGTTGGCCGACGGTGACGTGATCCGGCTGGGTCATTCCGAGATCATCGTCCGGATCCACTGAACCCATTGTTTCGAAGCGGTCGCGCATCTCCCGCGTCGGCCGCCGTCGAAGTATCGTGACTTTGCCGAGGTGCTCGGCAACAGGGGCGCGGGGAGGGCAGTGCCGGGACGGAAAGGACCGCCAGATGCAGGGGTTGGTACTGCAACTGACGCGTGCCGGTTTCCTCATGTTGCTGTGGCTGTTCATCTGGTCGGTGTTGCGGATCTTGCGCACTGACATCTACGCCCCGACGGGCGCGGTGATGGTGCGGCGCGGTCTCACCCTGCGGGGTAACCTGCTGTCCCGCCAGCGCCGCGACGCCGCCCGCTATCTCGTGGTGACCGAAGGTGCCCTGCAGGGCGCGCGGATCACCCTGAGTGGACAACCGGTGCTGATTGGCCGCGCGGATGACTCGACCTTGGTGTTGACTGACGATTACGCCTCGACACGGCATGCGAGGCTGTCTCAGCGCGGCTCGGAATGGTATGTGGAAGATCTAGGATCGACCAACGGCACTTACCTCGACAGGGCGAAGGTGACGACTGCGGTAAGAGTTCCCATAGGTACGCCGGTTCGGATCGGCAAGACGGCAATAGAGTTACGCCCGTGACGCGCGGCTACAACGACGGTGCCGGCTCGGCCGGTTTCACCGCCGGGACCGAGGAGTTGCGCCCGTGACCCTCGTCCTGCGGTACGCCGCTCGCAGTGATCGCGGCTTGGTACGCGCGAACAACGAAGACTCCGTCTACGCCGGAGCGCGATTGCTGGCCTTGGCCGACGGTATGGGCGGCCACGCGGCCGGCGAGGTGGCCTCGCAGTTGGTGATTGCCGCGCTGGCCCATCTCGACGACGACGAGCCCGGCGGTGACCTGCTGGCCAAACTCGACAACGCGGTGCGGGCCGGCAACGCCGCGATCGCCGCCCAGGTCGAAATGGAACCCGACCTCGAGGGCATGGGCACCACGCTGACCGCCATCCTGTTCGCCGGCAATCGGCTCGGTCTGGTGCACATCGGCGACTCGCGCGGTTACCTGTTCCGCGACGGCGAGCTGTCACAGATCACCAAGGACGACACCTTCGTCCAGACCTTGGTCGACGAGGGCCGGATCACCGCCGAGGAGGCGCACAGCCACCCGCAGCGTTCGCTGATCATGCGGGCGCTGACCGGCCACGAGGTGGAGCCCACCCTGACGATGCGGGAGGCCCGGGCCGGCGACCGTTACCTGCTGTGCTCGGACGGACTCTCCGACCCGGTCAGCGACGAGACCATCGCCGAAGCCCTGCAGATCCCCGACGTCGCCGAAAGTGCTTATCGCCTCATCGAATTGGCGCTGCGCGGCGGCGGCCCGGACAACGTCACCGTCGTCGTCGCTGACGTCGTCGACGACGAGTTCGGCCAGACCCAGCCGATCCTGGCCGGGGCGGTGTCCGGGGACGGCGACGACGACCAACTGACGTTGCCCAACACCGCGGCCGGCCGCGCCTCGGCGATCGGCCAGCGCAAGGGCGAAGTCACCAAGCGAGTTGCCCCGCCGGTCGAACCGCCGCGCCGCCGCTGGTCACGCCGACGGTTGGGGCTGGTCATCGCGCTGGTGTTGCTGCTGTTGATCGCCGGCTTGGGCATCGGCAACGCGATCATCCGCAACAACTATTACGTCGCCAACGACAACGGCACGGTCGCCATCATGCGCGGCATTCAGGGCTCACTGCTGGGGCTGTCCCTGCACAGCACCTACGCGGTCGGATGCCTCAAGGGCAACGAGATCTCCGAGGCCAGTCCCGACCAATCGGGCTGCCGGCAGGTGAAGCTGGAGGACCTCAACCCCTCGGCCCGCAAGTCGGTGCAGGACGGGTTGCCCGCCGACACCCTCGAGGGTGCCCGCAAGCAACTGCGCGAGTTGGCCAAGTCGCTGCTGCCGGAATGCCCACCCGCCCGTGCGACGTCACCGCCGGGGCGGCCGGCGCCGTCGACAAACAGCAGCGGCACACCCGAGTCCAATCCGCCGGCGTCGCCGGCCCCGGGCACCCAATCAGCCACACCGTCCACGTCCACCTCGACCACATCGACCCCTTCAGCCACCCCCTCCACCACATCGACGACACCCCCCAGCACCACCCCGGCAGCGCCTGCTACGCCGTCGTCCTCGACGCCCCCCGCGACGTCACCGACAACGAGCGAAAACCCGCAACCCGCACAGCAAGGCGTGAACTGCCGGGCAGCGGCATGACGACGACGGAACTGCCGGCACCGGTAGCGGTGACCCCACCCCTGCCGACTCGGCGCAATGCCGAGTTGCTGCTGTTGTGTTTCGCCGCGCTGATCACCATCGCCGCGCTGTTCATCGTCGAGGCCAACCAGGAGCGCGGCCTGCACTGGGACCTGAGCACCTACGGGCTGGGTTTTCTGGCGCTGTTCGGAATCGCGCATCTGACGTTGCGGCGTTTCGCGCCCTACACCGATCCGCTGCTGTTGCCGGTGGTGGCGCTGCTCAACGGGCTCGGTCTGGTGATGATTCACCGACTTGACTTGGTGGACAAGGAAGTTGGCCGTCACGGCCACCCCAGCGCCAACCAGCAGATGCTCTGGACGCTGGTCGGTGTCACCGCCTTCGCGTTGGTGGTGACGTTCCTCAAGGATCACCGGCAGCTGGCCAGGTACGGTTACATCTGCGGCCTGACCGGCCTGATTTTTCTGGTGATCCCCGCGCTGCTGCCCGCCTCGCTGTCCGAGCAGAACGGCGCCAAGATCTGGATTCGCTTGCCGGGCTTCTCAATTCAGCCGGCTGAGTTCTCCAAGATCCTGCTGCTGATCTTCTTCTCCGCGGTCCTGGTGGCCAAGCGCAACTTGTTCACCAGCGCCGGCAAGCATTTGATGGGCATGACGCTGCCGCGGCCCCGCGACCTCGCGCCACTACTGGCGGCGTGGGTGATCTCGGTAGGGGTGATGGTCTTCGAGAAGGATCTCGGGACCTCGCTGCTGCTGTACGCGTCGTTTCTGGTGGTGGTGTACCTGGCCACGCAGCGGTTCAGCTGGGTGGTGCTCGGCCTGGTGCTGTTCGCCGCGGGCAGCGTGGTGGCGTACTACCTCTTCTCGCACGTCCGGGTGCGGGTGCAGACGTGGCTGGACCCGTTCGCCGACCCCGACGGCAGCGGATACCAGATGGTGCAGGCGCTGTTCAGCTTCGCCACCGGTGGCATCTTCGGCACCGGGCTGGGCAACGGCCAGCCGGACACCGTTCCTGCCGCCTCGACCGACTTCATCATCGCCGCCTTCGGCGAGGAGCTCGGGCTGGTCGGGCTGGCCAGCATCCTGATGCTCTACACGATCGTCATCATCCGCGGGATGCGCACCGCGATCGCCACCCGGGACAGCTTCGGCAAGCTGCTGGCCGCCGGCCTGTCCTCGACGCTGGCGATTCAGTTGTTCATCGTGGTCGGCGGTGTCACCAAGCTGATCCCGCTGACCGGTCTGACCACGCCCTGGATGTCCTACGGCGGGTCGTCGCTGTTGGCCAACTACGTGCTGCTGGGCATCCTGGCCCGCGTCTCCGACGGGGCGCGGCGTCCGCTGCGCACCCGCCCGCGCAAGAAGTCGCCGATCGCGGCGGCCAGCACCGAGGTGATCGAGCGCGTATGAACACCTCGCTGCGCCGGATCTCGATGACCGTGATGGCGTTGATCGTCCTGCTGTTGCTCAACGCCACCATGACGCAGGTTTTCACAGCGGACGGGTTGCGCGCCGACCCCCGCAACCAGCGGGTCCTGCTCGACGAGTACTCGCGACAGCGGGGACAGATCATCGCCGGGGGCCAACTGCTGGCTTATTCGGTGGCCACCGACAGCCGGTTCCGCTTCCTGCGGATGTACCCCAACCCGGAGGTGTTCGCGCCGGTCACCGGCTTCTACTCACTGCGCTATTCCAGCGCCGGCCTGGAACGTGCCGAAGATCTGCTGCTCAACGGATCCGACGAGCGGCTGTTCGGTCGCCGGCTGGCCGACTTCTTCACCGGGCGCGACCCCCGCGGCGGCAACGTCGACACCACCATCAACCCGCGCATCCAGCAGGCCGGTTGGGATGCGATGCAGCAGGGCTGTGGGGGACCGCCCTGCAAGGGGGCCGTGGTCGCCATCGAACCGGCCACCGGCAAGATCCTGGCGCTGGTGTCGTCGCCGTCCTACGACCCCAATGTGCTGGCATCCCACAACGCCGAGGTACAGGCCCAGGCCTGGCAGCGGCTCCGGGACAACCCCGACAACCCGCTGATCAATCGGGCGATCTCGGAAACCTACCCGCCCGGGTCGACCTTCAAGGTGATCACCACGGCCGCGGCTCTGCAGGCCGGGGCGACGGTGAACCAGCAGCTGACTTCGGCGCCGACCATCCCGCTGCCGAACAGCACGGCAACCCTGGAGAACTACGGTGGCACCGCGTGCAGCTCCGAACCCACCGTGTCGCTGAGCGAGGCATTCGCCAAATCGTGCAATACCGCGTTCGTCCAGCTGGGCCTGTCGACCGGCGCCGACGCGCTGCGCAGCATGGCGCAGGCGTTCGGCCTGGACACCGCTCCGGAACCCATTCCGCTGCAGGTCGCCGAATCCACGGTAGGCGCCATCGCCGACGGTGCGGCGCTGGGGATGACCAGCATCGGGCAGAAGGATGTGGCGCTCACCCCGCTGCAGAACGCGGAGGTCGCCGCGGCCATCGCCAACGGTGGCGTGATGATGCGGCCCTACCTCGTCGAGAGCCTCAAGGGGCCCGACCTGGCCAATATCAGCACCACCGCCCCGTATCAGCAGCGCCGCGCAGTGTCGCCGCAGGTCGCCGCTAAGCTAGCAGAGCTGATGGTCGGCGCCGAGAAACTCGCACAGCAGAAAGGGGCGATTCCCGGCGTGCAGATCGCATCCAAGACGGGCACCGCAGAGCATGGCACCGACCCGCGGCATACTCCGCCGCACGCGTGGTACATCGCCTTCGCACCCGCGCAGGCCCCGAAGGTTGCGGTGGCAGTGCTGGTCGAGAACGGTGGCGATCGTCTGTCCGCGACCGGAGGCGCATTGGCCGCGCCGATCGGGCGGGCAGTGATCGAGGCTGCTTTGCAAGGGGGACCATGAGTCGCCACAGGCGAGTGAGGATTGCAGCGATGGCACGACCCGTCGCGAACGCGGGTCGCCGACGTCGCGTCGGACCTGAGCGAGGGGAAACATGAGTCCCCGCGTTGGGGTGACGCTGTCGGGCAGATACCGCCTGCAGCGGCTCATCGCCACTGGCGGCATGGGCCAGGTATGGGAGGCGGTGGACAGCCGCCTCGGCCGACGCGTCGCGGTCAAAGTGCTCAAGCAGGAGTTTTCCCAGGACCCGGAGTTCATCGAGCGGTTCCGCGCGGAGGCGCGCACCACCGCGATGCTCAACCACCCCGGAATCGCGCAGGTGCATGACTACGGGGAAAGCGCGATGGACGGGGAGGGCCGCACGGCCTACCTGGTAATGGAGCTGGTCAACGGCGAGCCGCTGAACTCGGTGCTCAAACGCACCGGCCGGCTGTCGCTGCGGCACGCGCTGGACATGCTCGAACAGACCGGCCGCGCGCTGCAGATCGCCCACGCCGCCGGCCTGGTGCACCGCGACGTCAAGCCCGGCAACATCCTCATCACGCCGACCGGCCAGGTGAAGATCACCGACTTCGGCATCGCCAAGGCCGTCGACGCCGCCCCGGTCACCCAGACCGGCATGGTGATGGGCACCGCCCAGTACATCGCGCCGGAGCAGGCCCTCGGCCACGACGCAACGCCGGCCAGTGACGTCTACGCGCTGGGCGTGGTCGGCTACGAGGTGGTTTCGGGCAAGCGGCCATTCGCCGGTGACGGCGCGCTCACGGTGGCCATGAAGCACATCAAGGAGCCGCCGCCGCCGTTGCCGGCGGACCTGCCGCCCAACGTCCGGGAGCTCATCGAGATCACCCTGGTGAAAAACCCCAGCCAGCGTTATCGCAGCGGGGGGCCCTTTGCCGATGCGGTCGCCGCGGTCCGGGCGGGCCGGCGCCCTCCCCGGCCCAGCGCGACGCCGCCGGCCGGCCGGGCCGCGCCGGCGGCGATTCCGTCGGCCGCACCGGCCCGCATCGCGCCCGCACCCGCCACCCGCAGCACGGCGCCGCGGCGCGCGGCCGGCGGACATCGGCCACCACCGGCGCGACGCACGTTCTCCTCGGGACAGCGGGCGCTGCTCTGGGCCGCCGGGGTGCTCGGCGCGCTGGCGATCATCATCGCGGTGCTCATCGTCATCAACTCGAAGGCCGACACGCAGCAGCAGCAGCAATCGCCGCCAACTGTCACCAACACCGGGAGCGCGCCGGACGCCAACTACGGCCCTGGTCCGGGCATCATTGTGAATTGGACGGATCGCGCAGAAACAGGTAATCCTGGACTGCACGCGGCGCCCGCCCGACTCGAGAATGCGCGATGACCACCCCTCAGCACCTGTCCGACCGCTACGAACTCGGCGACATCCTCGGTTTCGGAGGCATGTCCGAAGTTCACCTCGCACGTGACACGCGGCTGCACCGCGACGTCGCGGTCAAGGTGCTGCGCGCCGACTTGGCCCGCGATCCCAGCTTCTATCTCCGGTTCCGGCGCGAGGCGCAGAACGCCGCCGCGCTGAACCACCCGGCCATCGTGGCGGTGTACGACACCGGCGAAGCCGAGACGCCCGCCGGACCGTTGCCCTACATCGTCATGGAGTACGTCGACGGCGTCACACTGCGCGACATCGTGCACAACGACGGCCCGATGCCGCCCAAGCGGGCCATCGAGGTCATCGCGGACGCGTGTCAGGCGCTGAACTTCAGCCATCAGAACGGCATCATCCACCGCGATGTGAAGCCGGCGAACATCATGATCAGCTCCACCAACGCGGTGAAGGTGATGGACTTCGGCATCGCGCGGGCGATCGCGGACAGCGGTAACAGCGTGACCCAGACCGCGGCGGTGATCGGCACCGCGCAATACCTGTCGCCGGAGCAGGCCCGCGGCGATTCGGTGGACGCCCGGTCCGACGTCTATTCGCTGGGCTGCGTGCTGTACGAGGTGCTCACCGGTGAGCCGCCCTTCACCGGCGATTCGCCGGTGGCGGTGGCATATCAGCATGTGCGGGAAGACCCCGTTCCGCCGTCGGAACGTCATGCCGGCATTTCCCCCGACCTGGACGCCGTGGTACTCAAGGCGCTGGCGAAAAACCCGGAGAACCGTTATCAGACGGCCGCCGAGATGCGGGCGGACCTGGTCCGGGTCCACAACGGCGAGCCGCCCGAGGCGCCCAAGGTGCTCACCGGTGCCGAGCGCCGGTCGCTGCTGTCGTCATCGGGCCACGGCGGTCCGCGCACGGATCCGTTGCCGCGCCAGAACTTCGACGACTCCGACGACGACCGCAACGTCGGATCGGTGGGCCGGTGGATCGCGGTCGTCGCGGTGCTGGCGGTGCTGACCATCGTGGTCACCATCGCGATCAACACCTTCGGCGGCGGCACCCGCAACGTCCAGGTGCCCGACGTGCGAGGTCAGGCGTCGGCAGATGCGATCGCCTCGCTGCAGAACAAGGGCTTCAAGACGCGCACCCAGCAGAAACCCGACTCCACGATTCCGCCCGACCACGTGATCAGCACCGACCCGGCCGCCAATACCTCGGTGGGTGCCGGCGACGAGATCACCATCAACGTGTCGACCGGCCCGGAGCAGCGCGAGGTGCCCGATGTGTCGGCGCTGACCTACTCCGAGGCGGTCAAGAAACTCACCGCGGCCGGATTCAACAAGTTCAAGCAGGCCAATTCGCCCTCCACACCGGACCTGGCGGGCAAGGTGATCGGCACGAACCCGCCGGCCAATCAGACCTCGGCGATCACCAACGTCATCACGATCATCGTGGGCTCCGGACCCGAGACCAAGGAGATTCCGGACGTCTCCGGACAGACCGTCGAGCTGGCACAGAAGAATCTCACGGTCTACGGCTTCACCAAATTCAGTCAGTCTCAGGTGGACAGCACCAAACCGGCCGGCGAAGTGATCGGCACCAATCCCCCGAAGGGTCAGACGGTTCCGGTCGATTCGGTGATCGACATACAGGTGTCCAAGGGCAACCAGTTCCTGATGCCCGACCTGTCCGGCATGTTCTGGACGGATGCCGAGCCGCGGCTACGAGCGCTGGGCTGGACCGGCGTGCTGGACAAGGGGGCCGACGTGGATGCCGGCGGCAACCTGCACAACAAGGTGGTCTCGCAGAGCCCGGCGGCGGGGACCGGCGTCAACCGCGACGGTGTGATCACGCTGAGGTTCGGTCAGTAGCCTCTTCCGGACCGGATTGGCCGCCCGGGATGTGCGGCCGGACCGCTGTGAGGACCTCGTTCTCCAGTCGGCGTACCAGGGTGTCGTCGCGCGCCCAGCCGCAGTAGAGCAGCCAGTTCGCCAGCATCCGGTGCCCACCTTCGGTGAGGATCGACTCGGGGTGGAACTGCACACCGTGGATCGGCAGCTCGGTGTGCCGGACGGCCATGATCACTCCGCTCGGGGTGTGGGCGATGGCTTGCAGGTCGGCGGGCAGCGATTCGGGCAGGATGGTCAGCGAGTGGTAGCGCGTCGCCGTGAACGGGTCCGGAAGCCCTTGCAGCACACCCTCATTCGCGTGGTGCACGCTGCTGGTCTTGCCGTGCAGCAGCTCGGGCGCCCGGTCCACCGTGGCGCCGAACGCGACGCCGATCGCCTGGTGTCCCAGACACACCCCCAGCAGGGGCGTGCGGGCCGCGGCGCACGCGCGGACCAGGCTGATGGAGGCGCCGGCACGTTCGGGGGTCCCGGGTCCGGGGCTGAGCAGTACGCCGTCGAACTCCGCGGCGATCGCGTCCGGGTCAGCGAGTCGGGCGTCGTCGTTGCGCCACACGGTCGCCTCGACGCCCAGCTGGCCCAGGTACTGCACCAGGTTGAACACGAAGCTGTCGTAGTTGTCGACGACCAGGATCCGCACCGTGACAGGTTACCGTCCGTGCCGGAACGCCGTTGTCAGTAGCCGATCGGTCCTATCGGCTGCGCGAAGTGCAATCGCACCGGATCCGCATGCCCTGCGACCGCGACGTCGGACTTGACCTCCTCGCGGTAGCCCAGCCCGAACCGCACCACGTACTGCTTGTACAGCGTCACCAGGGGAGCGGCGGCCAGGGCGGCCTGAATGGCCGCGGCATTGCCGATCGCGGTGATGGAGTAGGGCGGGCTGTAGGTGCGCCCGTTGAGCAGCAGCGTGTTGCCGACGCAGCGCACGACCGAGGTCGCGATGATGCGCTGATCCTGCATCTGAATGGCCTCCGCGCCGGCACTCCACATGGCGTTGAGGACGCCGTCGATGTCCTGCTGGTGCACGACGAGGTCGTCCGGCGTGGCATCGCGAGGGAACCGCCCGTTGGCGTCGCGCTGGGCGTCGTTGAGGACCACCACCAGGCCCGGGCCGTGGACAGGGTTCATGTCCGCCTCGCCGGCCAGCTCGGCCGCCCGCCTGAGCATGGCCTGCAGCGCGGTGTCCGACGAGCGGCCATGAAAGGCGTCGATCTTGCCGGTCAGCGCTTGCCGCTCGGAGTCCAGGCGACTGACCGAGTCGCGCGTCTCGCGGACCAGGTCGACCAGTCGGGGCGCGTCGCTGCGGCGGATTTCCGAGCCACCGGAGACACCATGGGTGGCGGCCAGTAACAGGCCTGCCAGCAGGCACACCAGCGGGACACCGAAGCGCCACGGCGAACGGCGCCGATCGATCATCGTGTCTCCGGTTTCCTGGCGTTCGGGCCAAGTGGGCTAGTCTCATGTTCGAGCTCTGCCTGCTTGCAACCGTAATCGTTGCACCCGATATCAGAGGTAACAAATGCCGAAGTCCAAGGTCCGCAAGAAGAACGACTTCACCGTCAGCGCGGTAAGCCGCACGCCGGTGAAGGTGAAGGTCGGGCCGTCGAGTGTGTGGTTCGTCGCGTTGTTCATCGGACTGATGCTGATCGGGCTGGTCTGGCTAATGGTGTTCCAGTTGGCCGCCTACGGTCCGCAAGCCCCGACGTGGCTGCACTGGATGGCGGAGCTGGGGCCGTGGAACTACGCGATCGCGTTCGCTTTCATGATCACGGGTCTTTTGCTAACTATGCGCTGGCACTGACCGACCCGGTCAGGGGTGAATGCAGTCGGAATGTATTCATCTTGCGACGGTTTTGTTTGCGCGTCAGCAACCTTCCCGTCACCCAATCACACGCGTGTGATTCATCCCCACTGTTGATAGCGTCTGTGGATAACCGTATCCACCGTGGTAGGAGGGTACAGGTAGGGCATGCAGCAAACTGAATGGGCGCCACATCCGGCTGGAATCGCTGGTTGCGGGCTTGCCGGCGTCGTGTTGGCTATCGCCACTGTGACCCTCGTCACAGACCCGCCCGGGCGTGTCATCGCCGGCGTGGCGGCGGCGGGTCTGATCTTGTTTGCGGGCGCGTCGTGGCGTGCGCGGCCCAAGCTGGCAATCACACCGGATGGCCTGGCCGTGCGCGGGTGGTTTCGAACGCAGACATTGCGTCGGGAATCCCTCGAAATTATTCGTATCTCCGAGTTCCGTCGGCACACGCGCAAGGTCCGCCTGCTGGAGATCGAAACCACCGGCGGGGGACTGCTGATCCTGTCCCGGTGGGATCTGGGCACCGATCCGTTGGAGGTGCTCGACGCCCTCACGGACGCCGGTTACGCCGGCCCGCGAAAGAAGGGCGCGCGCTAACTTCCGCGCGCCTTCGTCCGGTCGGCCAGCGCACCGTCGGCGCCTCGCGAGCCTCGCGTCAGGAGATGGTGATCGACTCGATGACGACCGGGTCGGTCGGGCGGTCGTTGCCGTCGGTGGCCGTCGACGAGATCGTCTCGACGACGCGCTGCGAGTCCGCGTCGATGACCTCACCGAAGATGGTGTGGCGGCGGTTCAGGTGCGGCGTCGGGCCCACGGTGATGAAGAACTGAGAGCCGTTGGTACCCGGACCGGCGTTGGCCATCGCGAGCAGGTAAGGCCGGTCGAACTGCAACTCGGGGTGGAACTCGTCGGCGAACTTGTAGCCCGGGCCGCCGCGACCGGTACCGGTGGGGTCGCCACCCTGGATCATGAAGCCCCGGATGACCCGGTGGAAAACCGCACCGTCGTAGAACGGGCCCGAGGGGCCACCCGACGCGTTCTGGGTCGAGTACTCCTTGGTGCCCTGCGCCAGGCCGACGAAGTTCGCGACGGTCTTGGGCGCGTGGTTCCCGAACAGGGCAACCTTGATGTCTCCACGGTTGGTGTGCAGGGTTGCGGTGGCGGTCTGAATGGGGCTGTTAGTCACGGGATCACAGTCTGCCACTACCCACGACTAGTGCCGCAGCCGGTGTCGGCCGCGCAGGTACTAGCTCGGCGGCTCGGTAACTGATAGGACTGCGTAGGACTTGAGCAGTGCGTAGAAAGGGCGGTAGATGAGCGAGAAGGCGGAAGCCTCGTTGACCCCCCGCGAACGACTTACCCGGGGCCTGACCTATTCGGCGGTGGGACCGGTGGACGTGACTCGCGGCGTGGTGGGGCTGGGAGTGCAGTCGGCGCACTCCACCGCGACCGAGCTTCGTCGGCGCTACCGCGAGGGCCGGCTGGCCCGGGAGCTCGCCGCGGCGCAGGAAAGCATCGGCCAGGAGCTGGCGGCCGCGCAGGAAGTGGTCGCCAACCTGCCGCAGTTGCTGCAGGAGGCGCGACGCAACCAGCGGCGGTCCAAGAAGCCGTGGGTGATCGCCGGAGCCGCCGGGGTGGTGGTGCTGGCCGGCGGGGCGATCGCGTTCAGCATCGTGCGGCGCTCGACGCGCCCCGAGCCGTCGTCGCTGCCCCCCAGCGTGGACGTACAACCGCGTCCGTAAATCTCGTCGCCGAACGTGGGGCCTGTGGCTGCTCTGACGGCCTACTGCCTACGAAGGCCACACGCTCGGCGGTGGCGCGAAAACCTGTGGAGCTGTTCAGCGTCGGTTGATGTTTGACGGATCTATTTCGGTTGATCCTTGACACTCTGGGTTACTAGTTAGGCCTGGTCGCGGGTGCGGAAGGCCCGTTTGTTTCTTACCTCGCCGCGGTGGGTGCGCGCGACGGTCTTGACCAGATCATCGCCGATGAAAAACCGCAGCAGCTGCCCATCAACGTGGACATCGCAGCGTGATCCGGCGTAGTGGGCCCCCACACACACCTGCTGCCAGGCCACACTGACCACCCCGTTGGTGGTCACCCGCCGGCTGACCCAGTCATCGCCGGTGCGATCTTCACCCAGCCCACCCGCGGTTGCGTCCACCAAAGTGGTGTATCAGTCGGGCCGTGAGTTGAGGACCGGCGTGTCGCAGCCGGCTAGATAAGGGT
>NZ_LZKQ01000046.1 GCF_001668675.1 Mycobacterium asiaticum | reverse complement strand
AAGCTCACCCAGGTAGGGGCTGGAGTGGTCGCTGAGCTCCTGCTCACGCAGGTACGACTCGATCCGGGACCGCGACCAGGGCTTCTTCCAATACGTCGCGACCACCGGGTCGTTCATCCAGGAGTGCAGCACATCCAGGTCGCGGTCCACGTCGAGGGAACGCAACGAAAAAGTGCCGTCGAATCCCTGGTGTCCGAGTGCGGCACGCCGACCTGCGAGGTCCGGCCTGTTCGTCTGCACCGCGTCTTGCACGCGGGTATCTTCCCGCACCACTGACCACGTTGTACCGGTTTCGTGGCGAACCTCGCACAACTCAAATGGCCAGGCCACGCCCGGTTGCCGGCCGCAGTCGATTGACATGGCCGCACGCGTCCAGCAACTTAGCGAAGGCTAACATAATCTGCTGGTGCGGATTGGGTGCTGGAGGGGGCCGCAGCGGTGACGAACGAGACGGAGGGGTTCATGCAGGGATTCATAGCGGGCTCCACAGGGGGGAACGCTTGATGCGTGTCGTGTCGTTCGGATTCCAGACCTGGGGGCACAAGACCCTGCAGGCCCTGATCGACCTCGGTCACGAAGTTCCCCTCGCGGTGACGCACCCGGCCAGCGACCACTCCTATAAGGCGATCTTCTCGGCGTCCGTCGAGGAGCTGGCCCGCCAACACGGTATCCCGGTGCATCTCACCGATCGGGTCGACGCGGAAACCATCGACCGGGTGCGCCGCGCCGAACCCGACGCCATCGTGGTCAACAGCTGGTACACCTGGATGCCGGCCGAGCTGTACGACCTTCCGCCGCACGGCACCTTGAACCTGCACGATTCGTTGCTGCCGAAGTTCACCGGATTCTCTCCGGTGCTCTGGGCGCTGATTTCGGGCGAAACCGAATTCGGTCTGACCGTGCACCGGATGGACGACGGCCTGGACACGGGCGACATTCTGGTCCAGCACGCGCTGCCGATCGGGCCGACCGACACCGGCACCGAGCTGGTGATGCGGGGCATGGACCTCATTCCCGGGGCGCTCGCCGAAGCGTTGAGTGCGCTCGAGTCGGGCACCGCGGTCTGGCGTCCGCAGAACAAAGCCGAACGAACCTACTACCACAAGCGATCTGAGCGCGACAGCCTGATCGACTGGAGCTGGCCGGCCGCCGACCTCGAACGGTTCGTGCGCGCGTTGTCCGATCCCTACCCTCGTCCATTCGCGTTCTACCGCGGTGAACGGATCGAGGTGCTCGAAGCCCGGGTCTCCGAAGCCCGATACGGTGGCACCCCGGGCCGGGTGATCGTGCAGGAAGGCGGCGGTGCGGTGGTGTCGGGGCCGGAAGCGTTCCGGGGCCGAAACCACGCGCTGGTGGTCACGCTGGTGCGGACCGCCGACGGTGTCGAGCACAGCGGCGACAAGTTTTTCGCGCGCGGCGGCTATGTGACATCGGAAAGTGGTTCCTGGCCGCAGGCGGTATGAGAGAGGCAGTGAGACCGACGATGGCACCCGATGCCAAGACCGTGCAGGAGCGTCGCCGTGAGCTGCTGCGCCGTCGCATCGCCGAGAGCGGCGCGGCGGGAAGCATGCCCGCAACGGACGTGGCCGTCCTCGAAGCGGGGCGACGCTACGGTCTGTCCGCCGGTCAGCGCCGGATGTGGTTCGTGCAAGCCATGGACACCGCCGACACGACGCTGAACATCTGTGTGGCATACCGATTGACGGGCGCCCTGGATGAGGAGCGGCTGCGGGCCGCGGTCGGTGAGGTCATCGCGCGTCATGCGGTCCTGCGCTCCACCTACGGGGTGGACACCGAGGGTGAGCCGTATCAGGTCTTCCGCGATAACGTTGAAATTCCCTGGCAGACAAACGATCTGACGGAACTGGCCGGAAACGGGCAGACCGTCGAGGCACTGGCTCGCCGAGAGTTCGGCCGGCCCTTCGATCTCACCGGCGAATTGCCGCTGCGGGTCACCCTACTTCGGACCGGCACCGATGAATTCGTGTTGCTGCTGGTGGTGCATCACATCTGCTGGGACGACGATTCCTGGGCGGTGTTCTTCGACGAACTGAGTGCGGCCTACCACACCGGCGCGGTCAACGGCCAACCGCCGCAATATGTTGCGGTCGAGGTGCTGGGTCGCGCGGCCACCGAGGGGACGGACCCACCGGCCGCCGATATCGACTACTGGCGCAATAACCTGCTGCCGCTACCCGATCCGCTGCAGCTGCCCGGGGCGTCGTCCCCGAACCCGTCCAAGCACGCGCGGCGACATACCTGGCCGGTGCCGGCCGACCTGTTCGGTCGGCTCGAGGACTTCGCCCGTCATCGCTCCGCCACACCGTTCATGGTGCTGCTCGCGGCCTACGGAGCGCTGATACGTCGGTACACCGGTGCCACAGACTTCCTGATCTCGGTGCCGGTGACCGAACGGCGAGCCGCCGCCGAGCGCGCGATCGGATATTTCGGCAACACCCTGTTGCTGCGCATTGCCGTGCGACCGGACGACACGTTCACCTCGTTGGTCGACCGGGTGACCGAAACCTGTTTGCAGGCCTTCGCCCGGCAGTCCGTCGGTCTCGATCGCGTGGTGCGCGAGCTGAATCCGGAGCGGACCGCAGGCCGGGACGGGATGGACCGTCTGGTCCGTCTCGGCTTCAGCATGCGCAAGACGGTGTCCGGCCTGCGCCTCGACGGTGTCACCGTTCGACAACTCGAACTCGGCGCCGTCACCGCACCGGTGCCGCTGGCGCTCGCGGTGGTGCTCGACCCGGACGGCATGATCGCCGAATTCGAATATCAGACCGAGGTGCTCTCGAAGGCTCTGGTGGATCAGATGCTGTCGCATTACGTGCAGTTGCTGGACCATGCGTTGCGCGAGCCGGCACATCGCGTCGCGGCGCTCGACCTGCTGGGGCCCGGCGAGCGAGACGCCGTGCTGGCGCAATCGCATGGCGAGCTCGTCGCAACTCCCGCCACCACCATGGTTGCCGCGCTGGAAGCGGCGGCCGCCGCCGCGGCGGATTCCCTTGCCCTGGTGTCCGACGACGCGCAGCTGACGTATGCGCAGCTGCATGGCCGCGCTAATCGCTTGGCGCGCTGGCTGATCGGCAACGGAATAGGTGCCGAGGACATCGTCGGACTGCGCATGACGACGTCGATCGAGTTCATCGTCGCCATGTTCGCCGTACTGAAGGCCGGCGCGGCCTACCTGCCGATCGATCCTGCTTTTCCCGAGGACCGCATCGAGTATCTGGTGCGGGATGCGAACCCGGTGATGGTGATCGGGCAGGCCGAATTCGCGGCAGCGGAGAGCGCCGCGGCGAGTCTGTCCGACGCTGTGCTCAGCGACGCCGATCGGCTGCAGCCGCTGCGGCCCGATCACCTGGCGTACGTGATCTACACCTCCGGCTCCACCGGCCAACCCAAAGGCGTGGCGGTGCCGCATCACGCGATCGCCGAGCACATGGACGGTTTCCTCGCCGAATGGAGCTTGAACCCCGACGACCGGGTGTTCCAGTCGTCGTCGGTGAGTTTCGACGCCTCACTGATGGAGATCTTCGCACCGCTGTCCCTCGGGGCGCGACTGATCGTGCCAAAACCCAATGCTTTCAACGACATTCCGTATGTCGCCGAGCTGATCAGCCGCCACGGCGTCACGACTCTGCACATGGTGCCCTCGATGCTGAGCACGCTGTTGCTGCTGCCGCAGGTCAGTGAATGGCGGCAGTTGCGCCATGTGCCGGTGGGCGGAGAGGCGCTCTCCGGGGAGGTGGCCGACAAATTCGCCGGCTACTTCGACGCAAAGTTGCGCAACCACTACGGCCCGACGGAGGCCGTCATCTGTGCGACCCACCTGCCCGTCGAGGGGCCGCAAGGAACCGGGGTAGTGCCGATCGGCATTCCCAACCGGAATGTCTATACCTACGTGCTGGATGAGGAACTGCAGCCCGTGCCGGCCGAGGTGGTCGGCGAACTGTATCTGGGTGGCGCGCAACTGGCGCGCGGCTACTTGGGGCGACCGGCCCTGACCGCGCAGCGCTTCGTCGCCGACCCGTTCAACCCCGGACAGCGGCTGTACCGAACCGGGGATCTGGTCCGCCGCAACATTTCCGGGAAACTGGAGTTCGTCGGCCGCGCCGACGAGCAGGTCAAGGTCCGGGGCTTCCGCATCGAACTCGGCGAGGTCGAGTCGGTGATCGCGACACATCCCGCGGTGCGGCACTGCCTGGTTATCGCCGAAGACACCGAGGCCGGGCCCAGGCTGGTCACCTACGTCGTGCCCGGCGGCGAAAACGATATCGAACTGAGCGAGATTTACGCCCACGCCGCGGCGGTACTGCCCGAATACATGGTGCCCACCGCGTTCGGCGCAATCCCCGAGATCCCGATGACGGTGCACGGGAAACTGGATAAGCGGGCCTTACCGCCGGCCACCCCGGTCGCGCGTCGCAGCTACCGGGAGCCGACCACCGACGCCGAGCACCGCCTGTGCGCAATCTTCGGGCGGCTGTTCGGTTGCGAGCGGGTTAGCGTCGACGATTCGTTCTTCGACCTGGGTGGTCACTCGCTGCTGGCGGCGCGGCTGGTCGCCCAGATCCGCGCCGAGTTCGACGTCGACTGCAATGTCCGGGCCGTCTTCGACGCCCCGACGCCGGCGGGATTGGCGGAGCTGCTGGCCGAGCGGTCCGCGGCCGCCCGCCCCGGGCTGGAACATGAGGCACGGCCCGACCGGCCGCCCCTGTCCTACTCCCAACTCGCCATGTGGTTCCAGCACCGGATGCGCGGTGCGAACGATGTCTTCAATTTGGCTTTGTCACTTCGCTTTACCGGTCCGTTGAACATCGCCGCGCTCGCCGCCGCGCTCGACGACGTGGTGGCCCGGCATGAGGCGCTGCGCACGTCGTTCGCCGAACACGACGGCATGCCCTATCAACGCGTGCAGCCGGCCCTGAGCATTGAGCTCGCCGTCGCCGACATTGCCGCCGAGCAGCTCGACGAGAAGGCCGGCGAGTTGCGCCGGCACCTGTTCGATCTCGAGTCGGGGCCGCTGATCAGCCCCACGTTGTTGGCGCTCGGCCCAGACCAGCACGTGCTCGTGGTGCTGATCCACCACATCGTCACCGATCACAACTCGCTGGGGGTCATCTACGAGGACCTTGTCAGGGCCTACCGGGCCCGGCTGGGCGGGGCGGCTCCGCACTGGGATACCCTGCCGTTCCAATTCATCGATTACGCGCTGTGGCAACGCAATACCTTCGACGTGCCGAACGAGTGGGCCCAGGGTGAGCTGAGTTACTGGTGCGACACACTGGCGGGAATGCCCACCGAGCTCTCCCTGGCCGCCGATCATGCGCGGCCACCGGTGATCGGCAGGCGCGGCGCAGTGGCGGCCTTCACGCTCCCGGCCGGACGCCGCGCGGTACTCACCCGGCTCGCCGATGCGCAGGGCGCCAGCGAGTTCATGGTCTATCAGGCCGCGCTCGCGGTATTGCTGCACAAGTTGGGTGCCGGCACCGACATCGCGATCGGTAGCCCGGTGGCGGCCCGCGGTGAACTGGCCATCGCTGCGGCGAACGGGCCGTTCGCGAACGTGGTGGCGCTGCGTAATGACCTGTCGGGCGACCCGAGCCCGCGCACCGTGCTGGCGCGATCCCGCGAAGTGGTGCTCGATGCGTTGGCGCACCAGGAAATACCGATCGACCGGCTCGTCGAAGCGCTGAACCCACCGCGCTCGAGGTCGCGCAACCACCCGCTGTTCCAAACTTCGATCCACTTCCGGGCTGAGGACTGGGCGCTGGCGCCGCGTGATCTCACGCCTGAAACGACGGTCGTCGCGATTCCGATGGAATTCGATGTCTCGCTGCTGGATCTGAACGTCAGCATGAACGTGCTTGCGGACGGCGGGCTCGAGGTACGCATCGTCGCCAATGCCGACTTGTACGAACCCCAAACCGTGCAGCACATCGCCGAGGCACTGGACGCCGCGCTGGAAGCCTTTGCGGATCAGCCCGATTCGCCGTTGTCGGCGCTGCACCTGGCGCCGGCGGAAGTGATGGAGAAGCTGCTGGCGCCCCCGACGCCGGTCGGCGCCCGTTCCGAACAACCCGTGGCGGGCGGGTCACCGGAAACCCAGCGGGCGCTCATCGCCCTCCTGGAGGAACTCCTCGAGATCGACGGTGTCGAACCGGAAGACAATTTCTTTGCGCTCGGCGGTGACAGCATCATCGCCGTCCAGATGTCGGCCCGGGCCAACGCGCAGGGACTGGCACTGGCGCCCGCAATGGTGTTCGAGCACATGACGATCGCCGAGGTGGCCGCGGCGGTCGACGCTGCGGCCGATCAACCTGCCGACCTTGCGGAATCGCAGCCCGAGTCGACCGCGACCAGCGCACCGATGAGCGCATCCGGCTTGGACGCCGACGCGTTGGCGGCGCTCACCGCATCCTGGCAGAACCGGGCCTGAGCCGACCATGACCGCCGCGCCGCCGCAGATCGAGGATGTACTTGCGCTGAGCCCGTTGCAGGAGGGCCTGTTCGCCCTATACCGCCTGGCCGAGGACAGCCTCGACATCTACACCATGCAGTTGGTGGCCGATATCGACGGGCCGTTGGACGTCGCGCTGCTGCGCCGTAGCGCCCAGGTCATGCTGGACCGCCACCCGAACCTGCGCGCGGCGTTCTGGGATCGCGACGTCCCGCGGCCGGTGCAGATCGTTCCCGCCTATGCCGAGTTGCCGTGGTCCGAGCGAGTCACCACGGCAAGCGAATTCGACTCGATCGCGCGCTCGGAACGGCGCCGGCCGTTCGACCTGAGCCGCGGGCCGGCCCTGCGCGTCGTGCTGCTGTCGGTGCCCGGCGAAACCAGGCGCCGGATGATCTTCACCGCCCACCACATCCTGGTGGACGGTTGGGGACTCGGCATCTTCTTCACCGAGATGCTCGCGGTGTATCAGGCCGGCGGCTCGACCGATGGGTTACCCGTCCCGCGCCCTTACCGGGACTACATCGCCTGGCTGTCCCGGCAGGACCGCACGGTCGCGACCGCCAGGTGGACGGATTATCTGCAGCGCGTCTCCGCGCCGCTCATCGTGGCCGATGGCATACCCACGGCAGCTCACGGCGTGCCCGAAAAAGCGAACCTGCTGTTGTCTTCCGGTGACACGGCGCGGCTGCGCCGGTGGGCGGGCCGGAACGGGCTCACGCTCAACACCGCGGTGCTTTTCGCCTGGATCGTGGTGCTCAGCCGCCTCACCGACCGGCGCGACGTGGTCTTCGGGACCGTCGTCTCCGGCCGGCCTGAGCACCTGCCCGGCGTAGAGACCATGGTCGGGATGTTCATCAACACCGTTCCGGTGGTGCATCACCTCACCGGCACGGACCCTGTGGTCGAGCAATGCAGACTCTTACAGCGGGAATCCTCGTCGTTGCGTGACATCGGCTACCTCAGCCTGTCCGAGTTGCAACGGGCGCACGGCCACGGCAGCCTCTTCGATACGCTGTTCGTGTTCGAGAATGCCCCGCTCGAGGACGCCGTCCGGCCGGTCACCACCGCGGACGGCACCCGCTTCACCCCTGTCGAAGGGGAAAGCCTGACCCACTACCCGCTGACGGTGGTCTCGCACCTGATCGAGGACGCGTTGATTGTGGTCGTCGAGGCGATTCGTGAAGCGTTGCCGCATCTTTCGTCCGCGCAACTGTGCGAGCGATTGGCCTCGGTGTTGCGGCAGCTGCCCGACATCGAAGACCAAGGTCCCGACGCGCTGGATGTTCTCACCGCCGCGGAACGCGCGGAGTTGGACGAACTTGCCGCGGTCTTGGTACCGGCGACGGATCAATCGGTGTGGCAGAGCTTCGAGCGGCAGGTCCGCGCCACGCCGGACGCGGTCGCACTGATGACCGGTGACGGCGTGCGCTACACCTACGCCGGACTGTATGCCGAGGCGGCCCGGCTGGCCCGCGAGCTGGCCGAGCAGGGTGTGGGCCCGGAAACCGTTGTCGCGCTGGTGTTGCCGCGATCGGCTTCTTCGGTGGTCGCGATCATGGGGGTGCTCGCTGCCGGCGGCGCCTACCTGCCCGTCGACGTCGCACTGCCGGATGCTCGCATCGATTCGCTGCTGCGACAGTCAAACCCGGTTCTCGCCATCACCCAGACCGGTCAGGAGGAACGGATCGGCGGGCGGCTACCCACGCTGGTGTTGGACGAGCCCGCTGCGGCGCAACGTATCCGGCAGCACGACCCCGTCCCGCCCGCGGTTCGTCATCATCCCGGACACAGCGCCTACGTCATCTTCACTTCCGGCTCCACCGGGGAGCCCAAGGGCGTCGTCGGCACGAATGCCGCTCTGCTGAGCTATTTCGCCGACCACCGCGACCGTGTCCACCGGCCCGCCGTGACGCGGCTGGGGCGTCCGTTGCGGATCGCCCATGCGTGGTCGTTCAGCTTCGACGCGTCATGGCAGCCCCTGGTCGGCCTGCTCGACGGCCATTGTGTGCACCTGTTCGACGCGGACGAGATGCGCGACGCGGACCGTTTGGTGCGGGGGCTGGCCGACTTCGGCGTCGACATGATCGACACCACGCCGTCGATGTTCGTCCAACTGCGAGCCGCCGGCCTGGCCGAGCGCAACCTGTCCGTGCTCGCACTCGGCGGCGAGGCGATCAATGCCACGATGTGGCGACAACTGCGCGCGTTGGCGCCGACCGCGGTCCACAACTGTTACGGGCCCACCGAGACCACGGTCGAGGCGGTGGTGGCAGAAGTCAACGAATACCCCGCGCCGACGATCGGCACGGTCAACTCCGGAACCTTCGGCTATGTACTGGATTCGGAGCTGCGCGTGGTGCCCCACGGTGTGGTGGGCGAGCTGTACCTCTCCGGGGCGCAACTGGCCCGCGGTTACGTAGGCCAGCCCGCGCTGACCGCCGCGCGCTTCGTCGCGGATCCGTTCCGCCCCGGCCGGCGCATGTATCGCACCGGGGACCTGGTGCGCCGGCTGCCGCACGGCGGCTACGCGTACCTGGGACGGGAGGACGACCAGGTCAAGATCCGGGGCTACCGCGTGGAGATCGGGGAGATCGAGTCCGCACTGCGCAATCAGCCCGAGGTGCACGACGCGGCGGTGTCCGTCTTGCGTCGCGAATCTGGCCCCGTCCTGGTGGGATTCGTTGTCTGGCAACACGGCTCGGAATCGGATCCGGTCCGGCTGCGCGCCGCACTTTCCGAACACCTGCCGTCGTATATGGTCCCGGCCAGGATCGTGGCGTTGCCGCGCCTGCCGGTGAATGCCAACGGCAAGCTGGACGGGGCGGTGCTGGACCGGCTGGCTCACGATGCATTGACTTCTGTGACGGCGAGCGGCGCGGCGGTTTCCACCGAAACCGAACGTGCGTTGTGCGAGATATTCGCCGAGCAGTTCAGTGGCGTGATGCCACATGTCGACGACGACTTCTTCTCACTCGGGCTGGACAGCATCTCGGCCATCTCGGTGGTCCACAAGGCCCAGCGTCGCGACATCCCCGTGACACCGCGAATGGTGTTGAGCTGCCCGACCGTTCGCCAGCTGGCGGCCGCCGTCGACGCGTGGAACGGCGCGGACGATGCTGCCACGGTCGCCGACTACGGCGAGGTGCTGCCGTTGCCGATCGTGTCCTGGGTGAACGAGTTCGGTAACTACCGGCGCTTCACCAACACCATCCTGATGCGAGTGCCCGCCGGGGTCGAGCGGCCAGTCATCGAGCTGATACTCCAACTGCTGCTCGACGGACACGAAGTGCTGCGTTCGACGCTGACCGAAACGCCCGACGGTGCCCGCCTGGTGACCCGTCCGCCCGGCGTGGTGAGTGCCGCTGAGTTGCTGTCCGAGGTGAATGTGCCGACCGGAACCGCCGTGGCCGCGGCCATCCCGGATGCCGCGCGCGCGGTGATGGACGAGATCGATCCGCACGCGGGCGCGATGGTGCGGGCGGTGTGGTTCACCGGTGCCGGTGCCGACCTGCTGCTGCTTACCATTCACCACTTGGTGGTAGACGTGGTGTCCTGGCACATCCTGGTCAGCGACATCCAGGAGGCGTGGCGTTCCCTGCAGGCCGGCGAAACACCGAAGGCGTTGCCGGAGTTCACCTCCTACCGCCGCTGGTGCCGGCTGATCTGGGAGCGGGCGGCGCAACCCGAGGTGCTGGCTCAGCGCGACTACTGGCTGGCGCAGGTCCGCGACGCTGATCCCGCGCTGGGTACGCGGCACCCCGACCCGACCCGTGACACCTGGTCGCAACTCCAGGTGACCGCCGTGTACACCCCGGTCGAAATCACCGAACGCCTGCAGGCCGCGCTCACGCGCGAGGACCGCATGCGCGCGATCCTGTTGTGCGCGGCCACCATCGCCATCGGCAACTACCGCCGGGCCGCCGGGCACGATCCGTCTTCGGGCGCGTTGATCGCACTGGACAGCCACGGCCGCGCCGACGCGGTCCTGGATACCGACACCGCGAACACCGTCGGCTGGTTCACCAACACCTTCCCGGTGCGGCTGGGGGTGGGCAGCGGCACGGACACGATGGACAGCGATCGGCTCGAGGCGAACCCCGCGGCGGCACGCGGACTGCTCGACTCGGTGACGACGCACCTGGACGAGGTGCCGCACGAAGGCCTGGATTACGGGCTGCTTCGCTATATCGCCCGAATCCCCGAATTGCAAGAGGCGGCCGAGCCGCAATTGCTGTTCAACTACATGGGCCGACTGGACCTCAGCGGCGCCACGAACGAACCGTGGTCACTGCTCAGCGGAGCCGAAATCGAAACGCTGCCTGTCGATCCCGAACCGGAACTACCGCTGCGCTTCGCGCTGAACATGAGCGTGCTGATCGCCGCCACCCCGGCCGGTTGGGTGCTGATCAATAATGTGCTGTGGAGTGACGCCCTGTTCGGCAGCGCTGACATCGATCGCCTCAGCGAGCATTGGCAGCGGGCGATCGCGGTGTTGGCCGCCGCGCTGGACCTGAATCCCGAAGCGGATTAGGAAGGACTGCACATGCCGCCGCCCGGCGAGGAGTGGATCAGCAAGGACGAGATCAAGGCCACGATCGCGGCCCAACTGGGTTGCCCGGCCGCCGACGTCGCAGACCACGACGACCTGATCCAGCTGGGGCTCAACTCTATTCGCATGATGTCCCTGGCGGGCGGTTGGCGTAAGCGCGGCGCGGACATCACCTTCGCCGAGCTTGCCGCCAGTCCGACCGTCGAATCCTGGCACGGGTTGCTCAGCGGTGACCAGTCGCTGCCACCTACTCCGGAGCGGCCACAACCGGCCGAGCCATCCACCGACAACACCCCGTTCCCGCTGGCCCCGATGCAGCACGCCTACTGGATCGGGCGATCCGACGAACAGGAACTCGGCGGCGTCGCGGCCCACCTCTACGTTGAGTTCGACGGTGCCGCAATCGATCCGCAGCGGCTGCATCGAGCGGTGGACGCGCTCGTCGCGGCCCACCCAATGCTGCGCACCAGGTTCCTGCCGGACGGCACCCAGCACACCCTGGCGCGGCCGGGTCGACCGGTGTTTGAGGTTGTCGACCTGCGCGACCGTGACGCGGATGCGGTGGAAGCAGAGCTGGCGGCCATCCGAGACCGAAAGACCCACCAGCGGTTGGCAATCGAAGACGGGCAGGTCATCGACGTCACCCTGACGCTGTACAACGACCGGGCGCGGTTGCACCTGGACGTCGATATGCTGGCCGGCGACGCGATGAGCTATCGGGTGCTGGTCACCGATCTCGCCGATGCCTACGGCGGCGCCACACTGCCGATACCCGGCTACAGCTATCAACGCTACCTCGACCAACGCCGGGCCGGCCGCGATGGCGACGCCGCACACGAGCGGGACCGGCAGTGGTGGCAGCAGCGGCTTCCCGAAATGCCCGGTGCCCCTGAGCTTCCCCGGGCGCCGGAGCGCGCCGCGTCGCGCCGCACCGTCCGGTACGACCATTGGTTGGCACCGGAAGCCAAGGAGAGGCTGATCTCGGGGGCGCACGCGCGCGGCGTCACTCCGGCCGTGGCGTTGGCGGCGGTATTCGCCGACACCATCGGTGGCTGGTCGGCCCAGGACAGGTTCCTGCTGAATGTGCCGTTGTTCCACCGGGAACCCGTCCACCCCGACATCGACCGGGTGATCGGGGACTTCACCTCATCGATCATGCTCGAGGTCGACGTCAGCGAAAACATCTCGATCGCGGAGCGCGCCAAGGCCGTCCAGCGCAGCATGTACGACAGTGGCTCGCACGCCGCCTATTCCGGCCTCGAGGTGCTGCGCGATTTGGGCAGGCACCGCGGTGAACCGGTGCTGGCGCCGGTGGTCTTCACCAGCGCCCTCGATCTCGGGGAGCTGTTCTCCGACAAGGTGGTCCGAACGTTCGGCAATCCGGTGTGGATCATCTCGCAAGGACCGCAGGTGTTGCTCGATGCCCAGATCACCGAACTGTGCGGTGGATTACTGATCAACTGGGATGTGCGCGAGGCGGCCTTCCCGCCGGGTCTGGTCGACGCCATGTTCGACACGTTCACCAAGACCGTCCAACGCCTTGGGGACGGCGACACGGCCTGGGACGCCGAAGCGGCGGTGCGGCTGCCTGCCACCCAGGCGCAGGTGCGCGCGGCGGTCAACGCAACCGACGGCCCCGCCAGCGGCCGCTGCCTGCACCAGGGCTTTTTCGACCACGCCGCGGCACATCCTGAGGACGCGGCCGTTTTGTGGGATTACGACGATGTGGCCGGCGGCTGGAACTACGGGCAACTCGCCGGCGCTGCGCTGGCGGTCGCGGGTGCGCTGCGCGCGCAGGGTGTGGCTCCGGGTGACACGGTCGCCGTCCAGTTGCCCAAGGGCAGGGACCAGATCCTTGCCGTGCTGGGGGTGCTGGCCGCAGGCGCGGCCTACCTGCCGATCGGTATGGACCAACCCAAGGCGCGGCAAGCGAAGATCCTTGCGGCCGCCGATGCTGCCGCGGTGCTGACGGCCGACGGGTCGCCGGTGGACACCGGTATCGCCAGCCTGTCCCTCGAGGCGGCCCGCGAGTATCCGGAGCCGCTGCCGGCCGCGGTCGTTCCGGATGCCAGCGCTATCGCGTACGTGCTCTTCACATCGGGCTCTACCGGCCAGCCCAAGGGCGTGGAAGTGCCGCACAGCGCGGCGATGAACACGATCGACGCGGTCAACGATTGGTTCGGGGTGGGCACCGGGGATCGTTCGCTGGGATTCTCCGCGCTCGAATTCGACCTCTCGGTCTACGACATCTTTGGCATGTTCGCGGCGGGCGGGGCGGTGGTCGTGGTCGAAGACTCCCAGCGGTCATCGGCGGATGCCTGGGTGGAACTTATTCGGCGACACCGCGTTTCGATCCTTAATTGCGTGCCGGGCATTCTGGACATGATCCTGGAATGCGCCGGAAACCGCCTTGGCGATTCCCTGCGCGCGGTCATCCTCGGCGGTGACTGGGTGGCGGCTTCGTTGGCCCGCCGGCTGGCCGCAGTGATCCCCGGATGCCGATTCGCCGGACTCGGCGGAGCCACCGAGACCGCGATCCACAGCACCATCTGCGAAGTGGCGGGCGAACCGCCACCGCACTGGGTGACCGTGCCGTTCGGTGTGCCGCTGCGCAACGTGCGGTGCCGGGTCGTGTCGCCGTCGGGCCGGGACTGCCTCGACTGGGTACCGGGCGAACTCTGGGTGGGCGGGGCCAACGTCGCCGCGGGCTACCGCAACGAGCCGGAACGCACCAGGCAACGCTTCGTCGTGCACGAGGGCATGCGCTGGTACAAGACGGGCGACCTGGCCAGATATTGGCCCGACGGCACCATCGAATTCCTCGGCCGCGCCGATCACCAGGTGCAAGTCCGGGGATACCGTGTCGAACTCGGGGAGGTGGAGAGCGCGTTGCGCACCCTGCCCGGGGTACGGCACGCCGTCGCCGCCGTCGTCGGCACCAATGCGCCCCAACTTGTGGCGGCCATCGCCGGTGACGCGGTCGAGGGTGACGTCATGGTCGCGCTCGCCGAGCTGCTACCCAGCTACATGATCCCGTCTCGCATCACAATGCTTGAGCGAATCCCGTTGACTCCTAACGGGAAACTGGATCGCCGTGCCGTGGTGGCACTGCTCGGGGAACCGGACACCCCGGCGGGAGCGCACGCCGGCCCAACCAACGATCTGGAGGCCGCGCTGGCCGAGATCGTCGCCGAGGTGCTCGACGCGCACCCGGTTGGCGTGCGCGACGACTTCTTCGCCCTCGGCGGTGATTCGGTGTTGGCCACCGCCGTCGTCGCACGTGTGCGGGACTGGCTGGAGGTCGACCACGCGGTGGTCACCGACCTGTTCGCGACCCGCACGGTCGCAGGCTTCGCCGAACGCTTGAACAAGCGCGAGGCGGCCCGCGGCACCCCGCAGCGGCTGGCGGTCATCGCCCGGCACTATCTCGACGTCGCGGCGCTCAGCGACGAAGAGGTCCTCGCCGAAGGGTAACCGGCCGTCCCGAGCGGCGAACAGCAAAGTTAAGTACCGCACTACTCTATTCGGCCGACGCGGACCGCCCCATGCTCATCCGGTGGCCGAGGGTCTCAGCAAGCGCGAGCAAGCGTTACGTAAATTGCCGTTGCCGTACTCGTTGGCGTTGCGGCTGCGCGATGCCGGTGCCGCCCGCGAGGTGATCTGCGAGTACGTCGGCGTCGAGGATGAACACCTCGACGGTGTCTATCGACTTGCCGAGGCGAAACTCATTGCGCTGCAACAGCAGATCGGGGTCGGCTAATGGTGGGAGCGGTATGGGCCGCCGAGCCGTCCGTGGCTTCGCAACTGTGACAAACCCGTCGCAGCCGGGGAAAGATTCACACGCTAGGAGAAGAACATGAAGTATCTGGTTTCCTGGTCATACCGCCTCAACGGGACCGCGTCCGAGAACGAAGATTCGTTGCGGCGTGGCTTGGCCGTGTTCTCCAAGTGGGCGCCGCCGCCAGGTTCGACCTACCACGCGTTCCTGGGCCGCGTGGACAGCGGCGGCGGCTTCGCCCTGATCGAAACCGACAACCCGGCCGACCTCGCCGACGTCACCGGAAAGTTCGCTTTCATCGCGGACTACGAAATCCACCCTGTGGTTGACATCGACCAGTCCGTGCAGATGCTGCAGCAAGGCGTCGACTTCCTCGATTCCGTAGAAACTTGAGTGATTGACTGCGCGCGGGCCCAGAGCCTCCTACGCTGACCGGGTGCGATTGACGTGGCCGCTGGTCGGCCGGTCGCAGGAGTTGGCGGTCATCGAATCCGCCATCGCCGAGGCGGGCTCGTCCGGCATCATCGTCTGCGGCGGTGCCGGTGTCGGAAAGAGCCGCATAGCGCGCGAAGCGCTCGCGGCGGTGACCGCGCGTGGCTGTGAAATTCGTTGGGCGGTGGCCAGTTCGTCGGCGCGGTCGATCCCACTGGGTGCGTTTGCCGCGTGGGTCGGTACCCCCGAACCCGCAGAGGGTCAACTGGTCCACCTGCTCCGCGATGTCATCGGCGCGCTCACCGCCGCGCCGCCGGACGCTTCGGTGGTGGTCGCCGTCGACGATGCCCATCTGCTCGACGACCTGTCCGCGTTCGTGCTGCACCAGATCGTTCAGCGGCGGGCGGCGCGGGTGCTGTTGACCGTTCGCAACGGCGAACCGGTTCCGAATGCGGTACAGGACATCTGGCGCGGCGCCGGGTTCGAGCGCCTGGACCTGCAGCCGCTCTCCGCCGACGAAACCGCCACGCTGCTGGCTGCCGCACTGGGCGGCCCGGTGGATCCCGATGCCGCCCAACGGCTCTGGCGGCTGACGCGGGGCAACGTGCTGTACCTGCGCAACATCGTCGAGCAAGAGCTGGCCGACGGGCGGCTCGCGAAACGCCACGGCCACTGGCGCTGGCACGGTGATCCGATCGTGCCGCCCAGCCTGGCCGAGCTGATCGACTCGCGAATGGGAACGCTCTCAGCCGAGGTTGGCGACGTGGTGGACGCGCTGGCGGTAGGGGAGCCGATCGAGCTGGCGTCCTTGGCGCGGATCGCCGATGCCGAGGCGATCGAGGAGGCCGACGTGCGTGGCCTGATCACGGTCGGCGAGGTCGGCGGCCGGATGGAAGTCCGGCTTGCCCATCCGCTTTATGGCGAACTACGCCGCAAGCGGGCCGCGCCAACGAGATTACGCAGGCTGCGGGGCCGGGTCGCCGCAGAGCTGGCGGCCACCGCGGAACACGGCGATGTGCGGATGGTGGTGCGGCGCGCGGTATTGAGCGTCGATTCCGATCTGGTCCCCGACCCCGATCTGCTGGTCAGGGCCGCCGACGGAGCGATGTTCCTGGCGGACGCACCCTTGGCCGACCGGCTGTCCGCCGCGGCGATAAGGGCCGGAGCCGGAGCGCAGGCGTACAACATTCGCGCGTTCGCGCTGGCGTGGCAGGGCCGCGGCGAGGAGGCCGACGCGGTGGTGGCCGGCACGCCCACCGAGGGCCTGTCCGAGTCCGACCGGGTGTACCTGCTCGGGCATCGGGGCTTCTGCAAGCTGTGGGGGCTGGGAGATCCCGATGGTGCGAAGTCGCTTTTCGACGAGGCCGCGCGGATAGCGACGACGGCGGCGACCCGCAGCTGGATCAACGCGTATCTCACCGTTTACTGGGCGTCGATGGCTCGCCCGGACAAGGCGATCGAACTCGGTGCAGGCGTCGATCTGGAACAACTGCCCGCGATCATCAGCGCGGCCGCGGCCTGGGCTCTCGTCGTCGCCAACGGCGACGCAGGCAACGGCGTGGCGGCGGACCGGGCGGCGTCGGTCGGCTCCGCATACGCACAGCGCATGGGAACCGCAGCCCACATGCGATTGCTCATCGTCGACCGGCACGTCGGTGCGCTCCTGCAGGGCGGTCGGATGGCCGACGCGACTTCGTCGGCGGAGCAGGCCCGTGCGGACACCGTCGATGTGCCGGGCGTCGCTCGTCTGCTCAGCACCGCGATCGTGGGCCGGGTGGCGCTCGGCTCGGGCCGATTGACCGAGGCGAGATCGCTGCTGGAGACGGTTGCCGAGCTGTTCACGGGCGACTCCAACGGTTTTCGGTACCGGTACCTGATTCCGCTCACCACCACACTGGCAACCTGCGGTCTGGTCGACGAGGCGGCTGCTGCGCTGCAGGCCACCGAGGCCGAACACCATCGGAGTTGGGGATTCGTCGATTACGAGCGTGATCTGGCGCGCGCCTGGGTGGCTGCCTGCCAGGGCGCGGTCAGCGAAGCAGCCAAGGTCGCGGCGGTTGCAGCCCAAACAGCTAGGACCAACGGACAATTCGCCGCCGAGGTGATGTGTCTGCAGGCCGCGACGCAATTCGGTGACAGCTCCACCGCGCCCCGGCTGCGCGAGCTCGCCAATACGGTGGAGGGCCCCCGGGTCGGTATCGCCGCTCGATTCGCCGCCGCCCTGGCCGACGGTGACGCAGCCGGATTGGCAACGGCGTCTGAACAATTCGAAGGCATGGGCGATCTCGTCGCCGCGGTGGATGCGGCCGCGCACGCGGCAATTGCGTATCGCGGTAAGGGCCTACGGGGATCGGCGCTGGGTTGCTCGACCCGCGCGCAGGCGCTTGCCGAGCGGTGCGGCGGGGCCGCCACGCCCGCGCTACGAGAAGCCAGCATCGAAGTCCCGTTCACGTTCCGCGAACGGGAGATCGTCACGTTGCTCAGCGGCGGGTTGTCCACTCGGTCGGTCGCCGAGCGCCTGACGCTGTCCGTACGCACAGTCGAGGCCCACATATACCGGGCGATGGCGAAAACCGGGGTCTCGAGTCGCGAGGAACTTGCGGCTCTACTCCGTCCCCTCGGCTGACTGTGCCGGGTCCGCATCCGGCCCGACGCATAGCTGCTACACAGCTCCGCCATAGCTCCGTGAACCGCTCATGTGGCAATGTCGATGTAACGCGGTTCGTCCGCAGAACGACACACCAGTCACAATTGGCACAACGACAACACGCGCCAGCGTGCGAGGAACACCGATGTTCCCGCCCGTTTCCGCGCGAATCCGACAGGGGGAGAGCAATCGTGCGAACCATGAAATCACTGGCCTGGGGCGTGGCCGCGGTCGCCGCGATCGGCGCAGCTGCGGCCGGTGCGACGGCCGGCGCCGGCCCGCCGACGGAGTACCAGGTGCAGCCCGTCGTCTTCGGCGCGCCACTGCCATTGGACCCGGCACCGGTACCGGCGCCGGCCAACCTGCCGACCGCCCCGCAGCTGACCGGCATCCTGACCAACCTCGCCGATCCCAATGTGTCGTTCGCCAACAAGGGCAATCTGGTCGAGGGCGGCATCGGCGGGACCGAGGCGCGCCTCGCCGATCACCAGCTGAAGAAGGCGGCCAAGAACGGTCAGCTGCCCTTGCAGTTCAACATCGCCAACATCCAGCCGGCCGCCGAGCCCGGCGCGGCCACGGCCGACGTCGCCGTCTCCGGGCCCAAGCTGTCCCCGCCGGTGACGCAGAACATCACCTTCGTCAACCAGGGCGGTTGGGTGTTGTCGCGGAGCTCGGCGATGCAGCTGCTGCAGGCGGCCTCGGGCTAAGTCCCCCTCGCGAAAAGACGCAAAAGCACCCTTTTCGGGCCCGAAAAGGGTGCTTTTGCGTCTGCTCGCGCACCCTTCCGTCACATGCGCAGCTCGAGGCGGGCCAGCCGATCCGGGTCAGCCAGCACATCGATCGCCGCGATCCGGGCGTCCCGGACCAAAAATCCCATCACCGCGACAGCTCGCCCGGCGATGAACACCACCGCCCCGGCGGCTCCGTTGACGACCGCGGCCCGCACCTCGCGCTCCGGGCCCGCATAGCCGCGGGCCAACTCGGCCACCCGCGTCGCTCCCTGGGCGCGGAACCCGGGCGTGCCGCCACCGAAATCGCCGTGCAGCACCACCTGCGGGTGCAGCACCGCAACCAGGCGGTCGAAATCTCCGCTGCGCCCGGCCGCGAAGAAGGCGGCAACCGCGTCGTGCTGGGCCGTCAGGTCGCTGTCCGGAACGGGATCCGCCTGCTGGATCCGCCGCCTGGCGCGGCTCGCCAGCTTGCGGGTCGCCTCCGGTGACCTCTCCACGATCGGTGCGATCTGGTCGAAAGGCACCGCGAAGGCGTCGTGCAGCACGAACGCCAGCCGCTCGGCCGGCGGCAGGGTGCTGAGCACCACAAACAACGCCAGGCCCACCGCGTCGGCCAGCATGGCGCGATGTTCCGGGTCGAATTCGCCGTCCGTTTCCACGATCGGATCCGGCACCTGCGCAACCAGCTGCTCACCGGCGCGGACCCGACGCGACCGCAGGGTGTTCAAGCAGATCCGCGCCACCACGGTGGTCAGCCAGGCGTCCAGGTTGTCGATGCCCTCGGTCGCGCTGGTGCTCAGTCGCAACCACGCCTCCTGAACCACGTCCTCGGCGTCGTGGAGGGAGCCCAGCATCCGGTAGGCGATGGCGCCCAGCCGCGGGCGGGCCGCCTCGAAGCGGGTGGTAAGCGCCGGGTCGGGGGTCATCCGCGGTCGGCGTCGGGCAGCGCGCACACCATGCCCTCCGATAGACCCGCCGATCCGATATTCAGCGCAAGGTTGAACCGGGCGCGCAGGTTGCCCAGCGTGATGACGTGGGTGAGGCCGACCAGTTGCGCGGTGTCGAAATGCGCACGCAGCCGCTCGAACAGCTCGTCGGTCACCTCGACGGGTGTGCGGGTCATCGCCGTGGCGTAGTCCAGGATCAATTTGTCGACTTCGGAGAAGCAGTCGGCGTTGCGATAGTCGGACATTGCCAGCAGCTCCTCATCGGTGATGCCCCATCCGCGGGCGATTTGGGAGCCGAGGTCGATGCAGAATTCGCAGCGCGCCGTCATCGCCGACTTGAGTTCGGCGAGCGCGCGGTGCCGCGGGCTGAGGACGTCGAGTTTCGCCTCGGCCTGTTCCAGGCGCCCGTAAGCCCGCAACAGCCGGGGGATATGGGCATACATCCGCATCGGTTCCAGCATCGTCGCGGTTTCGCGGCCCGTCATCCGTTTGAACTGGCGCCTGGTGAAGAAAAACGCGATCTTTGCGCTCAAGCCGGCGTCGCGGTCGGCGACTCCGGTCAGTCGTGGCCCGGATTTCGGTGTCATGGCACCTCCTGGAATGTGTCCCTAGTTCTCTGACTAGATCGACACTCGGCCGCGCACGGATGTGACCGGTTCCCCGCGAGAAGACGCTAAAGCACCTTTTCGGGGACCGAAAAGGGCGCTTTAGCGTCTGTTCGGCCCAGTTACCCGACGGCCATATCCATGTCGTAGACCCGTGCGTGCAGCACGGTCCGGTTCCGCAGCGCCGCGCGCACCGCTCGGTGCAGCCCGTCCTCGAGGTAGACGATGCCGCGCCACTTCACCGCGTGCGGAAACAGATCGCCGTAAAACGTCGAGTCCTCCGACAGCAGACGATCCAGGGCGAGCACCGTGGTCGTCGTGACCAACTCGTCGAGCCGGATCTGTTGCGGCGGAATCTGGGACCAGTCTCTATAGGACAGCCCGTGCTCCGGATACGGCTTGCCCTCGCGTACGCCCTTGAAGATCATTCGCTGTCGCTTTCGCCTGGCGTGCTCCACGGGAACATTTGGGTAAGGCTATAGCGACACGGGCGCCGATGCCGTATCGGCCGCAGATCCCGGTTGGCAGGTCAGGTCCTGCTGAGACCGTAAAATGAACGCGGCCAGTGGGTGTATAGGAGGTGACAGTCGATGGGAAGCGCAGACGAGCGTCGTTTCGAGGTGCTCCGCGCAATCGTTGCCGACTTCGTTTCCACCCACGAGCCGATAGGTTCCAAATCCTTGGTGGAGCGTCACAATCTGGGCGTCTCCAGCGCCACCATCCGCAACGACATGGCGGTCCTGGAGGCCGAGGGTTACATCACTCAGCCACACACCAGTTCGGGCCGGGTGCCCACGGAGAAGGGCTACCGCGAATTCGTCGACCGACTCGACGACGTCAAGCCGCTGTCGTCGGCCGAACGGCGCGCGATCCAGAACTTCCTCGAGTCCGCCGTCGACCTCGACGACGTGCTGCGCCGGGCGGTGCGGCTGCTGGCCCAGCTGACGCGTCAGGTCGCCGTGGTGCAGTACCCGACGCTATCCACCTCCACCGTCCGCCACCTCGAAGTCATCGCGCTCACCCCGGCCCGGCTGCTCATGGTGGTGATCACCGACTCCGGCCGGGTCGATCAACGCATCGTCGAACTCGGCGACGTCATCGACGAGCACCAGCTCACCCAGCTCCGAGACATGCTCGGCCAGGCACTGGTGGGCAAGCGGCTGGCGGCGGCGTCGGTCGCGGTGGCCGATCTGGCCGGCGGGCTGCACAAGGGCGACGGCCTGGGCGACGCCGTGGGGCGCTCGGCGACGGTGTTGCTGGAATCGCTGGTGGAGCACACCGAGGAACGTCTGCTGATGGGCGGCACCGCCAATCTGACCCGCAATGCGGCCGATTTCGGCGGCTCCCTGCGCTCCATCCTGGAAGCGCTGGAGGAGCAGGTCGTCGTGCTGCGGTTGCTGGCTGCGCAACAGGAAGCCGGCAAGGTGACCGTGCGCATCGGCCACGAGACCGAGGCGGAGCAGATGGCCGGCACCTCGATGGTGACGACCGCCTACGGCACCAACGACACCGTTTACGGCGGTATGGGTGTGCTGGGACCCACTCGGATGGACTATCCGGGAACTATGGCCAGTGTTGCCGCGGTTGCCATGTATATCGGCGAAGTGCTGGGCGCTCGATGACCGCGCGCCCGCAACAGAGTTTGGGTACGGCCCCGTAGGGGGCGGGCTTACAGGGCTCTCGACAGAGCTTGGGAAGGGTTAATCGTGGCACGCGATTACTACGGGTTGCTGGGCGTCAGCAAGGGCGCCAGCGACACCGAGATCAAACGCGCTTATCGCAAGTTGGCGCGCGAACTGCATCCGGACGTTAACCCTGATGAGGCGGCGCAGGCCAAGTTCAAGGAGATCAGCGCCGCGTACGAGGTGTTGAGCGATCCGGAGAAACGCCGCATCGTCGACCTGGGCGGCGACCCGCTGGAAAGCGCCGGCGCGTCGGCGGGCGGGTTCGGCAACTTCGGTGGCCTGGGCGACGTGTTCGAGGCGTTCTTCGGCGGCGGGTTCGGCGGGGGCGGTTCGCGCGGCCCCATCGGCCGGGTGCGGCCGGGGTCGGACTCGCTGCTGCGGATGCGGCTGGACCTCGAGGAGTGCGCCACCGGCGTCACCAAGCAGGTCACCGTCGACACTGCGGTGCTGTGTGACCGATGCCAGGGCAAGGGAACCAACGGCGACTCGGCGCCGGTCCCGTGCGACACCTGCGCGGGCCGCGGCGAGGTGCAAACCGTGCAGCGATCGCTGCTCGGGCAGATGTTGACCTCGCGGCCGTGTCCGACCTGCCGCGGCGTGGGCGTGGTGATCCCCGACCCCTGCTATCAGTGCATGGGTGACGGCCGGGTGCGCGCCCGCCGGGACATCACCGTCAAGATCCCGGCCGGCGTCGCGGAAGGCATGCGAGTGCGACTCGCCGCGCAGGGCGAGGTGGGCCCGGGCGGGGGACCGGCCGGCGACCTCTACGTCGAGGTTCACGAGCAGGCCCACGACATCTTCGCGCGGGAGGGCGACGACCTGCACTGCACGGTCTCGGTGCCGATGATCGACGCCGCCCTGGGCACCACCGTCACCCTGGACGCGATCCTGGACGGCATGAGCGAGGTCGTCATTCCGCCCGGCACCCAACCCGGCGCAACGATCACGCTGCGCGGCCGCGGGATGCCCCAGCTGCGGTCCAGCACGCGCGGTGACCTGCATGTCCACGTCGAGGTGGTGGTGCCCACCCGGCTGGACCACCGCGACACCGAGTTGTTGCGCGAGCTGAAGAGCCGCCGCAGCCGCGACGTTGCTGAGGTCCGCTCGTCGCACGGCGGAGGCGGCGGGCTGTTCAGCCGGCTGCGCGAAACCTTCACCGGACGCTAGTCTCCGCGCGGGCCGCTCATGGTGGCGACGCTGTTCTACGTCGACGGGCTGCCCGACGTCGGCGGCCTCGCCGTCGTAGCCGGCGACGAAGGGTTTCATGCGGCCACCGTGCGGCGGATCCGGGTCGGCGAGGAGCTGGTGCTGGGCGACGGCGTCGGGGAACTCGCCCGTTGCGAGGTCGAGCAGTCCGGACGCGACGGTCTGCGGGCGCGGGTGCTGGAGCGCTGGAATGTCCAGGGCGCGCAACCACCCGTGACAATCGTGCAGGCGCTGCCCAAGTCCGAGCGCTCCGAACTGGCCATCGAGTCGGCGACCGAGGCCGGTGCCGACGCGTTCGTGGCCTGGCACGCGGCGCGCTGTGTCGCTCGCTGGGAGGGCGCCCGGGTCGACAAGGGCTTGCGCCGGTGGCGAGCCGTGGCGCGCGCGGCGGCGCGCCAATCCCGTCGGGCGCATATCCCGGCCGTCGACGGGGTGCTGTCCACCGCGGAATTGGTGACGCGGGTGGTTGACGAGGTCGCCGCCGGTGGTGTGGTGGCGGTGCTGCACGAGTCGGCGACGCAACGGATCGCTGATTGCCCTCTGGCGCAAGCCAATTCGGTGACCCTTGTGGTCGGTCCCGAGGGCGGCATCGCGCCGGACGAGCTGGCCGCCCTGACCGGTGCCGGCGCCGCGGCGATTCGGCTGGGGCCCACCGTGCTGCGCACCTCGACCGCGGCCGCGGTGGCGATGGGGGCGCTGGGAGTGCTTACCGCGCGGTGGGATTCGCCGTCCAGTCTCTAGCCAGTGAGTCGCGAGGAAATCTATGCCTCGGTCAAGTCGGCGAGTGGCGAGGCCACTCACGAATGGACAATTTGATCCGTTAATGTATCCTAAACGCAAATGTATCGGATTGCGGGGACGTGTCGTCCCCGCGTCGACGACGGACCGGGCGCATGGCGACAGGAGGAGGTCGCCCGCTCGCGAACCGGGTGACTTGCACTCAGGTGCAAGGAAAGGAACGGTTGTGCTGTGGTGAACTTCGCGGTGTTGCCGCCGAAAATCGGCTCTGCGCACATTTTCCCAGGCATCAGCGATCTGAGGCCTTCTGGCAGAACGGGTGTCAACAGCTGCCGAGTCATTCGCGGCAGTGACTTCTGAACTCACCGCATAGCGCAGCAGTACTTTCCTCGAAATTCCTTAATTCCCAGAGCTTTTCGACTTCATGGCCGGAGGGTGGTTTTGTCATGTCCTTTGTGTTTGTGGCGCCTGAGTTCGCGCAAGCCGCGGCAACCGATCTGGCCGGTATCGAGTGGGCGCTGGGCCAAACGAACGCCGCGATCGTGACCTCGACGACAAGCGTGGCGGGTGCCGGTGCCGACGAAGTGTCCGCGGCGATCGCGGCGCTGTTCAATGCTCATGGCGCGGCCTATCAGACGATCAGCGCTGAGGCCTCGCTGTTTCATCAGCAGTTCGTCGCGTTGTTGAGCGTGGGCACGCACTCTTACGCCACCGCCGAGGCCGGCAATGTCTCGATGCAAAGCGTCGATCAGCAGCTGCTCGGGGCGCTCAACGCGCCCACCAACGCGTTGCTGGGACGCCCGCTGATCGGTGACGGGACACCCGGAAGCGCGGCCAACCCCAACGGTGGAGCCGGTGGTCTGCTCTGGGGCAACGGCGGCAACGGCTACAACGGTGCCGGCGGAGCGGGCGGCGCAGCCGGACTTATCGGCAACGGGGGCGTCGGAGGCGCCGGCGCCGCGGGCCAAACGGGTGGCAGCGGCGGGGCTGGTGGCTGGCTCTACGGCACCGGGGGCGCCGGAGGTGATGGCGGAATCGCCATCTCGACCGCGGGGACGGGCGGCGTCGGTGGGGTCGGCGGCGCGGCGGGCCTGTTCGGTAACGGCGGCGCCGGAGGCACTGGCGGCGCCGGTGTGGATGGAGCAAGCCCGTGGGCCAATCCCGGGGCGGTCGGCGGGCAAGGCGGTGCCGGTGGGGCCGGCGGACACGGCGGCGTGCTGGGCGGCGGCGGTGGCGCGGGCGGAACCGGCGGCGCCGGCGGCAGCGGTGGCACCGGCGGACGGCTGCCCATTCCCACCGGCGGGGGTTTCGCCGGTGGGCAAGCCGGCAACGGGGGCGGCGGAGGAATCGGTGGGGACGCCGGACTGCTGTTCGGTAGTGGCGGCACCGGCGGCGTCGGGGGTGCCGGCAGCGTTGGCGGTGCCGGCGGCAACGGCGACATCCTGACTGGTGCTGGTGGTTACGGTGGCTTCGGCGGAAAGGGCGGTGTCGGCGGTGCCGGGGGCCACGGCAGCCTGTTCGGTAACGGCGGCGACGGCGGCACCGGCGGGGCCGCAGGCAAGGGCGGAGCAGGAGGCAATCCCGGCATCGGCGGAATCGGCGGTCTCGGCGGGCTGCCCGGCACACCTGGACACGGTGGCCAGGGCGGCCAGGGGGGAGCGCTGGGTCAACCCGGCGCGACAGGCGCATCGGGCGCTACTGCCGAACCGGGCCAGGGCTCCGCCACCAATCCCGTCAGCGTCGTCTCGGGAGGTTTGAACACCACATACGACTTCGCGCAAAACATCAACACCGAAGTGGCGAGAGTCAACAGTTACGTCAATTCCTTTGGCGCCTCTATCACTAACAGCGTTGCCCAATCGGTGCACCAATGGGCCGTGATCGCACAGGAAGCGATCCTCGACGCTACCGGCCTGTCGTTCCTCGACGGCGGCAGCGGCAACTTGGGACTGCTGAACTTCGGTGACAACAACCAGGGATTCCTCAACTTCGGCAACGGCAATCACGGGATGCTGAACTTCGGTGACGCCAACAACGGCAGCCTCAACCTCGGCGGCGCCAACACCGGCAACTTCAACGTCGGCTTCAACAACATCGGCAACAACAACTTCGGCCTGGACAACATCGGGGACCGCAACGTCGGGGTCAGCAACCTCGGCGACAACAACCGCGGCTTCGACCTCACGGGCAACCGTGCGATCGGCGTCAGCGCGGCCGCGCTGGCACTGCCGTTCTAACGGCTCGACAATTAGAGGAGGCGCGAGATGGATTGTGCGTTACCGACTCCGGCTGAGCTGCCCGACTGGGCGGCGGTCCTACAGGAGCTGGCCTTGATCGCCGCCAGCTCCTGTCTTGCGCTGCGCTGCGAGCTGGCGGACGCAGCACGCGGTTTTCGCCGCGGCAGCTGATCGCGCAGGGGTGGGGTCGGCGTTACTGGTCGTGCCTACGGCACAGTGGGCTTCGCCGTACAGTCGCCAGCCAGCCGGGCCCGCAATTCGTCGATGCCACTGCCGCTCAGGTATTGAAGCGCCCACGGTCGGCCGGCCAGCACCGACGCCAGCTGCGCCGCACCGCCGATCACCGTCCGGGTGCCGTTGCCGTGTGTCCAGTCGACGTCGGTGGCGCGCAACCGCAGTCCACGAGCCCGTGCGGCCGCGGGCACGAACGGGTTCGGCACGCGCACTTGCGTATTGAGCACCGCAACCAAAGCTGCGGGGGTTACCTCAGGCGTCCGGTTCAGCGCGAAGGCGATGTCGAGTTCGTGAACGATGTGATCGCCCAATAGAAGTCGCCGGGGAAAGACGCGGCCCACGCCACGGGGCCGACGGATCAATGTCGAGAACTCATCAAGCAGAGCGGCGGGACCGCGCCGCCGCGCCACATCGATGGACAGAGCGCTGTTCGCGCGGTCGAACGATCCGCGGTGTCTGAACAGGTATCGGCCGAGCTCGGTCCCCGAGGCCCGGTACCCCACCACCAAATGGGCCAGCACGTCGTGATTTCGCCATCCCATGCACAGGCTCGGTTGTTGCCACTCGGCGTCCGGTAGTTGCCCGGCCCAGTGGACGAAGCGGGAATCGTTGTCGTGCAATAGCTTACGCAGATCCGACATGCAAATGCTCCTTCAGGAAAGCGGTCTGGTCGGCGAGCAGGCCGGCCAGCAGCGGCGGGTGATAGATCTGGAAGTGGTCGCCGTCGTAGTAGCGAGCCACGCCGTGCGGCGCTCGTCTGGCGACGTCCTCGGCATGACGGGGATCCATCAGCGTCTCGCGTTGCGATACGCACACCAGCAGCGGCGCCGCGATCCGGCGCGCCTTGCGTTTGGCGCTGGTGACGGCGATCTCGACGACGTTCGCAGCGGCGATACGGTTGTCGAACGAACCGCCGGGATCCACGGTCGAGTTCCACCCGTCCTCGGCGCCGGCGACGGTGACGGCGGCCGAAGTGCCCGGCGGTCCCACGATGGGTACGTAGCGGCGGGGCCGTCCGGTGGCGGCGCGCACGGTGTCTGCGGCGACCGCCGGCCCTACCCGCAGCAACGAAGCCCAGCCCAGTCGGCGCAGCGCCGCAGGCCCGTCGACGATCGGGCACTGCACCACGACGGCGGCGACGCCGGGCCGTTCGGCGGCCACCCGCAACACGTGCATTGCGCCCAGACTGGTGCCCCACAGAGCAACCCGGGCCGGGTCGATGCCGGGCGCCGAACGGATGAAGCCCAGGGCCGCCACGATGTCGCGGCGATGACGACGCAGGCTGAGCCGCTGCCGCGGGTCCCCGTCGGAGGCGCCCAGGTTGCGGTAGTCGAATGCCAGGGTCGCGATCCCGGCAGCGGAGAAGTGCCGCTCGTAACGGGCCAAGGCCATCGTGTGGTTGGCGCCCAGACCGTGCGCCAGGACGACGGCCGGATGCGGGCCCGCATCGGCCGGCCGAGTGAGCCACGCGGCGCAACGGGTTCCTTCTGAAATGAATTCGGTGGCGACGGTGCGGGGGATGACGGTCATGAACCCTCCTGATACGTACGATGTACGTGTTGTACCTTACGTACGATGTACGTGTCAACGAAAGGGGATCCGGATGCGCGCTCGCTTCTCGGTGGCCGATATCGCCGCGGCGGCTTTGGAGATCGTCGACCGCGACGGGCTGGGCGGGCTGAGCATGCGCTCGCTGGCGACGGCGCTCGGCACCGGCCCGATGACGCTGTACAACTACGTCAAGGATCGGCGCGAGCTGGAGGAGCTGGTCGCCGAGGCCGTCATCGCCGAGGTGAAAGTTCCTGCGGGAACCGATGATTGGTGTGCCGACGTGCGCGCGATCGCGACGGCCATGTGGGAGGCGGTGCGCCGGCACCCCAACGCCGTGCCACTGGTGCTGACTCGACGAACGGTGTCAGCGTCGAGCTATGCCGCCGCCGACCGGTTGATTGCGGCTCTCAATCGCGCCGGGCTGGCCGAACACGACGTGCTGGCCAGTTTCCGCGCGGTGCTGGCCCTGGTCACCGGCAGCGCACAGGCGGAGTTGGCCGGACCGCTGGCCGGAGCCGGACGGGATCGCGAACAGGTCGCCGTGGCGGCGCGGATAGGTGGCCTGGCCGGTGACGAGCATCCCCACATCGCTGCGCTCGCGCACGTCAGCCAGCGTTCGACGGCGGCCGCCGACTTCGACCGCGGGCTGGGCATCCTGCTGGCAGGCATCAAATCTTTGGGAACAGGTCACCCACCGGCGGTAGACTGAATTCGGCTTTTTCGTCCGCACGCACGTCCCCACGCCAGAAAGCAGGCAGCAGAAACCACGTGACGCCCCGCGAGACCCGCGCTGCTGACGCTGGCGTGACCCGTCAGACCGACGCTCAAGTTCGCAGCAGCTTCGATGTTCCGCCCGACCTCGTCATGGGCCTGCTTGGCTCGGCCGACGAGAATCTACGTGCCCTCGAACGCAATCTGAACGCCACCCTGCATGTGCGGGGCAACACCGTCAGCTTTGCCGGTGAACCGGCCGATGTCGCCCTGGCCGAGCGGGCCGTCTCCGAACTGGTCGCAATCGTCGACAGGGGACAGGCGTTGACGCCGGAAGTGGTGCGGCACAGCGTCGCCATGCTGGTCGGCACCGGCAACGAATCCCCGGCCGATGTCCTTACGCTCGACATCCTGGCCCGCCGCGGCAAGACGATTCGGCCCAAGACGCTCAACCAGAAGCACTACGTCGATGCGATCGACGCCAACACCATCGTGTTCGGGATCGGTCCGGCCGGTACCGGAAAGACGTATCTGGCCATGGCCAAGGCCGTGCACGCGCTGCAGACCAAGCAGGTGACCCGGATCATCCTGACCCGGCCGGCGGTGGAAGCCGGTGAGCGCCTTGGCTTTCTGCCCGGCACGCTGAGCGAGAAGATCGACCCTTATCTGCGCCCGTTGTACGACGCGCTCTACGACATGATGGACCCCGAGTTGATCCCCAAGCTGATGTCGGCCGGGGTCATCGAGGTGGCGCCGCTGGCATACATGCGCGGCCGGGCGCAACCGGTCTTCACCAAAGTGTTGACTCCCAGTGGTTTCCGACCGATCGGAAGCCTGCGGGTCGGTGACTTCGTGATCGGCTCGGACGGGCGCCCGACGGAGGTTCTCGGGGTTTATCCGCAAGGCTTCAAAGAGATCTATCGGGTCTCTGCGCAGGACGGTTCGTCGACCTTGGCGTCGGGTGACCATCTCTGGTCTGTCTACACGCGCTCGGACAAGCGGCGCGGCAGACCCGCTCGAGTCCTGCAGACCAAGGAGATGATCGGCAATCTCCGTGCCGCGCATTACCATCGCTACGAACTGCCGATGCTGAGCGCGCCGGTGCAGTTCGCATCCCGGGCGGTCCCGCTCGACGCCTACGCGCTTGGGTTATTGCTTGGCGACGGGTGCATCACCTGCTCGACTACACCCGGCTTTGCGACGAATGACCCAGAGTTGGCGCATGCTCTGGAATGCCTGATTCCAGGGATAACCCTCCGTCGTAAGAGCGACGTGGATTACGTGCTGAACCGGATTACATCACCCGGGGACGTCATCACGAAGGCGAATCCGGTCACCGACGCGCTGCGGCAACTGGGACTGGCCGGTACCCGATCCGACACCAAGTTCGTGCCCCCCGAGTACCTGTTCAATTCCGTCGATGTGCGCCTGGGGGTGCTGCAAGGTCTGCTCGACACCGATGGCGGCCCGGTCACCCAGCAGGGACGCTCCTGCCGCATCCAGTTCACAACCGTGTCCGATCGGTTGCGCGACGATATGACGTTCCTGGTGCGATCGCTCGGCGGCGTCGTGTACACGCGGGCTCGGCCGGCCGAAGGCCGCAAGCCAGCTCTGGCGCGCGGCCGGGCGGTGCCGCATCGGTCCGACGCGCACATTCTCGACATCCGTTTGCCGGCCGGCGTCATCCCGTTCCGGCTGGCGCGCAAACTCGCGAAGTACGACGCCGACGGGTGTGGTCGCCCCATGCGTTTTGTCGACAGCATCGAATCCGCGGGCACCGAAGAGGCCGTGTGCATCCAGGTGGCCGCCGCGGATTCGCTTTATGTCACCGAGGACTTCCTGCTCACGCACAACACGCTCAACGACGCCTTCATCGTTCTGGACGAGGCGCAGAACACCACTGCCGAGCAGATGAAGATGTTCCTGACCCGGCTCGGCTTCGGCTCCAAGGTCGTCGTCACCGGCGACGTCACCCAGGTCGACCTGCCGGGCGGCGCGCGGTCCGGATTGCGGGCGGCCGTCGACATCCTCGAAGACATCGACGACATCCATATCGCCGAGCTGACCAGCGCGGATGTGGTTCGTCATCGCCTGGTGGGGGAGATCGTCGACGCCTACGCGCGTTACGAAGAGCCCGGTCACGGGATGAATCGGGCGGCTCGGCGGGCATCCGGCAGCCGCAATCGTCGATGATGGGTGCGTGAGCGCCTTATGAGCATCGAAGTGTCCAACGAGTCGGGCATCGACGTCTCCGAAGCCGAACTGGTCAGTGTGGCCAGGTTCGTCATCGATCAGATGGACGTGCACCCGGCCGCCGAGCTCTCGATGGTGTTGCTGGACACGGCGGCCATGGCCGACCTGCACATGCGGTGGATGGACCTGCCCGGTCCGACGGACGTGATGAGCTTCCCGATGGACGAACTCGAGCCCGGCGGTCGCCCCGATGCGCCCGAGCCGGGTCCGGCGATGCTGGGCGACATCGTGCTGTGCCCTGAGTTCGCCGCCAAGCAGGCCGCCGCGGCGGGTCACAGCCTCGGGCATGAACTTGCGCTGTTGACCATCCACGGCGTGCTGCACCTGCTCGGCTACGACCACGGCGAGCCGGACGAGGAACGCGAGATGTTCGCCTTGCAGGACAGGCTGCTGGAGGAGTGGGTGGCCGAGCAGGTCGAGGCCTACCAGTACGACCGCCAGCACGAGCGGGACCGCCGCCTGCTCGACAAGTCAAGGTATTTCGACCAGCCGTGACCAGTCTCTATCAGCTGCTCAGTGCGGTCGTGTTGATCGGTCTGGGCGGGATCTTCGCCGCGCTCGACGCCGCCATCAGCACCGTCTCGCTGGCCCGGGTGCACGAGTTGGTGCGCGACGAGCGGCCCGGTGCGAGGTCGTTGCTCAAGGTGATGGGCGACCGCCCGCGATACATCAACCTGGTGGTGCTGCTGCGCATCGTCTGCGAGATCACCGCGACCGCGCTGCTGGTGGTGTATTTCCGGCACAAGGTCAGCATGGACTGGGGTCTGTTCTACGCCGCCGCCATCATGGTGGTGACCAGCTTCGTCGTGATCGGTGTGGGGCCCCGCACGCTGGGTCGCCAGCATGCCTATTCCATCTCGCTGGCGACGGCCCTTCCGCTGCAGGTGATCTCGTGGCTGTTGATGCCGATCAGTCGGGTGCTCGTGTTACTCGGTAACGCGCTCACTCCCGGCCGCGGCTTCCGCAACGGGCCGTTCGCCTCCGAGATCGAGCTGCGCGAGGTCGTCGATCTGGCGCAGCAGCGCGGTGTGGTCGCCGCCGACGAACGCCGGATGATCGAGTCGGTGTTCGAGCTCGGAGACACCCCGGCGCGCGAGGTGATGGTGCCGCGCACCGAGATGGTGTGGATCGAGAGTGACAAGTCGCCGCACCAGGCAATGGCGCTGGCGGTGCGCAGTGGCCACTCCCGCATCCCGGTGATCGGCGAGAACGTCGACGACATCCTCGGCGTCGTCTATCTGAAAGATCTTGTGCAGCAGTCCGTTTTCTCCCGCAACGGCGCCCGGGAGACCACCGTGGCGCAGGTCATGCGGCCGGCCGTGTTCGTCCCGGACTCCAAGCCGCTGGACGCGTTGCTGCGCGAAATGCAGCGCGACCGCAACCATATGGCGCTGCTGGTCGACGAATACGGTGCCATCGCCGGCCTGGTGAGCATCGAGGACGTGCTGGAAGAGATCGTCGGCGAGATCGCCGACGAGTACGACCAAGCCGAGACGGCTCCCGTGGAAGACCTGGGCGACGACCGTTTCCGGGTGTCGGCGCGACTGCCGATCGAAGACGTGGGCGAGCTCTACGGCGTGGAGTTCGACGACGATCTCGACGTGGACACCGTCGGCGGGCTGCTGGCGCTTGAACTCGGGCGCGTGCCGTTGCCCGGTGCCGAGGTGGTGTCGCATGGCCTGCGGCTGCACGCCGAAGGCGGTCGTGATCATCGCGGACGGGTCCGGGTGGGCACCGTGCTGCTGAGCCGGGTCGAGCCGCCGGAGAGCGAGGGTGATGAGTGATTTCCGTTCCGGCTTCGTCTGTTTGGTCGGCAGGCCGAACACCGGCAAGTCGACACTGACCAACGCCCTGGTCGGGGCGAAGGTGGCGATCACCTCGATGCGCCCGCAGACGACCCGGCACACGATCCGCGGAATCGTGCACCGCGAGCACTTCCAGATCATTCTGGTGGACACCCCGGGCTTGCACCGGCCCCGCACTCTGCTCGGCAAGCGCCTCAACGACTTGGTCCGCGACACCTACAGCGAGGTCGACGTCATCGGTTTGTGCATCCCGGCCGACGAGGCGATCGGTCCCGGAGACCGCTGGATCGTCGACCAGATCCGGGCGGTCGCCCCGAAGACCACCCTGGTCGCGATCGTCACCAAGATCGACAAGGTGCCTAAAGACCGGGTGGCCGCCCAGCTGGTCGCGGTCAGCGAATTGGTCGCCAATGCCGCTGAAATCGTGCCGGTGTCGGCGGTGTCCGGCGCGCAGGTCGACGTGTTGACCGACGTGCTGGCCGCGGCACTGCCGCCGGGCCCGGCGTATTACCCCGACGGTGAGCTGACCGACGAGCCCGAAGAGGTGTTGATGGCCGAGCTGATCCGCGAGGCCGCCCTCGAAGGGGTGCGCGACGAACTGCCGCATTCGCTGGCCGTCGTGATCGACGAAGTCAACCCCCGCGAGGGGCGCGACGATCTGATCGACGTGCATGCCGTGCTCTATGTCGAGCGGGACAGCCAGAAAGGCATCGTGATCGGCAAGGGCGGGTCCCGGCTGCGCGAGGTGGGTACCGCGGCGCGCAACCAGATCGAGAAGCTGCTCGGCACCAAGATCTACTTGGATCTGCGGGTGAAGGTCGCCAAAAACTGGCAGCGCGACCCCAAACAGCTTGGGCGCTTGGGTTTTTAGCGGGTGCGTCGAGTGTGGGCCTACGTAGGCGAATCGGCCTCCGCGCCGCCATAAGCCGCACGCTCGACGAGCAAAAGCTCACGCACCACGGCGGCGGCCGGTCACCGCGGAGCGCGGCAGCCGCCCGGCACGCGAGTGCCCGGTCATGACGTCGCCGTCGAACACCACATCGAAGGACAGATTGAGCCGCATCGGCTTGCTGACAGATTGCCGCCAGGTCAACCGGCTGCCACCTTCCGCGTCGACAAGCGAAAGATCCCGCAGCGCGACCGTTTCATCCTTGTAGGTGGCGGTGCCGGCGAGACCGTCCGGCCCGCGGGTGAAGACGTACTGCACCCCCAGGGTGCCGATCGGCGTCTTGATCGCCACGTCCCAGTCACCGTCGATGTCCACGCTATGCCTCCACCGGTACCCGGCCGGCATTGCGCCACACGGTGCCCCGCCGCTCGTACTCGAAGAGTTTCTCGACGGCAAGGGCGATCCGCGGCCCGTACCACCGGTCCAGCAGGTACAGGCCCAGGTCCAACCCCGATGTCACCCCGCCGGCGGTGACCAGATCGCCGTCGTCGACCACCCGGGCCGACACCGCGTGCACCCCGGCCGCGTCCAGCAGGTCCAGGCCCAGATGATGGGTCACCGCGTGCCGTCCCTCGATCAGGCCCGCCATCGCCATGATCACCGAGCCGCCGCACACCCCCGCGACCGTCACGGCCGAATTGTCAAGGGCCTTCTGCAGTAACGTGCCCAGCTCCGACTGGGCGGCCCGCGCGAGCAGCACTGGGATGGTCTCGACACCCTCGTCGGGGTCGACCGCAACCGGTCCGCTGGCACCGGGCACCAGGACGCACCCATCCAGCGTCGGATCGAGCGCCGCGGTGGCGGCCAATTCCAGACCGCGGGTGCCGCTGACGACGCGGCGTGGCCCCTCCGCAGACACGAGCCGCACGTCCAGGTCACCACCGAGATAGTCGCTGCCGGCGGCGAAGACCTCGAAGGGCCCGATCACATCGAACGGGTCGAAACCGTCGTAGAGCACGATCTGCACCAGCATGCGCTCAATGGAAACCGATCGGGCGTACCCAGAACAGTGGCAGGATAGCCACGATTCGGCGGTATATTGCCATACTGTGCACGCGATAGCCGTCCTGGCCGAACCGGACGTGATCGCGTTCGATCTGGCCATCGCGCTAGAGACCTTCGGCCATGCGCGGCTGGCCACGGGCGAACCGGGCTACCGGATACGGGTGTGTGGCTGCGAACCCGTTGTCGCCGCGGGAGCGATCGGAATCAGCACCAAGTACGGCCTGGCGGAGCTGGCACACGCCGACACCATCGTCGTACCGGGTCGCCATGACGTCAGCCGGGCGGTGCGCGACGACGTCGTGGTCGCGCTGAAGGCCGCCTACGGCAACGGAACCCGAATCGCATCCATCTGCAGTGGGGCATTCACCCTGGCCGCCGCGGGAATCCTGGACGGCAAACGGGCGACCACGCACTGGATGGCGGCCCAAGCCTTCGCGGCGGCCTATCCAAGCGTCCGGCTAGACGCCGACGCGCTGTACGTCGACGAAGGCCAGATCCTCACCTCGGCAGGCGCGTCCGCCGGCCTGGACCTGTGCCTGCACATGATCTCCCGCGACTACGGCTCGGCCGTTGCAGCCCACACTGCGCGGCTGGCGGTCGCCCCGCTGCACCGCACCGGCGGTCAAGCGCAATTCATCGTCCGGAATCGCCAGCAGGCCAACACCGAACTGGACGGTGTCCTGGCCTGGATCGAGAACAACGCCCACCTACCACTGACCCTCGACGAGCTTGCCCGGCGCGCCGCCACCAGCGTGCGGACATTGAATCGCAGTTTCAAACGCGAGACGGGGCAAACACCCATGCAGTGGGTCAACGGCGTTCGGATCAGGCACGCACAGGAACTGCTCGAGGCAACCGACGACGGGATCGAAAGCATCTCGCGCCGCGTGGGTTTCGCCTCCACAACCAATTTCCGCGACCAGTTCCGCCGGGCGGCAGGGGTGTCGCCGCAGAGTTACCGCAATACCTTTCGCGAACGCACCGCTAGCTCATAGCCGACGAATTTCGTTTCGTGTAAGCCGGTTTCGCATCCGCGGCGAACCGTTTGAATGTGGGGTGCTCGGGTACCACAGGTCCACCGATACAGCCCAAATCGGAAGGTAGTTATGGACGCTTTAACGTTTCTTCGCCAGGACCACAAGAGTGTGCTCGGCCTGTTCGAGACGCTCGATGGAGCGCCGTCGGGCAGTGGGGCCGAGGCCAGTGGACTGGAGACGGTGGTGAACAACCTCATCATCGCCGAGTCGCAGCACGAAGCCATCGAGGAGCAGTTCTTCTGGCCGGCGGTGCGTGACGCGATCGGTGACTCGATCGCCGACAAAGCGGTCGAGCAAGAACAGGCCGGCAAGAAGCTGCTGCAACGACTCGAAGACGGTAAGCCGGGCGACCCGGATTACCACGAGGCGCTACAGGAATTCATCGCCCTCGGCCGGGAGCACATTGCCTACGAGCAGGATGTCGTGTGGCCACAGGTAGAGAACGCCCTGAGCCGTGACGAGCTCGAGAAGATCGGCTCCAAGCTGGAGGCGGCCAAGAAGATGGCGCCCACCCGGCCCCACCCGAACACCCCGCCCAATTCGACTGTGCTCAAGACAATGGGAATGGGTGCGGCGGTGATGGACCACGTCCGGGACGCGGTCACCGGCCGCTCGCAGGACAATCCACCGGATCCCCAGATCGAGTGAGCCCCAGCGGCGCCGGGTCGGAGATTACGCCGGCTCGGCGACCGGACTATTCACCTCGAGCAGCCCATGTTCGCGGACCGCTGCCATCGACAGTGTCCGGTAACCGAATTCGTCGAACAGCACCGTGACGCGTTCCTCTTCACCGCCGATCACCATGCCGTGGCCCCATTGCCGATGCTCCACGTCGGTGCCAACCGCAATAGCCGGGCGCCCGGCACCGCCCTCGCTGAGTCCGTCCGCGCAGGCATCGCAGTTGCCGCACCCGCCGGAGTATGACTCGCCGAAGTAAGACAACAGGAAAACCCTTCGGCAGTATTGCGTTTCGGCGTAGCCGCGCATCATGTCCACCCTGCTCAGATCCACTCGTTCACGCAGTCCGGCCTCCTGCAGCGCCAGCGCCACCGCCCGTTTGGTGGAAAGGCGGGCCGCTACGAACCCCTTGCGGGTAGCGCGGATGGCATCGCATTCCTCGAGGAGGTTGACGGCGTTGGTGAGCTTGCGGCCCCGCGTGCCGAGCGAGCGGCGCAACGCCTTGAGCTTCATCGGCCGTGCCTTGTCCAGCGCGCCGAATACCGACCGAAGTAGCCCTTCGTCGGGTCGCCCGGAGGTGAAAAACCGTGCCAGCCCGAGATCTTCGGCGCGGTAGAACAGCAACGCCGCCGCGTCGGCGCCGTCGCGTCCGGCACGGCCGATCTGCTGGTAGTAACTGTCCAGCGAGTCGGGGATCGAAGCGTGTGCCACGAAGCGCACGTTGGGCTTGTCGATTCCCATGCCGAACGCCGATGTCGCCACGACCACGTCGAATTCGTCATCGTGAAAACCGGCGTGTACCGCCTCGCGCTGGTCGGCCGAGAGGCCGGCATGGTATGCGGCAGCTCGAACACCCCTGTCGCGCAATGCCTCAGCGTATTCCGCGGCCTCTTTGCGGGTCGCCACGTACAGCAACCCCGGACCCTGCATCTCCGGTATGGCATCCAGGACGGCCGCACGCTTGCGGTCGGCGTCGGTGTGCCGTTCGACCCGCAGCCGCAGATTCGGACGGTCGAAACTGCCGACGATGATTGCGGGGTCACGCAAACCGAGCCGGTCCACGATGTCGCGTCGTACCACCACGGATGCCGTGGCGGTCAGCGCGATGATCGGAATCGACGGACCCAGCCGGGCAAATACGTCCGCCAGGCGACGATAGTCGGGACGAAAGTCGTGTCCCCAGGCCGAAACGCAATGCGCCTCATCGACGACGAGCAGCGATAGCTTGGCCCGGCTGAGTCGTTTGACCACGTCATCGTTGGCCAGTTGTTCGGGGGATACGAAAATGTAATCCGCGCGGCGCTGGTCGATCAATTCCCAACTGCGTTGCTCCTCAGCCGGACTCAGTCCCGAGTTGACGGCGACGGCGACACCGGCGGCACGGTGTTCGAGCGCGGCGATCTGGTCCTGCTGCAACGCGATGAGCGGCGACACGACCAGCGTCGCGCCCTCGGTCAACAGCGACGGAAGTTGGTAGATGCCCGACTTTCCGGATCCGGTGGGCAGCACGGCCAGCACGTCCCGGCGCCGCAGAACCGCGCGCATCGCCTCCCGTTGCTCATCGGTCAGGCTTTCCCAGCCGAACCGGTCACGGGCGATCTCGTCGAGGTCCACCGAAGGCTGAGCTTTCACCGTCGTCCTCTACCCGATGTGCAGAACGGCAAACGGACCCCACGCGAAACACCTTGGCCCGCTTGGCCAAATCCCCGAAAGCTCAGTGTCGGGGCAACGGTACGCTGTGAATCGGCGGCGTGCTGTTACCGGTGTTCCACCACACCTCGGGCTGCTTGGCGGCCCAGCCGCTGACCGCTTCGAGCTCGGCGGCCAGCGAGATCAGCATGCCCTCGCTGTTGGCCGGTCCCATCAGCTGCACGCCGATCGGCAAGCCGTCGGAGGTGAAGCCCGCCGGCACGTTGATCGACGGCCAACCCAGCACGTTCCACGGCCAGGTGTACGGGCACGCGGCGATGATCGCGCGGTCGGTGCCGATGCCGCTCAGCCGGTCGAAGGCCCGCACCTGCGGGGGTGGCTGTGCGGTGGTCGGTGCCAGCACGACGTCGACGATGTTGAAGATCGAGCCAACCCGCTGCTGGTCGGCGGCCTCGTGGCGACGCGCGCTGCGCAGCGTGGCCTGCGAAAGCATATGACCGGTGCGCATATTCGACAGGGTGCGCGGGTCCCAGTTGACGCCGTCGCCCAACCGTTCCTCCCACGCCCACAACCCGGACGTGGACCGCGCCAGGAAGTCCCACGACAGCCGCAGTCCGTAGTCGGGGTTGCCCTTCACCACGGTGTGGCCGAGCAGCTCCAGCAGTTCACCCATCTTCTGGGTCGCGGCCAGGATCTCGGGATGCAACTTGGCCCGGAAGAAGGTGTACGGAAACCCGGTCGACAGTGCGATTTTCAACGGGCCGGGCGCAATGCCGACGTAGTCGGATGCGGTGAGCGGTGGCGGTTTGTGCAGGTCGCCCTCCACGTTGCCGGACGCCGCGTCCAACACCAGCGCCGCGTCGGCGACCGTGCGGGCCAGCACCCCGTTGACGGTGATGCCGTTGAACGCCTCGGGCAGCGGCCAGGTGGAAATGCGGCCGCGCTGCGGCTTGATGCCCACCAGGTGGGTCCATGCCGCCGGGATGCGCACACTGCCCGCGCCGTCGGAGCCGATGGCGGCGGTCACCAGGCCGGCGGCCACCGCGGCGGCGCTGCCGCCCGAGGAACCGCCCGGCGTGTGCCGACGCGACCACGGGTTGCGGGTGTGGCCGAAGCCGGGGCCGCTGGTGAATGGCCATTGACCCAGTTCGCAGGTGTTGGTCTTGCCGACGATCACCGCGCCGGCCTCCTTCAGCCGGCGGACGACCTCGCTGTCCTGCGTGGCGGGCCGGACGTACCCGTCGGTGCCGAACGCGGTGGGCACTCCAGCAACGTCGACGTCGTCCTTGACCGCAATCGGGATGCCCAGCAGCGGCGCGGTGTCGCCGGCCGCGCGTCGCCGGTCGGCCGCCGCGGCGTCGGCCAGCGCCGACTCGGTGAGCACCACCCGGAAGGCATTGAGTGTGGACTGGCTCACATCTATGGCGTGCAGCGAACGGCGCGCCAGTTCGGCGGCCGTCACCCGTTTGGTCGCCAACTGATAAAGCAGGTCGGTTAACGTGGGCAAGCGCCGTTTACTGGAGCCGGAATCGACCCCAGAAGTGGACCTAGAAGCGCCAACCACGGGGTACGAGACTATCGGCGCGGATACGCGCGATGTCGCGGCGGGGTGCAAAAATATGCTGATGCGGCTGTATCGAGACCGGGCTGTTGTGCTGCGTCAGCACAAGCTTGGCGAAGCCGACCGAATCGTCACCCTGCTGACCCGAGACCATGGGCTGGTCCGTGCGGTCGCCAAGGGAGTGCGGCGCACCCGCAGCAAATTCGGCGCGCGCCTGGAGCCGTTCGCGCACATCGACGCGCAACTGCATCCCGGTCGCAACCTCGACATCGTCACCCAGGTCGTCTCGATCGATGCGTTCGCCACCGACATCGTCAGCGACTACGGCCGTTACACGTGCGGTTGCGCGATGCTCGAGACCGCCGAACGGCTGGCCGGCGAGGAGCGGGCCCCCGCACCCGCGCTGCACCGGCTCACGGTGAGTGCGTTGCGGGCGGTCGCGGATGGCCGCCGGCCTCGCGATCTGTTGCTGGACGCCTACCTGCTGCGCGCCATGGCTACCGCCGGGTGGGCGCCGGCACTGACCGAGTGCGCCCGTTGCGCGGCACCCGGTCCGCATCGCGCGTTCCACATCGCCGCCGGGGGCAGCGTCTGTACCCATTGCCGTCCGGCCGGAGCCACCACGCCGCCGTTGGGCGTGCTGGACCTGATGTCCGCCCTGCACGACGGCGACTGGGAGACCGCCGAGCGGGCACCACAGTCACACCGCGGGTACGTCAGCGGTTTGGTGGCCGCACACCTGCAATGGCATCTGGAGCGCCAGCTCAAGACGCTGCCGCTGGTGGAGCGGGTCTACCACGCCGATCGTTCGGTTGCCGACCTTCGTGCTGAGCCGATCGGGCAGGATACGGAGTGTGGCTAGAAAGGCCGAGCGACAGCTGAAGTCCAGCGACTTCCCGCAGCTCCCCCCGGCGCCCGACGACTATCCGACCTTCCCCGACAAGTCGACGTGGCCTGTCGTCTTCCCGCAGCTACCGCCCGCACCCGACGGGGGACCACGCCGTCCGCCGCAGCACACCTCCAAGGCCGTCGCCCCGCGGATCCCGGCCGACCAGTTGCCCAACCATGTGGCCATCGTGATGGACGGCAACGGCCGGTGGGCCACCCAGCGCGGGCTGCGCCGCACCGAGGGGCACAAGATGGGCGAGGCCGTTGTGATCGACATCGCCTGCGGCGCAGTCGAACTCGGCATCAAATGGCTCAGTCTCTACGCCTTCTCGACGGAGAACTGGAAGCGTTCCGCCGAGGAGGTCCGGTTCCTGATGGGGTTCAACCGCGACGTGGTGCGGCGCCGGCGGGCGATCCTCAACGAGATGGGCGTCCGGATCCGGTGGGTGGGCTCGGCGCCGCGGCTGTGGCGCAGCGTCATCAACGAACTCGCGGTCGCGGAGGAAGTGACGAAGAACAACGACGTCATCACCATCAACTACTGCGTCAACTACGGCGGCCGCACCGAGATCGCCGAAGCCACCCGGCGGATCGCCCACGAGGTCGCGGCGGGCAAGCTCAACCCCGACCGGGTCAACGAGTCGACGATCTCCCGGCACATGCAGCGACCCGACATACCCGATGTGGACCTGTTCCTGCGGACCTCGGGGGAGCAGCGGGCCAGCAACTTCATGCTGTGGCAGTCGGCCTACGCTGAGTACATCTTCCAGGACAAATTGTGGCCCGACTACGACCGCCGGGACTTGTGGGCGGCCTGCGAGGAGTACGCGTCGCGCAATCGCCGGTTCGGGAGCGCCTAGTGGCCTCCCTGCAGGACCGGCTCACCTCGATCCTCGGCGAGGTCCTTCCCGTCGACCAAGAACCCGACGGCGCGCTGACGGTTCGGCATAACGGCACGTTCGCCTCGCTGCGGGTGGTGACCATCGCCGAGGATCTCGACCTGGTGTCGCTCACACAGGTACTGGCGTGGGATCTGCCGCTGAACAAAAAGGTCAGCGATCTGGTGGCCAAGGAGGCGCGGGACGCGAACTTCGGCTCGGTGACTCTGCTGGAGAAGGGGACCAAAGCCAAGAAGACGGGCGACGTCATGCTGCGGTACAACTTCCCCGGCGCGGGGCTGACCGACGACGCGTTGCGCACCCTGATCCTGTTGGTGCTGGACACCGGTGCCCGGATCCGCGAAGAGCTGACCAGCTAAGTCACCGGCAGTCGGAGCAGGTTCCGAAAATCTCGATGGTGTGGCTGACGTCGGTGAAGCCGTACTTGGCGGCGACCTCGGCGGCCCACGTCTCGACCTCGTGGTCGCCGATCTCAATGGTGGAGCCACAGCTGCGGCACACCAGGTGGTGATGGTGGTGCTCCGAGCACAGGCGGTAGACCGATTCCCCGGTGTCGGTGCGCAGCGTGTCGACCATCCCCGCCGCGGCCATCGACTGCAGCGTGCGGTACACCGTGGTCAGGCCGATGTTCTCGTTACGCCGACGCAGCTCGTCGTGCAATTCCTGCGCCGACCGGAAGTCGTCCAATGTCTCCAGCAGGGTGAAGACCGCCGCCCGCTGCCGGGTGGAACGGACGCTCGCACCGGTCACGGGGTGTCCTCGCCGGCGTGCGCCACCGCATCGACCACGATGTGGGCCAGGTGATGGTCGGCGAGCCGATACAGCACTTCCCGGCCGGACCGTTCGCCGGACACCACGCCGGCGGCCTTGAGGATCTTCAGGTGCTGGCTCACCAGCGGTTGCGGAACCCCCAGCGCGTCGACCAGCTCGTGTACGCAGCGCTGGGACTCGCGTAGCTGCAACACGATAGCGATCCGCACCGGCGCGGCCAGCGCCCGCAGCAATTCGCCGGCACCGTCGAGGATCTCCCGCGGCGGCGGCGCGGGATATGCGGGATGGTCGGCGAAATCACCGGCCCCGTGGTCGTGGAGACCGACCAAATCGTCTTCGGCGGCGGTAGGAGTCGACGGCGACGTCACCGTTTTGAGTCACCACCTCAAGGAGTTCGGAGGAGAATCGCACCGCTTCGGAGTGCCGATGCGATGTCCGCGGCTGACCTCCACTGTCACATGCATGATGATGCATGTCAAAGAGCGTGGCAGTGATCGCTACCATGACTGATGATTTGCGGGCAACGGTTACCGCTGTCCACTCGGGTCATCTGTACGGCCATCTTCTTCGAAGGGAGCGCACCACCCCGTGGCGTCCGTCATCGACACCGTCGTCAACCTGGCCAAGCGCCGCGGCTTCGTCTTTCCCTCCGGCGAGATCTACGGGGGTACCAAGTCGGCGTGGGACTACGGTCCGCTCGGGGTTGAGCTCAAAGAGAACATCAAGCGGCAATGGTGGCGTGCCGTCGTGACCGGCCGCGACGATGTCGTCGGACTCGACTCGTCGATCATCCTGCCGCGCGAGGTATGGGTGGCATCCGGCCACGTCGAGGTGTTCCACGACCCCCTGGTCGAGTCGCTGATCACGCACAAGCGCTACCGGGCCGACCACCTCATCGAGGCGTACGAGGCCAAGCACGGGCACCCGCCACCGAACGGGCTGGCCGACATCCGCGACCCGGAGACCGGCGAACCCGGCCAGTGGACCGAGCCGCGCGAATTCAACATGATGCTCAAGACCTACCTCGGGCCGATCGAGACCGAGGAGGGGCTGCACTACCTGCGGCCGGAAACCGCCCAGGGCATCTTCGTCAACTTCGCCAACGTGGTGACGACCTCCCGCAAGAAGCCGCCGTTCGGTATCGGCCAGATCGGCAAGAGCTTCCGCAACGAGATCACTCCCGGCAACTTCATCTTCCGCACCCGCGAGTTCGAGCAGATGGAGATGGAGTTCTTCGTCGAGCCGTCGACGGCCAAAGAGTGGCATCAGTACTGGATCGACACCCGGCAGCAGTGGTACATCGACCTCGGCATCAATCCGGAGAACCTGCGGCTCTACGAGCACCCGAAGGACAAGCTGTCGCACTACTCCGACCGCACCGTCGACATCGAGTACAAGTTCGGCTTCGTGGGCAACCCGTGGGGCGAGCTGGAAGGTGTGGCGAACCGCACCGACTTCGACTTGTCCACGCACTCAAAGCATTCCGGGACCGAGTTGTCGTTCTACGATCAGGCCAGCGACACCCGCTACACGCCGTACGTGATCGAGCCCGCAGCCGGACTCACCCGCTCGTTCATGGCGTTTCTCATCGACGCTTACACCGAGGACGAGGCGCCCAACGCCAAGGGGGGCATGGACAAGCGCACGGTGCTGCGATTGGACCCCCGCCTCGCGCCGGTCAAAGCCGCGGTGCTGCCGCTGTCCCGGCACGCCGACCTCAGTCCCAAGGCCCGCGACCTGGCCGCCGAATTGCGCAAATCCTGGAACATCGATTTCGACGATGCCGGAGCGATCGGCCGGCGCTACCGACGGCAGGACGAGATTGGCACTCCGTACTGCGTGACGGTGGACTTTGACTCGTTGGAAGACGATTCCGTGACGGTGCGGGAACGCGACGCCATGACGCAGGAACGCATCACGATCGACAAGGTCGCCGACTACTTGGCCGTGCGCCTGAAAGGTGGCTAGGCCGCGCGCGTCCTCGAAGGCCGCGCGACCCCTCCATTTCGCGACACGGTGCCCCACTTCGTAAATCCGGGGATTTGGTGATCGCCCGCCCTATGGTCCGTAGTGGTGGTGTGCGGTAGCCCGTCCGTAACGCCCGATCGCGCGGATGAGATAACCCGTCAAAGGAGGGGCGCTGGGAGATGAGTTTCTCGGTATTGCCGCCGGAGATCAATTCGTTGCGGCTGTTTTCTGGTGCGGGTTCGGCGCCGATGTTGGCGGCTGCGGGGGCGTGGGCGGGGTTGGCTGATGAGTTGGGGTTGGCGGCGGAGTCGTTTGCGTCGGTGACGGGGTCGTTGGTGGATCAGGTGTGGCAGGGTGCGGCGGCGTCGGCGATGGCGGCTGCGGCGGTGCCGTATGCGGGGTGGTTGGGTGAAGGGTGTCAGTGTGGTTGCGGCGGCGGAGGCGCCGGCGTAGCTGTACATGGCGGCGGCGTCTTG